>CAYQSE010000139.1:0-14843 GCA_964419905.1 uncultured Enterobacteriaceae bacterium
TCGCCTCCACGACGTGGGCCGGCCGTCCCGGCCGGCAGCAGGTCGGCCGGGACGGCCGACCCACGGAAGAGCGACCAACACGCGGCGCGCTACTCGGGCGCGCTGTGGAAGGTCACGTCGTCGATCATCCACCCGGCGTAGTCGTTGGCCGAGTCCTCGACGCTGTCGAAGTTGAACAGCACGGTGACCTCCTGCCCGGCCCACGCCGAGAGGTCGACGGTGATGAACTCGTGCGCGCCGATCTGGTGCTCGGCGCGCTCCCACACGACCGTCCACGTGGTCTCGCTGTCGCCCTGGACCTCGACCCACGCCTTGTCGAACGCGAGCGACTGCTCGGTGGTGAGCCGCTGCGCCCAGGTGACCCGCGGGTCGGTGTGCACGGAGAGATCGACGCCCGGCAGCATCAGTGCGCAGGTCGCGATGCCGACGTCGTAGGTGCCCTTCTCGGCATCGCCGCAGTACATCGCGGTGCCGCCGTTGACGGTGTGCACCGTGGACGGGTGGAACAGGCCGTCCCACAGCAGATCGCCGAGGCCACCCTCGAAGTCGAACACGACCGCGTTCGGGTCGCCGACCGGGGACACGGCGGCGGGCACGCCCTGCGTGATGGGGCCGAGCGGCGAGATGTTGCCGGACTCGTCCTCGACGCGGATCGCGACATACGCGGTGGCGCCGTTCTGCAGGTCGGTGATCTCGACCGTCTCGCGCGCGCCGGGGGCCTGTGGGTCGGCGATCGCGACGCGACGCGCCTCGTAGAAGTTGTCGAGCGTGATCGGCGCGTCCGAGACGCGCAGATCGTAGCGGTAGGCCAGCCCGCGCTGCCCGTCGTCGCCCGTCGCGGTGAACCCGAGCACGAGCCCACCGTCGACCGCGCGGGTGACGGAGAGGTCGTTGACCGCGGCCGGCGCGACGGTGTCGGCCACCATGCGGCCGCCGAGGCTGATGCCGACGTAGAGCCGGCGGAACTCCTCGAGGCCGAGCTTGAAGATGCCGTCGTCGGGGCCGTTGCCCGGCGGCTCGGTGCTGCCCCACGGGTTGCGGAGCTCGACGTAGCGCGTGCCGTCCTCGTGGGTGCCCGCGCCCATCAGCGTGTAGGCGTGCCACGCGTAGATCGAGGTGCCGGTGTAGTCGACGCCGTCATCCTCGCCGTAGGTGATGGCCACCATCGGGCGGTTGTCGGTCATGCCCTGGCTCACGACGCTGAACACGGTGCTGTCCGTCATGTTCTTCACCGAGCGGTAGCTCGCGTGGCTGCCGGTGAGCGCCTGCATCACGTCGCCGGGCGAGCCGCCGTCGCCGATCTTCTCGTAGTCACCGTGCCACTTGGCGTACGCCTTCTCGATCAGGCTGATGCCCCACTCCTCGTCGCCGCGCGTGCTGTCCATCGAGCGCGCGTAGGTGGGGTTGCCCGACGCGCTGCGCACCAGCTCGGCGTCGATCTCGACGTCCTGCGGGCGGCCGGCGTAGTCGTAGAAGCGCACCGCGAAGTGCAGCGGATCGCCCGCGGCGTCGCGCACCGGGCGGACGAAGCCCTCACGGATGCGACCATCGACGTCCGCGTGGAGCACCGCGGAGAGCGCGGCCACGAGGTAGCAGTCGCCGATGGCGCCCTGCTGCACGTCGTCGAACTCGAGGCGGTTCTCGTTGCTGTCGAACAGATCGCCGATGCCGAACGTGTAGGCGTAGCTGGCGTGCTTCTCGAGCGGCGCGGGATCGTCGTCGAAGTTCGCCAGCTTCGCCATCTGCTCGTCGGTCAGGCGCATCGGGATCGGCGCGTAGCCGGGCTGGTCCTCGGTGTTCTCGGTGAAGCCGGGGATGAACAGCGAGTCGGGGAGGACATACGCGGCGTCGAGCGCGTCGAGATCGACCTCGCCCATGCGCACCTGGGAGAGGCTGGGCTGGAGCGCCAGGTTGCCCTCGGGCGGCGTGCACGCGCCGAGCGCTGCGAGGGCGAGGACGGCGGAGAGGGACAGGGTGCGAGACATCGTGGTTCTCCACAGATCGAGATCGGGGCCGCGGGCACAGGCCAGGGCGCCGGCAAGGTATCCGCCTGCGCCGCCGTTCGCCACCGCTACGAGAGCAGGCGACCACGATCCGTTCGGGCTAGGCTCCCGCTCCCCGCTCGAGCGACGCGCATGGCCCGATCCGGCACCCGAAGCACCCCGCATGGCTGACGTCGACGTCGGCGGCGTGCGCCTCCACGTGCAGCGCCTCGGGCACGGCGACGGGCGACCGGTCGTGTTCCTGCACGGGCTGGTGATGGACAACCTGTCCAGCTGGTACTTCACCGTGGCGAACCCGGTCGCCGCGCAGCACCCTGTGTGGCTCTACGACCTGCGCGGGCACGGGCTGAGCGAGCGCCCGGCCACCGGATACGGTCTGGACGCGCTCGTCGCCGAGCTTCGCGGACTGCTCGACGCGGAGGGCCTGGACAGCGTCCGCCTGGTCGGGAACAGCTTCGGCGGCCTGCTCGCGGTCGCGTTCGCGCTCACGCACCCGACCCGCTGCGACGGCCTCGTGCTCGTCGACGCGCTGCTGCCCGAGCCCGGCTGGGGCGCGGCGATGGCCGAGACGCTCGCGCTGCGGGGCGAGGCGCGCGACGCGACGATCGGGCGCGCGTTCCAGGCCTGGCTGGGGCGGCACTCGGAGCGCAAGCGCAGCCGGCTCGCGAGCCAGGCCGAGGCGCTGGTGGAGGGCACCACGCTGCTCGCCGACGTCGCCGCGTCGCGGGCGTGGCCCGATACGGCGTATGCCGCGCTGAGCTGCCCGATCCTCGCGCTGTACGGCGGCGACTCCGACGTGCGCGCCCACGGCGAGCGCCTCGCCGCGCACGCCCCGGCGTGCACGCTCGAGATCCTGCCCGGCTGCTCGCACTCGGTGCTGTGGGAGGCCACGGCCGAGGTCCGCGCGCGCGTGGTGGGCTGGCTGTGAGCCGGTTCCTGTTCGTGGTGCCGCCGCTGACCGGGCACGTCAACCCGACGGTCTCGGTCGGCGCCGCCCTCGCCGCGCGGGGGCACGAGGTCGCCTGGGTCGGACACCCGGGCAAGGTGCGCCCGCTGCTGCCGCCCGACGCGACGCTGCTCGCGCTGCCCGAGGCGGGCGCCGCGGACCAGGTCGCGGACCTGACCGCGCGAGCGAACAAGTCGCGCGGGCTCGCGTCGCTGAAGCTGCTGTGGGAGGACTTCCTGCTCCCGCTGGCGCACGCGATGGTGCCCGGCGTCGAAGCCGCGGTCGCCGCGTGGGCGCCGGACGCGCTGATCGTCGATCAGCAGGCGCTCGCGGGCGCCATCGTCGCGCGCCGGATGGGCCTGCCGTGGGCGACGACGGCGACGACGTCCGCGAGCGTCGTCGAGCCCCTCGCCGACTTCCCGCAGGTGCTCGCGTGGCGCGACGCCCAGCACGCGGCGCTGCAGGCCGCGCACGGGCTGCCGCCGGTCGCCGAGCCCGACCGCTCACCCCACCTCGTGCTCGTGTTCTCGACCGCCGACCTCGTGGGCCCGCTCGACCGCTTCCCGCCCCACTACGCGTTCGTCGGGCCGGCGTTCTCGCGGCGGCCGAGCGACGCGCCGTTCCCGTGGGACGCGCTGGCGCCGGGGCGGCGCGTGCTCGTCTCGCTCGGCACGGTGAACGCCGAGCGCGGCGCCGCGTTCTATCGCGCGGTCACCGAGGGCATGGCGAGCGCGCCGTGGCAGGTGATCCTGGTGGCACCGGCGGATCGGGTGGGCGATCTGCCCGAGAACGTGCTGCGCTGCGACTACGTGCCGCAGGTCGCGCTGCTGCCGCACGTCGACGCGGTGGTCTGCCACGGCGGCCACAACACCGTGTGCGAGGCGCTCGCGCACGGCCGACCGCTGGTCGTCGCGCCGATCAAGGACGATCAGCCCGTGGTCGCGGCCCAGGTGGTCGCGGCGGGCGCGGGCGTCCGCGTGCGCTTCGGGCGCGTCACCGGCGCCGACCTGGCGAGCGCGGTGCGGGAGGTGCTCGACGATCCGCGCTACGCCGCCGCTGCGCGCCGCGTCGCCGCGGGCTTCACCCGCGCGGGCGGAGCCGAGGCGGCCGCGCGACACCTCGAGGGGATGCTCGACCGGGCGCGCGACGCCGCACGCCGATAGGCGGGGAGATCGCTGGAGGTCTCGTGCGGATCGCATCGCTCGCCATCGTCTGTTCGCTCGCCGTCGCCTGTGCGCCCAAGGCGCTCGTGCGCGGCTCGCCGTACAAGGGCGACCCGCTGGTGGTCGGGCTCGCGCCGCCCGTGCTGCTGCACGAGGTGCCCGGCGTGGTGCAGGAGGACGTGTTCCTCGAGAACTTGTTCGTCGGCAACGTCGTATTCTCGGGCGGGTTCGAGGTCGTGCGCGCCGATGGGGGGCTGCAGAACCGCTCGCTCCACATCGATCTCGACCTGCAGGAGCCCTACGCGCGCGAGATCCGCGCGATGGTCGAGGACTGGATGATCGCGGCGCTCGATCGCCAGAAGATCACCTGGCAGCGCCTGGATGCGCTGCCCGACGAGTCGCTGCCGGTGCCGCAGCGGCGCGACCTGCGCGGCAGCTACGACCTCGAGGGGCGCGACAACCAGAACATGCCGGTGGCGCTGTTCAACCCGACCGCGCTGCGCGCCGTGCCCGCGCTGCCAGACGGCATCGACGCGGTGCTGGTGCCGATGGTCGTCTACTACTACTCGCACAACGGCGGCTGGTTCCAGGGTCAGACCTGGGGCACGCACACCGGCGCGCGCATCCGCGTGCTGTGGTCGCTCCACGACGCGGGCGGCGGGCGCCTGCTGGCGTGGGGCGACCACGAGACGCGCCAGATCCTCAAGAGCGTGTCGTCGCCGAACAGCAGCCAGCTCCAAGACACGCTGATGGAGGCCGAGGCGGACATGGCGCGGAGCCTCGCCAAGGCGAAGCTCCGCTGAACCGCGATCAGTGCGCGTTCGGGACCGGACGCTCGAGGATCTTCACGCCACGGGCTTCGACGGTGGAGCAAGCGCGGCCGAAGGCGAAGAACGGCGGCATGCCGAAGCCGTTCCAGGTGGTGCGGACGCGGGGCTCGAGCAGGTGGGTCGCCTCGGGGACCTTCTCGAGCGCGTGGTAGAGCGCGCGCTTGGTCTCCTGGTTGTGCCCGCCGATCGGCAGGATGTCGAGCAGCGAGCTGCCGCCGACGGCCGAGGCCGCCTCGTTCTTGAACAGGTGCCCCCAGTCGATGAACACGTAGGTGCCGCACTCTTCGTGGTTGGTGCGGCCGAGCACCTGGTAGTCGGCGCTGGCGAAGTTCGGGGTGAACGACGGGAGGGTCTGGCCCTTGTAGGCGCAGCCCGAGAGGGCGAACACGCAGACGAGCGCGAGGAAGCGATTCATGGGTCGAACTCCGACTTGGAGGGGAGCGCGACCATAGGACGGCGCGATCCGCGCGTCAAACGACGGAGCGTCCGCCGAGCGGCCCGTGCGCCTCGACCAGCGCAGGGAGAAGGTTCAGGCGGATCTTCGGGGCGCCCGGGGGGTGGATCTCGCCGCGCAGGACGCCAAGCATCCGATTCGCCTCGGTCGCGCCGTAGGTTCGCGTCACGGGCTCGTGATCCGTCGCGAGCGGGTCGAACGTGAGATCGACGGTGCGGTCGGCGCTGACGATCCGCCAGCCTCCCCCGTCGCCCGGCAGCACGAGCGCGGGCCCTCCGCCAACCACCGCACCGTCGCGCCACAGCACGTGCTCCTGCACCGCGCCGTGGCGGTTGCCCGACGCGAGCCCGAGGCCGAGCGCGCTCCCGTCCGGCAGCCGCCCGAGCGCGGTGAGCTCCACCCAGCGGACCCCGCTGGGGAAGAAGCCGTTCGTGTAGGTCAGCGCGCCCAGCCCACCGTCGAGCGCGTGCTCCTGCCCGCCAACGGTGACGTGCCCGCGCACGGGCGCCAGGTTCCACTTGGTGGTCAGGCCGGGGCGACGCGGCGCGTGCTCGCCGATGACCGTGATCGGCGCGGCGCCGGCGACGTCGAGGGTGACGGCCAACGCCACGCCCTCGAGGCGCCCCTCCAGCGTGTAGTGGCTCGCGCCGTCGGCCCGGCGCAGCGCGAGGCGATCCCGGCCCGCGCGGATCCACGCGTCGGTGCGCCAGCCGGAGAACGGCCCGACCGCCATCGACGCCAGCGGGCGCCCGTTCGCCGTCGCCCGCGCGAGCGTGCGACCGCTGTGGCGATCGACGACCCAGACGGCGGCCCCCCCGTCCATCCCCTCGTCGCGGATCCAGAACACGAGCGCGAGGTCTTCGGTGAACGCCAACACCTGGAACCACCGTCGCCGGATCAGCGCCCGGCGCGCCTGCGAGCGCAGCCAGCCCTTCGGGTAGCCCCAGCGGACCTCGTGCAGACAGCCCGCGTAGGCGCCCTGCCGCGCCGAGAAGTCGTCGCGGCGAAACGCCGCCTCGGGGATCGGCGGCAGGCTCATCGCGGCACCGCCCGCGCCCGGACCGCCGTGTCGGGGAAGTCCGCGAACACGCCGTCGACGCCGAGCGCGTAGAAGCGCGCCAGCTCGCGCAGCGGGTCGTGGGGCGTGACAGCGGGCGCGGCGGGCGCATCGGGCGGTGGAGGCATCGTGTCGTCCCGGAAGGTGTAGACGTGGACCAGCAACCCGTGCGCGTGCGCGCGGGCCACCAGGTCGGTCGGCTCCGCGTATCCGCCGTCGAGGGTGACCGGGAGGATGTGCGACTTGTGGACGCCGATCGCGTGCGCGACCTCGCGGGCGAGCGTGAGGTCCGGCGCCGCCTCGGCCGCGACCAGCAGCACCCGGCGCAGCCCGGTGAGCCCGGCGAGGCGACGCAGGCTGTCCGCCTCGAAGCTCTGCACGAACACCGGATCGTCCGGGCGCTCGTAGCCACGCGCCGCGAGGGCTGCGGCCAGCGCGGGCTCGAGCGGCAGGCCGCGCGCGGCGAAATACGCCGGGTGCTTCATCTCCGGATACAGGCCGATGCGGCGCCCCGTCTCGGCCTCGAGCGCGGCGACCCGATCGAGGATCTCGATCAGGGTGGGCACCTCGTGCTGCCCGTCGTGTGACAGGTCCCGACCCGGAAACGCCTGACGCGCGCGCAGCGTCTTGATCTCGGCGAGCGTGAAGTCCTCGACGAAGAAGCCCTCGACGGTCACGCCGTCGATGTCGCGCGTCGCGCGCCGCTCCGGGAAGCGCTCGGCGACGTCCGTGGTCGCCGACAGCTCGCCCTCGTGGCGCGCGATCAGGTGCCCGTCACGCGTCGGCACGAGGTCGGGCTCGATGAAGTCCGCGCCGAGGCGCACCGCGAGGGCATACGACGCGAGGGTGTGCTCCGGCAGATACCCCGAGGCGCCCCGGTGGCCGATCACCAGCGGGTGGCCGAACGGCGCGGACGGCACCGGCTCGGGCGGCGGCGCGGCGCGCGCGCAACCCGCGACGAGCAGGCACGCGATCAGCCAGCGTGGCACGGGGAACGTCGGAGGCTTCGCGGGGCGTCGGGACATCGGAGCGGACCGGATCAGAGGGTTCGGGCGATAGCGGGCGCGTCGGAGCGTATCCCCCTGCCGCGCCTCACGACCGCGGCGGGTACTTCGACAGCTTCCGCTGCAGCGTGCGCCGGTGCAGGCCCAGCACGCGCGCCGCCTTGCTGACGTTGCCGCCGCAGTCCGCGAGCACGCGCTGGATGTGCTCCCACTCGGCCCGACCCAGCGAGGGCGGCTCGTAGTCCACCTCGTCGGGCGCGCCGAGCGGATCGGCCCGCCCACGCTCGAACGCGGCGAGGATCTGATCGACGTCGGCGGGCTTCTGCAGGTAGCCGTGCGCGCCGAGCCGCACCGCGTCGACCGCGGTGGAGATGCTGCCGTAGCCGGTGAGCACGAGGACCTCGACGTCCGGGCAGGCCGCGACCAGATCCCGGACCACCTCGAGGCCCGACGGGCCGGGCATCTTCAGGTCCACCACCGCGAGATCGGGGGCGCGGAGGCCGGCGACCGCGAGCGCGGTCGGGTGATCGCTCGCGGTGAGCACGTCGAACCCGCGGGCGCGAAACGAGCGCGCGAGGCGCTCGCGCAGCGTGTCGTCGTCGTCGACGAGCAGCAGGGTCTCGGGCTGAGGCGTCATGGGACGATCGTAGCCAGCGGGAACCACAGCGTCGCGGCGGTGCCCTCGCCCGGGGTCGAGGCGAGCGTCAGCCCACCGCCGAGGTGCTCGGCCACCGAGCGGGCGAAGTAGACGCCCAGGCCCATCCCCTCACCGGTCGGGCGCGTGGTGAAGAACGGCTCGCCCACGCGAGCGAGCACATCAGGCGTCATGCCCGCGCCGCGATCGCGCACCACGAGCTCGAGGCGCCCGGCAGCCACGCGCGCCGCGAGCGACACCGCGGGTGCATCGCCCGACGACAGCGCGTTGTCGAGGACGCGCCGCAGCGCCTGCGAGAGCAGCTCCACCGGCACCTCGACGGCCACGTCGCCGAGCGCTGGATCGACGGTGAGCGTCACGGCCCGATCCGCCACCGCCTCGCGCAGCAGCGCGTCCAGCGCGCGCACCTGTCGGCCCTCGCCGAGCCCCGCGCCCGCGTCGGCCGCGAGCTGGTGCAGGATGCGACGACAGCGCTCGACCTGACGCGCGAGCAGCGCGCCGTCCTCGCGCAGATCCGAGTCTGCGCTCCGCTGCAGATCACCGGCCACCACGGCCACGGTGGACAGCGGCGTCGCGAGCTCGTGGGCGGCGCCCGCGGCCAGCGTCGCGAGCGAGGCGAGCCGCGCGGCCCGCTCCGCCACCCCCCGCGCCTCGCCCGCCTCGCGCTCGGCGACCTCGAGCCGGCGCCGCAGCACGACGATCGCGAACGACAGGAAGCTCGCGCCGAGCACGAACGCGACCCACATCCCGATCAGGTGCCCGCGCATCCCCGGATGACCGAGGTGGCCGCCACCGCCCAGCGGCTCGGTGAACAGCGCACCGTAGGCGATCGCGCACACCGCGAGGAGCGCGAACGCGCCGGCCGGCCGCAGCACGAGCGCGCCGAGCCCCACCACGACCAGGTACAGCCCCGAGAACGGGTTCGACGCGCCGCCGCTCAGCGCGAGCAGCGCGGTGAGCAGCCCCGCGTCCAGCGCGAGCACCCCGAGCAGCAGCCCGTCCGAGACCGGGCGACGTCCGCCCGCGAGCCACAGCCCGAGGTTGCTGACGAGCCCGAGCCCGATCACCGCCGCCAGCGGCGCCACCGGCAGGTCGGCGACCAGCGGCGCCGCGACCCCGAGCACGAGCGCCTGCGCGGCGCCCGCGAGCCAGCGCAGGCGGACGATCCACGCGAGCGTGATCGCGTGGTGGGGATCGGTGGTCGGGCTCCGCATGGCGGACACGATGCCACGCGCGCCTGTCCCGTGCGAGCGGGCCGCGCGGCGCCGTCGGCTCAGTCGCCGTGCCGCAGGCCCGAGTGGTACAGCCAGCGGCCGCCCTCGCGCAGGAACAGGCTCCGCTCGGACAGCGTGGCCTCGCGCTCGTCCTGACGAAGCCGCGCGTGGAACGCCACCATGCCCCGATCGCCCTCCTCCCGCGCGCCGGAGACCACGAGCCCCTCGAACGAGGTGGACTCGCAGAAGCGCTGGACCTCGTTCAACCACGCCGCGCGGTTGCGCTCGTGGTGCGGCCCCTTGGGGTGGGTGGTCGCCAGGATGTAGTCCGCCAGCCCCAGCGCATAGGCGCAGTAGCGCGAGCGCATCAGCGCCTCGGCGGTAGGGGCGGGCTGCCCCTGGTGGAAGGGCCGGCAGCACTTCTTGTACTTGCGGCCGCTCTCGCAGGGGCACGGGTCGTTCGGAGGGCAGGTCGCCATGACGAACGGCTACCCGGGCGACGGCGCGGCGGCTACCGCGGATCGCGCGCCATGCTCGAGGCGGCGCCATGCGTCCTCGTCAGGGGCGGCACGGAACCGCGGCGCCGGGAGGTCCTCCAGCGCAGGCCTCCCGGTCGCGCGCGACGGGAGGCCTGCCACCAGCGCGGCCGCCTTGGGCTCACTCCGCGGTGACCTCCAGTGTCACCGGCACAGCCAGGAACGGCGTCTCCAGATCATCGCTCCCGATGCAGACGACCGCCGAGTAGACGCCTGGAGCGAGCCCTGCGGTGTCGAGCTCCAGGGCGAGCTCCTGGTGGTCGCTGCCCGACACCGTCCCCGCGGCACTGTCCACCGCGAGCCAGCCGGGCAGCTCGCAGACCAACGCGCCTTCGAGGGTGAAGGCGACGCTAGGGAAGCTCACGGCGTTCGGTATTGGCGTCCAGGATGCGAACGTGGCCCCGAAGAAGGCCGACGGGTCGACGACCTTCGCTGGATCGGCCGAGTTCGCAGCTTGGAACCAGTTCCACCGGGTGCCGACATTCGACCAGATGATCTCGGGGAAGAAGGTGAGCCAGTACCGGCCGGCCGGCAACACGATGGCGTCTCCTGTTGCGGCCTCGACGTCGAGGGTCACGCGTCCAACGTCCAGCGCGATGCCGGTCGCGTCCGGGTCGGCGGCAAAGCTCCAGACGGGCGCGGCGCCAACGGACTCGAAGGGCACGCCCGCCGGAGCGCCATCGACCTCCTCGTAGATCATCCAGTTCAGGTCGAGCGCACTCGCGATGGTCAGGTCTTGCGAGAAGAATCCCGGGATGAAGACCTCGGTGATCGCCTCGCCCGCACCCACGACGAAGGGCACCGCAGTGAAGACGCCGAACTCGCCCTCGGGACGCTCCCTGAAGTAGTCGCTGATGATGCCCGAGGTGCCAGATTCGGGCTGGTCCCAGATCGTCCGTGGCACGTTCTCCGTCTCGATCGTCCAGTTCAAGCTCTCGTAGCCCTCGTTGTGGATCACCAGCGCCGTTGCGTCGGTGGCGCCGCTGGGAAGCGAGAGCGCGACGGATGCGGGCTCCATCACGATTCGAGCAGGTCGCATCTCCGGCGTCGCGTCCACCACCGGCGAATAGATCCGCTGGCCCTCGGGGAGCACAGCTTCCACCTGGAAGTGATGCTCCTGTCCATTGACGAGCCCGGTGACGATGTAGGGGCTGACCACATCGGCGTGCTCGACCCCCGAAACGAGATCGACACAGGACGCGAAGTCGTCGAAGGACTCGCTGGCATGGCAAACGTGGAACTCGGCAGCGCCGAGTTCGGCGTGCTCGGCGTTCCAGGTGAGGGTCACGCGCTGGTTGGCAGGGCTGGCCGCGAGCGTCAGGAGGTCCGCGTGGACGCAGACCACGAGGATGTCGTCGACATCGGCCACGATCTCGCCCGTCCCGCCCGCAACGCCGCAGACCTGGGCCGGCGACGTCGGCTGAACCGCCACCGACACCGCGTAGGCGGATCCGTGGTCGAGCCGCTCGGCGAAGGCGAAGCTCTCGTTCCCACTCACGACGACGCTCTGGTCCCCGTTGAGCGATAGGGTCAGCGTGCCCCCGGAGAGCCCGACGACGGTGCCTCCAAGCTCGTAGTCGAGCACCTCGAAGGACGCGGTCACGGTGCAGTCCTGGGTGACGGCGCCGGTGGTGAAGGTGGTGCCGTCCAGCGTGCCACCACAGCCCGTCACTTCGCCGAGGCCGAAGCCTTCGTCCACCTCCACCGTGAACGCCGTCGTGTCGCCATGCAGGACGGTCGCGCTCTCCGGGCTGAGGCTCCCGCCCTCGCCCGCCTCGGTCGACACCTCGAAGCTGCCGGGCTGCTCCGAGTCGGTGTCGACGGTGTCGACGGTGTCGTCGCTGTCATCGTTCGTGTCGTCCCCGTCGGGGGCTCCGCCGTTGCAGGCGAGCGTGAGGAGGGCGATCGCGAGGAAATGGAAACCACTGCGCGGCACACGGTGCATCAAACGCTCCTGATATGAACCGGGAGAGAGTACCCGCGTCGAGATCGTCAGGACATGTGCCCCGCTCCGGCGAACCGACCGCATGGCTATGATGTTGCGCTTCAAGCCGCTTTACTCGCGCTCCATCATGTCGGACTCCGCCGCGTCGGCCTCCGGTACCGCCCCCACGAAGACGTGCACCGGCGCGCCGAGCGAGCGCCGACCTCACGGCGGCGTCCGCTAGTCGCCTCAGGACGCCGAGAGGACCTGCGAGACGGCCGAGCCCTCGACCACGTCGATCACCTGGGTCGCGGTCGACAAGGGCCACGCGGTGCCCGGGGCCTCGATCACCGCGTCGAGCCGGTAGGTGCCGGGCGAGACGTCGCCGAGGTCGAAGGGGTAGTGGCCGCGGGTCAGCGCGCCGTGCGCGACCCGCACCACGCGAGGCGGGCTCGACTCGTTCGCGCAGCCGGCCGAGGTGCAGCGCGACAGGGTCAGCGCGACGCTCGGCGCGCCCTGCCACGGCGCCGGGTCGTCGACACCGAGCGCACGGGCCGCGTCGAGCACCCCGCCCGTGCAGTCGATCGCGTCGTCGCGATCGCACTGGCGCTCGCTCATCCCGTTCGTGGCCCCGACCAGGGCCTCGCGGACCTGCTCGGCGCTCATCGTGGGCGCGTCGGCGAGCAGCAGGGCCGCGACGCCGGCGACGTGGGGCGCGGCCATCGAGGTGCCCTGCATGAACACGTAGCCGTCGTGGTTCGCGCCCACACGCGTCGTGCTCAACACGCCGGCTGCGTAGGCGCGGTCGAAGCCGACGGCCCGGAAGCTGTAGTCGAAGTCGCCGCCGGGCGCGTAGACGTCCACGCGCTCGCCGTAGTTCGAGTACCAGGCGCGCTCGTCGTAGGGCCCGACGGCGCCGACCGCGATCACGCCCGGACAGCTCGCGGGCACCACGTCGGCCACGTCGACGTCGTCGTTGCCCGCCGACGCGACCAGCACCACGCCCTGGCTCGCCAGGTACGACGTGATCTCGCCCACCTCGGCGGGGCACCCGCCGATGTTCGCGCCCAGGCTCATGTTGATCACCCGGGCCGGGTTCGGGTTCGGGGGGATCGCGCCCCAGGAGGACGGGTAGGCGTAGCCGGGAACCTCGACGCCCGAGGCCCACACCATCCCCGCGAGCAAGCCCGAGAGCGAGCCCTGGCCTTCGTCGGCCAGCACCTTCACCGGGACGATGGCGGCGCCCTGGCTGACGCCGGCGACGTAGGGGTCGTTGGCCGAGCGCATCGCGATCGTGCCGGCGACGTGCGTGCCGTGGCTCATGTACGACGCGGACGGCGCGCCCCCGTCGGTCGGATCGTCGTCGAGGTTCACGAAGTCGAACCCGGGCAGCCAGATCCCGTCGAGATCGACGTGGGGCTGCGCGCCGGTGTCGAGCACCGCGACGATGACCGGGGCGCCGTGGCCTCGCTCGACCGACCAGGCGCCGTACACGCCGAGCGCGGCGTAGTGCCACTGCAGCGGCAGCGCGGACGGGGCGCCGCCGGCGTGGGCCCCGAGGATCCAGTTCGGGGTCGCGGACGCCACGTCGGGCCGCGCGGCGAGCGCGGCGGCCAGCGCGATGGTCTCGCCCTCGGAGAGCTTGCCGTCCGCCCGCCACAGTCCGAGCTGACCCGGGCGCTGCTTGGGCTCGCTCGCGCGCAGCACCGGACCGCCGGTCGGGGCGCGCAGCGCGCCGATGCGCTCGGGCGACAGGTCGGCGCGGAGCCGGACCAGGACCTCGCCAGGCACCACGCGCCCGTTGGGCTTGTCGTAGACCGCGTCGTCGCCGGCGAAGCTCAGCATCTGGAAGTCGTCGCTCGCGCTCGTGGTGAAGTCCGCGTCGCTGGGGGACGGGAAGAAGGGCGCGCGGACCTCGCCGGTCACTGCGCCGACGGCGCCCGTGAACACCTCGAGCCACACCGTCGCGCTGCGGACCTCGACGTCGCCACTACGCGCCACCACCTCCACCGCGTACTCGCCTGATGGCACCGCGGTGGACACCGCCACCCGAAGGCTCGTCTCGGCGGCGCTCGTGATCCGCGGGCTCGCGGTGATGCCCGACGCGTCGGTGTCCAGGGAGAGCGTGACCTGCGCGCCGAGCACGTCGCCGCGCTCGATCGCCACGGCGAGGTCGACCTGGCCGCCAGGCCGCACGACGGCCGATGCGGCGACCGTCAGACCCGCCGGGGCGAGCGGCGGGGCGACCACCTGCAGCGCGAAGGGCTGGCTCAACACCTCGGCCGTCGTGCACGACGCGAGGATCCACACCTGATGCGCGCCGAGCGACGCGTCGTCCCCGAGCGCGACCTCGAGGGTCGCCGTCGTCCCGGTCAGGGTGACGGGTGCCGCCGTGATGCCTGGACCGTCCGCCACCAACGCCAGCACCACCTCGGCCCCCAGCACGTCGCCCCGATCCAGCGCCACCGACAGGCTGAGGTGACCGCCGAGGGCGACCTCGCTCGGCGCGGTGATCACCATCGTGGCCGGCTCGAGCGCCGCCCAGCGCACGTCGAAGGTGAACGCGGCGCTGTGGATCTCGTGGTCGTCGCTCCGCGCGACGACCTGCGCGACGTAGCGGCCCTCGACGACGTTCGCGCCGACGGAGACCTGGAGCATCGCCGTCGTGTCGGTGGTGGTGATCGCCTCGGCGGTGATCCCGTCGACCTCGGCGAGCAGCGAGAGCTTCACCGCCACGCCCAGCACGTCCCCGCGCTCGATCGCGACCGGCAGCGCGAACGACTCACCCGCGACGATCGCGCTCGGGGGGGTCGCGGTGACGCTCGGTCCGCTCGGCGCGAACAGGTCGAAGCACCCGGTGAGCAGGAGCGCGGCGAAGAGGGCGGCGACGAAACGGGGCAGAAGCGACATTGTTATAAATCCGCATGCAGGACCTGCCCGTCCTGTCGGCTCACTTCCCGCGCGCTTTAGGTCGATTCGTCGCAGGTCTACTGAGCGCGGGTTCGCGAGATCCAGGAACGGGGAGCGGGCGTCCCGCCTGTCGATTGATCACATCTC
>CAYQSE010000140.1:0-14836 GCA_964419905.1 uncultured Enterobacteriaceae bacterium
GCTGCATCAGCAGGTCTTCGCCGCCGCGCGCGAGGCGATCGCTGCGGCCGCGGCCCGCGAGCAGGCGCGCGCGCTCGCGGCGCGCACCGTCGACGACGTG
Source organism: uncultured Enterobacteriaceae bacterium (assembly GCA_964419905.1). Taxonomy (GTDB): domain Bacteria; phylum Myxococcota_A; class UBA796; order UBA796; genus JAFDJI01. Next base: position 101 of record CAYQSE010000140.1, read on the forward strand.
CTCGCCGGCCTGGACGAGCCGCTCGCACGAGCGGCCGCCCTCGTCGCGAAAGCCAACGCGGATCTCGACGTCGGGCGCAGCCAGGACGGCGCTGCCTCCGCCGCGATCGCGCTCGTCCACGCGCGCGAGGCCGGGTCGGTGCGAGAAGAGGTGCTCGCGCTGCTCACGCTGGCGCGCGCGCTGCCGGACGAGGCCGCCGCTCACCTGAACGCCGCCTGGGAGCGCGCAGACGAAGCGGGCGAGTTCAACCTGGTCGGCGCGGTGGCGCGCGCCGCCGACCTCGCCGGCATCGCGCTCGCCGTCGTCGACGGGCCGACGATCGAGGATCGCCCGTGACGCGCGCCGTCCCCGGGCCCGCCGCGGTCGCCGGCGTCGCTCGGTCGGATTCGGGCGGTCGGTCGCGCGGGCTGCTAGAATCGGGGCGCCCTGGGATCTTGCCTCCATATGCATTAGCCTCTGACCCGGACGGAACGCTCCCGGACCATGGAATTCTTCGAGTCCATTGAAGAGGTCGAGGAACAGATCGAGCTCACGCGCTCGAAGCTGGAGTTCCTCGAAGAGGACGTGAGCCGCTCTCAGGCGCTCGCGCGCCTCCGTGCGGCACATGCGTGGCATCCCGTGCTGATCGCGCGCACGCTGTTCGCGCTGCTGACGATCCTCGCGGTGGTCACGGCGCTCGGCGTGGCGGCGCTCCCCTTCATCGACGCCACCCTGTCGCGTCAGCTCGTGCCGCTCCAGAATGCGATCGGCATGCCGCTGCCGCTGGTGCTCGGGCTGATGGCCGGCGTGATCGGCGTGTCGTGGATGATGGCCGCACAGGCCTCGGTGCTGATCGGCCGCGAGTGTCCGCTGTTGCCGTGGGAGAAGAAGGAGCGCGAGCGCCTCTCGGGAGAGCTCTCCCGCCTCACGCGCCAGCGGCAGATGATGGCGCGCGTGCGCGGTACGCCAATGGGCGCGCGCCCCCGCCTGATGACGCCGGTGCCCGGCGGCCGCCGCACGTCTACCGGGGGCGCGTCTGCGCGCGCCACCGGTCCCGACGCGAGCGACGCGCTGCCCAGCTACGCGGCGCCGACCCACAGCGGCCTCACGCTCGGTCGAACCACGCGTGGCGGCACCCCCCTCGGTGCGGCCCCGCGGATGGGCACCCCGGTGGGCGCCGCGCTCCGCGGGCTGTCCGGGGGCACGGCGACGCCCGCCCCAGTGCGTCCGACGGCCGGACGCGGCGCGCTCGAGCAGCGGGCGATCGTCCCCGAGCCGCTGATCGAAGACGTCGTCGGCATCGAGGAGGACACCGACCAATTCCACGACGATCCCTACGGTGAGGACGGCGCGGACGCGCTCGTCGAGGACACCGAGCACGGCATCCCCGCGCCGATGGCTGCGCACGGCGACGTCGACACGCCCACGGACGCCGGCGTCGGCAGCCCGCAGTGGGAAGGGATCCGCGAGGTCTGGCTGATCGACGCGCTCGAGAAGGCCGAGATCCTCGCCGAGAGCTTCCCGGTACAGGCGCGCCTCGAGCTCAACCAGGGTCCGGGTCTGCCGTTCACGCTGATCCTCGAGCGCGCGACGCCCGCGATGGCCGTGCGCGCGATGATGGCCTACGTCGAGTTTCTCGCGAGCATCGCGTTGCCCCCGAAGGGGCGCGTCGAGCTGGTGAGCATCCCGCACCTCGACCGCAGCTTCCACCGCAACATCAAGGCGGCGCTGGAGCCTTACTTCCCGGGCACCGCCGAGGTACAGAAGCGCGACGACTACGTGGACGTGGTGTTCCGCGAGCCCGACCTGCGCTGGGCGAAGTACCCCTTCATCCCGATCCCCGAATAGGAATCCCCAAGCCGGATGTCCATCAACCGCGTCGGCGTCGTGGACGCCAACTTTCGTGAGCACGTGCGCGCGCTCGTCCCGGCCCCGCGCCTCGAGGACCTCGACGCGCCCCTGATCGAGGGCTTCTCGCTGACCGCGCGCGACGCGATCGGCCTGTTCGAGGCCCAGATCGAGTCGCGCCTGTGCGACGTGATCGCCCGCGAGCTGAAGAACGACGGGCAGAGCTTCTACACCATCGGGTCGGCCGGCCACGAGGGCAACGCCGCCGTCGCGGCCGCGCTGCGCCCAGACGATCCAGCCTTCCTGCACTATCGCAGCGGCGCGTTCTTCCTCGCGCGGTGCGCACAGCGCGGCGGACCCGAGGGCGCGTTCGACGTGCTGCTCGGGCTCGTGGCGTCGTCGGACGAGCCGATCGCGGGCGGGCGGCACAAGGTGTTCGGCTCGCTCCCGCTCGCCGTGCCGCCGCAGACCTCGACGATCGCCTCGCAGCTCCCCAAGGCGCTCGGCTGCGCGGTGTCCATCGACCGCCGGGCCCGCCTCCGCGGCGAGCGTGACGATCGGGTGGTCGTGTGCACGTTCGGCGACGCCTCGGTCAACCACGCGACCGCGCAGACCGCGCTGAACGCCGCGGCGCACGCCGCGCATCAGAACGTGAACGCACCGGTCCTGTTCGTGTGCGAGGACAACGGGATCGGCATCTCGGTGCGTACACCGGGTGGCTGGATCGCGTCGCGGTACCGCGACATGCACGGGCTGCGCTACTTCCACGGCGACGGGCTGCACCTCGCGCACGCCTACGAAGCGGCCCGTCAGGCGGTCGCCTACGTGCGCCGTCATCGCCGGCCGGCGTTCCTGCACCTCGACACGGTGCGGCTGCTCGGCCACGCGGGCTCCGACGTCGAGCAGCTCTACCGGACCAGCGACGAGATCGAGGCCGCCGAGGCGCGCGATCCGCTGCGCACCACCGCTTCGCTCCTCGTCGAGGCCGGCGCGCTGACCCCGGAGCAGGTGCTCGCGCTCTACGACGAGACGCGCGAGCGCCTCGGCGCCCTCGCCCGCGAGGCGACCCGTCGCCCGAAGCTCGAGACCGCCGAGGCGGTGATGGCGCCGCTGTTCCGCCACGATCCGGCCGAGGTCGCAGCCGGGGTGCGTGTCGCGCCGGAGGGGGCCCGCCAGGCGCACTTCGGCGAGCTCCCCGAGACCAGCGAGCGGCCGCGGCACCTCGCGTTCCAGCTCAATCGCGCGCTGGGGGATGTGCTCCTCGCCCACCCCGAGGCGATCCTGTTCGGCGAAGACGTCGCGCGGAAGGGGGGCGTCTACCACGTCACCGCCGACCTCTCGAAGAAGTTCGGCGTCGGCCGCGTGTTCAACACGCTGCTCGACGAGACGACGATCCTCGGCCTCGCGATGGGTGCGGGTCATGCGGGCCTGCTGCCGCTGCCCGAGATCCAGTACCTCGCGTACATCCACAACGCGCTCGATCAGCTGCGCAGCGAGGCGTGCTCGATGGCCTACTTCTCGCAAGGGGCGTTCGAGAACCCGATGGTCGTGCGCATCGCCGGGCTCGCCTACCAGAAGGGCTTCGGCGGTCACTTCCACAACGACAACGGCATCGCCGCGGTGCGCGAGATCCCCGGGGTGCTGTTCGGCTGTCCGTCTCGCGGCGACGACGCGGTGCGGATGCTGCGCACGATGGTCTCCGCGGCGTCCACGCAAGGTCGGGTGTGCGTGTTCCTCGAGCCGATCGCGCTGTACATGACCAAGGACGTGCTCGACGGCGACGGCGCGTGGCTCACGACCTACCCGGCGCCCGACGCGCACCTCCCGGTGGGCGAGGTCGGCGTGTACGGCGACGACGACGCGGACCTGTGCATCACGAGCTTCGCGAACGGCCTGTGGATGTCGCTGCGGGTCGCGCACCGGCTACGGGACGCGGGCCACCGCGTCTCGGTGATCGACCTGCGCTGGCTGGCGCCGCTCCCGATCACGTCGCTGCTGCCGCACGCCGAGGCCGCGGGCCGGATGCTCGTGGTCGACGAGTGCCGCAGGTCGTCGGGCATCGCGGATACGGTCGCCGCCGAGATCACCGAGGGCAGCCGCGGCCGCGTGCGCGTCGCGCGCGTCACCGGGCAGGACACCTACATCCCGCTCGCCGCGGCCGCGAACCTGGTGCTGGTGAGCGAGGACGACATCGAGCGCGCCGCGCTGGCGCTGCTGGAGGCCGAGTGAAGCGCGCGCTGCTCGTCTGCCCCGGGCGTGGGAGCTACGACCGCGCACAGCTCGGGCAGCTTCAGGATCGAAGCGAGGCCGCCCGCGCGGTCGTCGCGGTGTGCGACGCCTACCGTGCACAGCGGGGGCTGCCGACGGTCACCGCGCTCGACGGCGCCGAGCGCTACAGCAACCGGCTGCACGTCGCCGGCGAGCACGCCTCACTGCTCACCGCCGCGTGCTCGCTCGCCGACGCCGCCGAGCTCGACCGCACGCGCTACGAGGTCGTCGGCGTCGTCGGCAACTCGATGGGCTTCTACACCGCGCTCGCGGTCGCCGGCGCGCTGCCGATCGAGGACGCCGTGCGCCTGATCGACACGATGGGCGCCTACCAGGAAGCCAACGTCCAGGGCGGGCAGATCCTCTATCCGCTGGTCGACGAGGCGTGGCGCCCGTCGTCCGAGATGCGCGACCGCATCGAGGTCGCGCTGCGCACAGCCCGCGACGCCGGGCACGGCGCGTGGTGGTCGATCGATCTCGGCAGCTACGCGGTGCTGGGCGGCGACGAGGAGGGCTGCCGCCACCTCCTCGCGGCGCTGCCGCCAGAGATCCGCGGGCCACGCACCTTCCCGGTACGCCTGCCCCTCCACTCCGCGTTCCATACGCCGCTGCTCGCCGACACGTCGCGGCGCGCGCTCGACGACCTCGACGACCTCCAATGGCGCGCGCCACACACCGACCTGGTCGACGGGCGCGGCGTCGTGCACCGGCCGCTGCGCGCCTCTCCGAGCGGGCTGCGCGACTACACGCTCGGCGCCCAGGTCGTCGACACCTTCGACTTCCGCGCCGCGGTGCGCACCGCGCTGCACCACTGCGGGCCCGAGGTCGTCGTCGCGCTCGGACCGGGCAACGCGCTCGGCGGGCCGCTGGCCGCGCTGCTGGTGCAGGACGGCTGGGGTGGGGTGCGCAGCCGCGCCGCGCTCGAGGCGCGCCAGGCCGACGATCCGGTGTTGCTCTCGTTCGGGCTGCCCGATCAGCGCGCGCGGCTGACGGGATGATCGCGCTGTTGCTCGAGGCGGTGGCGCTCAAGCGCCTCGACCGCGCGGGCTGGGTGCGCCGTGGCGTGTCGTCGCCCGAGTCGGTGGCCGCGCACGCCTGGGGCGTGTCCTGGCTCGTGCTCGCCCTGCTACCACCCGAGCTGGATCGCGAGCGCGCGCTCACCTACGCGGTGTTGCACGATCTGCCCGAGGTTCGCGTCGGTGACCTGATGCCGTCGGATGGCGTGAGCCGCGACGAGAAGCGACGCCGCGAGCACGCGGCGCTAGACGGCCTGCTCGCTCCCCTGCCCCACGGCGAGTCGCTGCGCGCCGCGTTCACCGCCTACGAGGCGCAGTCCGACCCCGAGGCGCGGTTCGTGCGTCAGCTCGATCGCCTCGACATGGCGATCCAGGCGGTCGCCTACGCGCAGGAGGCCGGAATCGACCCGCGCGAGTTCCTCGACTCCGCCGCGCGCGTGATCGACCACCCGACACTCACGCCCCTGCTCGCCGCGCTGCGCAGCCTGGACGCGTAGCGCCCACGCCCGACGCGCGGGCGTTCAGGACTTCCGCTTCGCGTCGCGGATTCGGATGGCGAGCACGCCCTTGTCTTCGTTCAGCCCGTTCCACTCGGACGACGCGCGCAGCGCCTCGAGCGCCTGCTCCGGCGTGTCGGCCTCGGGGATCACGTTGTTGAACCCCTCTTTCTCGAGGAGGTCCTCGAGCTTGTCGTAGCGCCGGATGGTGCCGACCGTGATGTAGCCGAGATCATCGAACTCGATCCGATCGCCGGACGTCACGACGCTGTAGGCGCCGCTGTTCGGGACGACGTAGACGGTCTTCATCCCCCCTTCCATGTGCGCGAATGCGAGCGGATGGGTGGTGGTGTCGTGCGTAGCCATGAAGCGATCTCCTCCCTCGGATGGGCGCGTCGACGCTTGGAGCGCGGGCTTCAGCCCGGCGGCCAGGTCATCCGGCGGCCGCCCAGCAGGTGGATGTGCAGATGATCGACGGTCTGCCCGCCGTCGTCTCCGTTGTTGATGACGAGGCGAAAGCCCCCGGCGAGCCCTTCTCGCTCCGCGACCGTCGCCGCGGCCCGGAGCAACCGCCCGAGCACCTCGGTGTGCGCGTCGGTGGCCGCGGACACCCGCGAGATGGGCTCCTTCGGGATGATCAGGACGTGGACCGGCGCCTGGGGGTGCACGTCGCGGAACGCGAGGACGTGATCGTCCTCGAACACGATCTCTGCCGGGATCTCCCGGTCGATGATCTTCTGGAAGATGGTCAAGTCGGGCCCTCCCCGAGCGGACGCGCGCCGCGGACCCACGCTACATAGTCCGGGTCGGACGACTCGACGCGCACCGGGAGCACGACGATCTCCGGAACATCGTAGGAATGCAGGGCGCGGAGGCGTGAACAGAGGGCCTGCACGCGATCGGCGGGCGCCTTGATCCACAGCCCGTGCTCGTCGGCCTCCTCGAGCGCGCCCTGCCAGGCGTAGTAGGAACGCACGCCCGGCACGACGTTCACGCAGGCCGCGAGCCCCTCGCGCACGAGGGCCCGCGCGATGTTCGCGGACTCCGACGGCGAGCAGTTGCACAGCACGACGTGCATGGGGTGGGCACCTCTGGGGCGGCGCCGAGCGCCTCCCCGCTCCATAGCCCGCTCAGTAGCTGGCGGTCATGGGGAGGATCAGGACGCCCCCCTCATACTCGGGCCCCGCGACGATGAACGAGCGATTGCGGTGCACACTGACGGTGGTGTCGAGCAGCCCACGCGAGCCGCTGTACATCCGCACGCGCAGGCGCGCCTGCCGCTCGTCGTGCTCGATCAATCCGACGACCATCCGCTTGCCGCCCGCGATGGCGAAGCTGCTCTCCTGCCCTGGCGTCAGGTCGTTCGCGCGCACGTCGAGCACCTCGTAGCCGGTGTAGTTCAGGTGCTTGAGGTGCGAGAGCATCGCCTTGAGTCGCGCGTCGACGCGGGTGTGGGCGTTGGTGGCGTGCACCACCATCACCTCGACCGCGACCTTCTGTGCGACGGGCGCGCTGGGCGCCGGAGCCGGGGGACGAGACTGCGCGAGAGCCTGCGGGGCGACGCCGACGAGGCCCAGCCCGAGTGCCGCGACAGCGGCGAGACGCCAAATCGAACGTGCGTTGGACATCACAGTCGAGCCTCCTGGTCGTCGATCCAGATGATCAGGGGCGCGTTGTCGCCGTCCCCTTGGAATACCTGCACCATCGTCTCGACGCCGTAGCTGAGGTCGTCGATCGCGATCTCTTCGGACGAGGCGAACTGGACGTCCCAAGACGTCCCCTCGACGGCCGACGGTGCACCCGGCAGTCGCCCATAGAGCACGCCGACGAGCAGCGCTGCGGCCATGCCGGCGAGCGCCGGGAGCCACCAGCCCATCGAGGTGTTCGCCGGCGGCGGCGCGGCGCTGGGCCCGAGGGCCAACGCGTGCCGGAGGATCCGCTCCATCACGGTGTCGGCGACGTCGATCTCGCCCGCCTCGTGCTGGACCGCCTCGGCCAGCAGCGCACCGTCCCAGCCTGGGACCTCCTCGGGCTCGGCGAGGCCGATCCCGCCGGCGATGCCGGACCACAGGTCGACCTCGCCAGCCTCGTCGTGCGCGGCCTCACGCAGCACCTGACCGAGATCGGCGAGCGCGGTCATCTCGGCGGAGCCACCCGCGCGCATCAGCGTGTGTGCGGCGAGGCGGTGCGCCGACGGATCGAGCTCGTGGTCGAGGAAGGCCGAGATCCACGCCCCCTCGGTGAAGGCCGAGACCGCCGCCACGAGGTCGACCTCGCCCGCCGCGTCGCGCACGGCGTCCGCGATCGGGAGCGCCTCGTCGTGCAGACCGACGGCGGCCAGCACGGACGGGGCGAGCTCGACGCCGCCCTCGCGCGCTATCGCGTCGGTGAGCGCGCCACCGAGCGTCTCGTCGCACCCGAGCACCGCGAGCAGCCCCGCCGCGGCCGCGGCTGCGTCGTCGTCGAACACCCCGTCGCGGAGCTCGGCGGGCAGCGCCGCTTCGTTGGCCACCAGCGCGCGAGCACGCGCCAACGCGTCCGGATCGGCGACCCGGTCGCGGAGGCTGCGAAGGAGCGGTACGAGCTCTGCGAGGCTCATGGCGCGGGGCACTCCGAGGGTGTGTTCGCCGCGTGTGACGCACCGGCGCGCCCTTCATTCAAGACGTGTCCCGAATTCGTCAAGCCGGCTTGTCCTGGGTCAGGAGCTGCTGCAACCGCTTGCGCGCGTAGAACAGCCGCGACATCACCGTGCCCTCGGGGATGTCCATCACGTCCGCGATCTCCTTGTAGGAGAGCCCCTCGAGCTCGCGCAGCAGCACGACCTGCCGCTGGTCGTCGGGCAGCTTGTCCATCGCGTCCATGATCCGCGCGTAGAGCTCCTTGCGCTCGAGCGCGCGACGCGGGCTCTCCTGCTGATGCATCTCGTCGATCGCACCCGTCTCGTCCCGCGCGCCGATCGAGTCCTCGAAGGACGTGGTCTTTCGGCGCTTCTGCTTGCGGACGTGATCGATCGCGAGGTTCATCGCGATGCGGTACAGCCAGGTGTAGAAGCTCGACTCGAGCCGGAACGTGGCGAGGTTGTTGTAGGCCTTGACGAAGGCCTCCTGTGCGAGGTCGCGGGCGTCCTCGCGGTTTCGGAGCATGCCGTAGACCATGCCGTAGACGCGGTTCTGGTACTTCTCGACCAGCCCACGGTAGGCGGTGGCGTCGCCTGCGAGCACGGCTCGCAGCAGCTCCGCGTCTTCCTCGCGGCTCTCGATCTGGACCTCGCTATGCGACACGCGCGCCTCCTCAGACCGCCTGACCCTACCGTGATCGGCCCCCTCGCGGCAGGGGGGACCGCCCTCAACCGTGTGCCGCGTTCCAGTTGGCGCCGGTCGCGGTGTTCACGACCAGCGGCACGGCGAGGTCGTACACCCCCTCCATGGCCGCGCGAACCACGGGCTCGACCCGAGCGATCTCGTCCTCGGGCACCTCGAGCAACAGCTCGTCGTGTACCTGCAGCAGCATCCGCGCGCGAAAGCCGCCGTCGCGGAGCCGCGCGCCCACCGCGAGCATCGCGAGCTTGATCAGATCGGCGGCCGTGCCCTGGATCACGGTGTTCACCGCCTCGCGCTCGGCCGCCTTCTTCAGGTTCCACTGGCGGCTGTGGATGTCGGGGATGACGCGACGGCGCCCGAACAGCGTCTCGGCGTAGCCGCGCTCCTGCGCGATGCCCTTCGTGGCCTCGAGCCAGTCCCGCACCTGCGGCATCCGGCCGAAGTACTCGTCCATGTAGCGCTGCGCTTCCTTCTGCGAGATCTGCAGGTCGTTGCCCAGCCGGAACGCGCTCATCCCGTAGATCAGCCCGAAGTTGATCGCCTTGGCGGCGCTGCGCTGCGCCGAAGTGACCGCGTCGGGCGCCGTGCCGAACACCTCGGACGCGGTGCGGCGGTGGATGTCCTCGCCAGCGGTGAAGCTGTCCACCAGCGGCCCCTCGCCGCAGTAGTGCGCCAGCACCCGGAGCTCGATCTGGCTGTAGTCCGCCGAGAGGAACACGCAGCCCGGATCGGGCACGAACGCGTCGCGGATCCGGCGGCCGTCCTCGGTGCGGATCGGGATGTTCTGGAGGTTCGGATCGTTGCTCGACAGCCGCCCGGTCGCGGCGACCGCCTGGTTGAAGGTGGTGTGGATGCGCCCATCGGGCCGCACCGCCGCCGGCAGCGCGTCGAGGTAGGTCGACAGGAGCTTGGTGAGTCGGCGATGCTCGAGGATCAACCCGGGCAGCGGGTGTACGTCGACGAGCTTCTCGAGCACCGAGGAGTCGGTGGAGTAGCCGTCCTTGACCTTCTTGCCCGCCGGAAGCCCGAGCTCCTCGAACAACAGGTCGCGCAGCTCGTGGCGGCTGTTCAGGTTGAACTCGCGCCCAGCGGCGACGAAGCACGCCTCGGCGAGCCCCTCGGTCTGTCGGTGCACCGCGTCGCGCGCCGCCGAGAGCACGTCGAGATCGACGCGGATCCCGGCGTCCTCCATCGCGGAGAGCAGCGGCACGAGCGGCAGCTCGATCGTCTCGTACACGCTGCGCGGGCCGGCCTCGAGCTTCTCGGAGAGCTTGCGCTCGAGCAGCCACGCGACGTGGGGCGTCTCGGCCGCGTAGCGCGTGGCGTCCTCCAGATCGATCTGGTCGAAGAACAGCCCTTCGGTGCGCGCGACGTCCTGCTGGTAGGTCGACATCGTGTGCCCGAGGAACCGCTGCGCGAGCGTGTCGAGCGCGTGGCTCTTCTCGTGGGCGGCGAGACAGTAGTCGAGCAGCATCACGTCGCCGTCGACGCCGGCGAGCGCGACGCCCTTGCGCGACAGCAGATGGCCCACGGCCTTCAGATCGTGGCCCGTCTTGCCGATCGCAGGATCCGCCAGCACCTCCGCGATGCGCGCGAGCGCCTCGTCGGGACCGAGCTGATCGGCCGCGCGGCGGCGCAGCGGCAGGTACGCGGCGTCCTGCTCTCCCCAGCAGAACGCCAGCCCGAGCACGTCCGCGGTGGACGGGTCCGCGCCGTGCGCCTCGACCCCGACGGCGAACCGGCCCGCGGCCCGGAGCGCGCCGACCAGCGCGTCGATCTGATCGGCGGTGAGCACCGCGCGGTACGCCGAGGTGTCGACCTGGGCGGCGCTGCCGAGCAGCCGGCGCGCGACCGCGCCGAACTCCCACCGGTCGAACAGCCCGCGGAGCTTCTCGTCCTGCATCCCCTTCGGCGCGAGATCGTCGAGGGTCACGTCCAGCGGCACGTCGAGCCGGATCGTCGCGAGCACGCGCGACAGGCGGGCGTCCTCGGCGTGCTCGACGATGCGCTCGCCCGTCTTGCCGCCGATGGCCTTCGCGTTCGCGATCACCCCCTCGACGTCGCCGTACTTCTGCAGGTACTGCGCCGCCTTCTTTGGCCCGATCCCGGGGATGCCCGGGATGTTGTCGCTGGAGTCACCGCACAGCGCGAGCGCGTCGATGACCTTCTCGGGCCCGACGCCCCACTGCGCCTCGACCTCCGCCGGCCCGATCTCGACGTTCTTCATCAGGTCGAGCACCTTGACGTGCTGGCCGACGACCTGCCCGAAGTCCTTGTCGCCGGTCACGATGTACACGTCGAGGTCGGGCCCGGCGAACCGCGCGGCGAGCGTGCCGAGCACGTCGTCCGCCTCGAAGCCGGCCACGTGGAGCACCGGACAGCCGAACGCCTCGACCAGCTCCTGGAAGTACGGCCACTGCTGGGCGAGGTCCTCGGGCATGTCGGGGCGGTGCCCCTTGTAGTCCGGGAAGAGCTCGTGGCGAAACGTCTTGCCCTTGTCGAAGCTCACCACCACGTAGTCGGGGCGGTTCACGCGCAGGATCTTCGCGAACAGCGTGGTGAAGCCGTACAGCGCGCGGGTCGGGAAGCCATCGGACGCGGTCATCGGCGGGAGCGCGAACTGCACGCGGAACGCGTGGTTGCTCCCGTCCACGAGGATCATCTTCTTGGGCAACGAGGACTCCAGGTCAGCGCCTGCAGGTAACCAGACGTCGTGTCCCGTCACCCACGTGTCGGTCGTCTTGCGGAGCGACGTTTCGTCAGCGACAGTGGAACAGGAGGCGCGAGGTGAGCGGTCCATCCACGACGCACAACTGGCTGATCATCAGCGATCTGCACCTCGGGGAGGATCTCCACCCTGGCGCGATCACGGGTGATCACGTCGATCGTGCCGAGGAGGGGCTGGTCTCCTTCCTCACCTACTACACCGCGTCGCGGCTCGACGATCGCCCGTGGAAGCTCATCGTGAACGGCGACATGGTGGACTTCCTCTCGGTCTGCCTGCTCCCTGCCGACGAGGGCCTGCTCACCGCGCTGCACCCCGACGACCACACCTGGGGCCTCGGCACCAACGCGCGCGCGAGCCGCGCGAAGATGCGCCGGGTGCTGACGCGGCACGAGCGCGTGTTCGGCGCGCTCGCGGCGTTCCTCGCCGCCGGCAACGAGGTCGCCGTCGTGCTCGGCAACCACGACGCGGAGTTCTACTGGCCCGAAGTGCAAGACACCTTCCGCCAGGGACTCCGCGCGCTCTCCACCGCCCCCGACGTCGACGCGGGGCTCACCTTTCACCCATGGTTCTTCTTCGAGGAGGACCAGGTCTGGGTCGAGCACGGCCACCAGTACGACCCGTACTGCTCGTTCGACGCCGTGCTGCAGCCGACCACCCCCGGGGACGAGGAGATCGACCTGAACGTCGGGGCGACGGTGATGCACTACCTGCAGAACCACTACCGGCCGCACTCGGGAGGCACCGAGCTGGGCTTCTGGGAGTACATCGGCTGGCTGTTGCGCCAGGGAGCCGGCCGGGGGCTGGGCGTGCTCGGTTCGTTCGCCGCCGCGAACCGCCGCCTGCTGACGGTGTGGTGGACACGCACCCCCGAGGCGATCCGCGCGATGCGCGAGCGTCACCTGCGGCGCCTGCACACGCTCGCCGACCGCTCCCGCGTCTCGGAGGACGCGCTCCTGCGGCTCGACGCGCTGCGCGATCGACCGTCGACCCTCGAGCTGGCGCGTCTGCTGCGCGCGATGATGCTCGATCGGCTGATGACCACGTTGGGCGGCATGATGCTGTGGGTGCTCGCGCTGCTCTACGTGCCGTGGGCGTGGATGCCGGTCGTCACCGCTGCCCTGCTGCTCGGAGGATTGGTCGCGTATCGACGCCTCGAGTCGGCGCGCGAGTCCATCTTTCCGCAGCGGCGGATGGCCGTGGTCGCGCGGAAGATCCGAGGCCTCGTCCGCGCGCCGATCGTCGTGTTCGGGCACGCGCACGAGGCCGTCGCCGAGCGCCACGAGGACGGCGGCTGGTACTTCAACACGGGCACCTGGGTGGCCGAGGGGCGCGAGGCCGTGAAGCGCGCGTTCACCCACCTGCGCATCCGACGCACCCCCGACGGCCCGCGCGCCGAGCTCTGCCAGTGGCGCAAGGGTCGAAGCCTCGCGTTTCGCCCCGCTCGGGTTCGCTGATCCATTCTGCGTGATCCGTCACTCGACGGAGGCGCCGCCTCGGGCTAATCAACGGACATCGATGTCCAGTTTGATGCACCCGGAGGCGAGATGCGAGCGCATACGAGGTTCTTCCTTCCCCTCGTCACCGTCCTCGATCGGGACGGGCGCCCGCTGCTGACCCAGGAGGGCCTGGGGCGCGATCGCGGGCCCGTCCTCGACGCGCTCGCCGGACTCCGCCCATGAATCACCCGCTGTTCTCGCACGGCTTCCGCCCGTTCTTCCTGCTCGCCGCCGCGTGGGCGACGCTCGCCGCGCTCGCCTGGGTGGCGATGCTGCGCGGTGCGCCCTTGCATCCGGCGCTGCCCGCCACGGTCTGGCACGCGCACGAGATGGTGTGGGGCTTCGTCGTCGCGGTGATCGCGGGCTTCCTGCTCACCGCGGCGCGCAACTGGACGGGCCTGCAGACCGCCGTCGGGGGCCCGCTGGCCGCGCTGTGCGCGCTGTGGGTCGCCGGACGCCTGGTGGTCGCGTTCGGCGGAGCGCTCCCGTGGGGCGTGGTCGCCGCGATCGACGTCGCGTTCTTGCCCGCGCTCGCGTTCGTGGTCGGGCGGCCGATCGTCGCGGCGAAGAACTGGCGCAACCTACCGTTCCCGATCCTGCTGCTCGTGCTCGCCACCGCGAACCTCGCGGTGCACGCGGGCGCCGCCGGGTACGGGCCCGAGCCCATGGCACCGATCCGCGCGCTGGGGCTGGACGCCGTCACCCTGGTGATCGTGATCGTCGCCGGGCGGATCATCCCGGCGTTCACCCGCAACGCGCTCCCCCACGCAGGCGTCGACCCCCAGGGCGTCGTCGATGCGAGCGCGGTGTGGGCCGTGGGCCTGCTTGTGGCGCTCGACGCGCTGGCGCTCGGCTGGCCCGACGCCGTGCGCCTCGCCGGCATCGCCGCGATCGGCGCCGCGGCGCTGAACGCGGCGCGGATGTGGGGCTGGCGCTCGCTCGCCACCCTGCCGCACCCGATCCTGTGGGTGCTCCACCTCGCCTACGCGCTGCTCGCGCTGGCGTTGCTGCTGCGCGGCCTCGCGACGCTCACGTCCGCCGTCCCCTCCTCGCTCGCGACGCATGTGCTCACGATCGGCGCGATCGGGCTCATCACCCTCGGGATGATGAGCCGCGTGTCGCTCGGCCACACCGGGCGGCCGCTGATCGTCGCGCGCAGCGTCGCCGTCGCCTACGGCCTGTTGGCGACGGCGACCGTGATCCGCGCCGCGGGCGTGCTCCTCCCCGCGTGGCTCGCGATCTCGTGGGACGTGTCCGCCACGCTGTTCGCCGCCGCGTTCCTGATCTTCCTCGTCGTCTACACCCCGATCCTCGTCGGCCCCCGCGCCGAAGCTTAGCCCGGAACGGCGACGCGATGGCGCACAGCAGGGAATCAAACGGCCTTTGCGTCACTACGCTGGTGCTCGAGGCTCAGTTCTTGACTGAGGAGGGCGAGGAGGCCCGAGGAGGACCTGGAGACTGTGGGCTCATGATGAGCACTTCTCGCCGAATACCCGCTGAAGGCGGGTTCGTGAGGATCTATGAACGTGGGGCGGGCGGGACGCCTGTCGATTGATCACTTCTCCAAGAAGTCCGGATGAAGGC
>CAYQSE010000141.1:0-14741 GCA_964419905.1 uncultured Enterobacteriaceae bacterium
CGACGGTGTCCCAGCCCTTGAAGTTCAGGATCGCCTCGTCGTAGCACTGCATCAGGAACGTGCACTCCGCCTCGATGAACTCGTCGACGAACCGGTCCTCGCTCAGACAACCCGAGAACATCAGCAAGCACGCAGACATCAACACGCCACGCATGGGTACTCCTCCGCCGGCCCGCCATCCTATACCGGATCGCAGCCTGCTGCGAACGCGGAGCACCGCGGCTCCCCAAACGAGGAAGGCCCCGGGAGCGTGTGCTCCCGAGGCCTTCGAACGTACCGAAGATCGGTACGATCACATGCCGGAGTCATCCGGGCAGTCGTAGACCTCACCGCAGACGGTCGGCACGGCGGTCGACTCGCAGGTGAGGGCCTTGACGGCGTCGAGGCACTCCTTGGCCTTCTTCGCGTCGTAGGTGCAGTCGGCGGGAACCTCGGCGGGCGGGTTGTCCGTGACGCACTCGTCGACGGTCTCGTAGATGTCGAAGCACTCCACGACCCACTCACAGCTCGCCTTGCCGAGCTCGTCGTTGAACTTGCTCTCGGAAAGACCACAGGCGGCCAGGAAAACCAGGCCCGCCACGGGGGCGAATCGAATCATTTGCGTCTCCTCTTGGATTCAGTCATGCCAGGCCCATCCCCCGTTCAGGAGGCACGGACCAGGCCCACTGTTACCACGTCTCCCCCCCAAGTGTCCACGATTCGCAAAGAACGCATCAACGGTATGATGCGCCAGGTGACCGCGGAGCGACATGTACAGCCTGTTCATCATCACGTCGATTGCCGCCATGGCAGCAGATCCACAGCCTATCGACGCTCCGTCCCCCGACCTCGGGTGGGGTTACCAGAGCGCGTGGATCGGCAGCGCATGGGAGGAGGCCCGCCAAGATCCCAGCGCGTCACCCGCCGCGTTCCTCGACGCGCCGCTCTCGATCGACCTCGCAGCGCGCAGCGTGAGCACCGGACCCTGGCTGCGCGGCTCGGGCGTCTCCCAGCGCGTGCGCCTCTCTCGCGACGCCGACGGTCGAACGCTCATCGATGAGGCGAGCCTGCAGGCCCGCGTGTTCGGACTCGCGATCCGACCGGCCGCCGGCGACCTGCTCGAGCTGACGCTGTTCGGCGGCCGCTGGGAGCAGAACGTCTACGGGCTGGCCCGGCCGTGGACCACCCTGGCCGTGTTCGTCCCGCTAAGGCTCGTCCCGCTCGGGTTCTCGGACACCGACGTCGATGACGAGCGGGCGCTCCGGTACTTCGCCGCCGCCGGTGGCGGTCTCGGCGCGGACTGGCTCGTCCGCCTGGCCGGCCCGATCGGCGTGCATGTCCGCGCCGAGGGCGGGGCCGAGACCCTGCGCCGGCTGCGGCCCGACGCGCCCGATCAGGCCCGACACGAGGTGTGGGGTCGCGGTGAGCTGGATCTCGCGCTGCACAACACCTCGGGCTGGATCACGATCGGGGTCTACGCCGACTACCGCGCACAGTGGGACGCGCTGGTCGGATCCGGGATCACGCGCTCGATCGGCTCAGGGGGGCTGCGCGTTGGGGTGCGCCTCCCGCAGGCGGGCCGTGAGCGCGGTCCCGACGTCGGACCCGGGCCGCTCCCGCGAGGTCATCGCGCAACCAACACGCGAAACCAGGGCCCGAGCGCGCGCACCGACCGCGCGACCGAGCCCTCGCCGCCCACCCCGCCCGCGCCTTCGGCCGAGGAGCACGCGACGCTGAACGAGCAGAACGAAGGCGCGCCCGCCGAGGACTGAGCCCCCAACTCGCACGAGACGCCGGACCCACGGACGAGCGGAGCCACAAATCGTGGGCCGGCCGTCCCGGCCGGCCGCAGGCTGACAGCAGGCACGACACCCACGGACGAGTGGAGCCACAAATCGTGGGCCGGCCATCCCAGCCGGCCGCTAGTCCTCCTGGCGGCCCAATCCCGACGCGACCGTCGCCGCTTCCTGGATGGTGCGCGCGAGCGTGGAGCGGATCCGGCCGTCCTCCATCGTCAGCAGCCCGGCGATCGTGCAGCCGGCTGGCGTGGTCACGTTGTCCTTGAGCGCAGCGGGGTGCGCCCCGGTCTGCAGCACGAGGCGTCCCGCGCCCTGCACCGTCTGCGCCGCGAGCTCGATCGCCACGTCGCGCGGCAGCCCCATCATCACACCGCCGTCGGCGAGCGCCTCGATGACCACGCACGCGAACGCCGGGCCGCTGCCCGAGAGCGCGGTCACCGTGTCGAGGTGCTTCTCCTCGAGCGTGATGCAGCGCCCCACCGACCGGAACACCGCCGTGGCGAGCGCGATCTGCTCCGGCGTCGCGCCGGGACCAGGCGACACGACCGTCATGCCCTCGCGGATCACGCACGGCGTGTTCGGCATCGCGCGGATCAGCGCGACGCCGTCGAGCCAGCCCGCGAGCTGGCTCAGGCGGAGGCCGGCCGCGATGCTCACGAGCAGCTTGCCGCGCAGCGCCTCGCGCAGCGCCGGATCCGCGAGCACCTTGCCGGCGACCTGCGGCTTCACACACAGGATCGCGATGTCGGCCTCGGCCGCCGCTGCCGCGTTGTCGGCGGTGACGCGAACGCCATAGGTGCGCGCGATCATCTCGCGACGCTCCACGCGGCGCGAGGTGGCGACGAGGTGCTCGGGCCCCACTCGCCCGGTGGCGAGCAGCCCGGCGAGGATCGCCTCGCCCATCGTCCCGCACCCCAGGATCGCGAACCGCTGGTCGACGAGCTGGTCCATCCGAGCACCTCCAAGACGACCCGCCCTATCAAGGAAAGCACCCTCTGGCTCCGCCTCGGCGGGACCCGGGCGCCGCGCTACACCTCGGGGGATGGATCCGTCGACCGAGGCCGCTCCACGACACGTCCCCGCGGTGCTGGCCGTGGCCCTCGTCGCGATCAGCAGCGCCGCGGTGCTCGTCCGCGCGATCGACGACGCGTCGCCGGTCGCGATCGCGTTCTGGCGCTCCTTGCTCGTCGCCGTGCTGCTCGCGCCAGCGGTGCGGCGCGTGAGCCCCGCCGAGGCCGCGCGGATCGCGCTCGCCGGCGCGTGCCTGGCAGCGCACTTCGTGAGCTGGTTCGCGTCGCTCGGTCACATCTCGGTGATGCGCTCCACGGTGCTGGTCTGCCTCGGACCCCTGTGGGCCGGGCTCATCGAGTGGGGTGTGCTGGGCCGAAGCCCGGGGCGACCGTTCTTCCTCGGCCTGGGCGTAGGGCTCGGCGGCATCGCGCTGCTCACGGGCGCACCGGGCGCGGCCACCCTGGTGGGCGATCTGCTCGCGCTGCTCGGCGGCGTGCTCGGCGCGCTCTACTTCGTGCTCGGGCGCAGCGTGCGCGTTCGTGTCGGCATCGGCACCTACGCGGCGCTCGCGTGCGCCGCGGCCGCGCTCTCGCTGCTGCCGGTGGCGTGGGCGTGGGGCGAGCCGCTCGCAGGCTTCCACACCCGCACCTGGCTGCTCGTGCTCGCGCTGGCCCTCGGCCCACAGTTGCTCGGCCACAACGGGCTCAACTACGCGCTGCGCTGGTACTCGGCGGCCACGGTGTCCGCGGTCACCCTGCTCGAGCCCGCAGGCGCCACCGCGCTCGCCGCGATCTTCCTCGGTGAGCTGCCGACACCGCTCGCGGTGCTCGGCGCCGTGATCTCCCTCGCCGGCGTAGCGCTCGCTACTCGACGTTGAGCGCCGGCAGCGGCGGCGTCCACCCGTTGCCGCCGACGTCGACCCGGAACGGACCCGCGAGCGCCCACGGTGTGCGGCTGTAGATCGGCGTCATCGGCGCGTCGCCCTCGACGATCACGAAGTACGCCGCGTCGGCCTCGGGCGCGAGCGTGAACGTGGCCTCCGCGCCTTCCACCACCTCCACCTCCTCCCCGTCGCGGAGCAGCTTGATCCGGTCGATCTGCATCCACGTCGGGTGCCGCGCGACGACCTCGAGCGTCGCCTGGTCGGTGGAAGTGGAGCCCGGGTCCAACGAGAGCTCGAGGAACGGCCCGCGCGACACGATCGTGCGCCCGGCACGCACCGCCTCGCGCAGCGCGTCGAGGGTGAGTGCCGTCGGATCGTCGGTGCCGACGCCGAAGAAGGTCGCGCTCGCGCCGATGTGCCCCGAGGTGTGGCCGTGGCTGTCGGAGACCCCGACCGGCGCGGTGTGGACCCCGCGCGTGATCAGGTCGAGGAACAGGTCGAGCCCGTCTGCGGTGCCGCCGTTCATCACCTCGAGCGCGTCGAAGTCGTCGCTCCAGCGATCCGCCTTGCCGATGCGCCCCGGGGCCCACTGTGCCGCCGACGCGATGCCGGAGTCCATCGGGTGGTTCGCCTGGATCAGGATGTCGCCGTGCCGCTCGCGCAGCGCGGTGTGCAGTCCGAGCGTATCGGCGAGGCCCGCGGCCCACCACAGCAGCGCGCCGTTGTTCGGCTCCCCGGGCACCTCTTCGAGCGGGTAGATGTTGTGATGCCCCCGCAGCTCGGGGCTCACCTCGTCGGCCACCACGCTCTGCAGCACGTCGGCGAGGCCGAGCGGTGCGAGCAGCGGACGGTAGTCGGCGACGTGGTCGTGGTCGGTGCCGAAGTGGAGCTGCAGACCGACCCCGGCCGCCACGATCAGGCGGTCCTCCATCGTGATCGCCCCGTCCGAGGACGGAGAGCCGTGCTGGTGGGGGTCGCCGAGCAGCCAGCCCGGGTGCGCATAGGCCGCGGGCAGCGCCACCTCGACCTCGTGCTCGCCCCCGGCGGTGACCGTCACCGCCGCCTCGTCCCGCTCGAAGCGGATCCCGCGGTGCGCGCGGAGCGTGTAGCTGCCCGGCTGGAGGTCCATCGCCACCGTGCCGTCGCGGCCCCAGCCGATCGCCCACGCGCCGTCGGCGCCACCACCCGGGACGAGCCGCGCGTCGGGGCTCGCGGGCGGGTCTTCCCGGTGCACCCGAACCTCGAACGGCAGCCCGTCTGCGGATCGGACCACCAAGCGACCCGACTGCAGCAGCGTCAACGGGGCGTCCGCCGTCCCCCAGCCGCGCCCGGTGACAGGATCGCCCGTGTCGGCCGCATCGGCGAGCGCCGCGAGCGCCGCCGCGCGCACCTGCGCGCTCGCGTAGGGTGACCACCGGGTCGGCGACGGGACGCCGGTGAACAGCCGACCGTCCTCGCCCGCCGCGATCGCGTCGGCCTGCGCGCCCGCCGGCACCGACGCCGTGAACCGGCCCTCGGCGTCGGTCAGCGCGAGCGTATAGGGAGCGCCGTCGACGCGGATCGTGACGCGCGCGCCGGCGACCGGGCCGTCCGGCGCCGTCACCTGCCCTTCCACCAGGGTCGCGCTCACGCCTTCCGCGCGCAGCCAAGCGTCCGTCAGCGTCGCCAGATCGCGACCGACGCCGTAGTAGCGCGTGGTGGACGCGCTCTCGCCCGCCGCGATCGGGACGGCTGCGCCGAACCCGCCCACCATGTCGATGAGATCCCCGATGAGCCCGATACCGCCGCGATCGAACGTCTCGTCGCCGGTCGAGAGCACGGCGTAGGCCAGATCGTCGCGCCGGCTGACATAGCCGCTCCACGGCGGCGCGTTGCGCGCGCCGTCGAACCCGCCCTCGGGATGCCACGCCTGCAGCGCCTCGGCCGAGCCGAACAGCAGGTCGCCGAACGGGATGGTGATGTCGCGATCGGACGGCGCGGTCAGCGTCGTGCGCACCTCGAGCAGCGGCGAGCCCGCCGGGAGCGTGTACTCGACCCGAACGCCGAGACCGATGATCGGCACCAGCCCCGGGGACTCGAGGATGCCGACCAGCACACCGAGCGCGGTGTCCTCGCCCTCGACGACCACACGCGCGACGCCGCTCTCGAGCCCGTCGTCGACCACCGTGACCGTGGAGACGTCGAGGATGCGCCCGAGCCCATACATGCCGGCCCACTCGTCGACCGCGTCGCGGCCGGGCTCGCCCGCCCCGCGAACGATGTCCGCGTCGATCACCACGCCGCCGCCGGTGACGTAGTACGAGCCCTCGCGCACCCCCTGAATCACGAACCGCGCCCGATCGTTGTAGATCAGCACGTCGCCCGTGCGCCCCTCGGCCGAGATGCCACCGAACAGCGACGCCTCGTCGGAGATCACACCAGCGCGCGCCTGATCGGGACCGAGCCGCTCGGTCAGATCGATCGGCGCGTCGGTCGGACGGCACGCCCCGAGGGCGACGAAGACAGACAGGAACAACGCACGCATGCGAGCCTCCGGCGGAGCCCGACACCTTAGCCGCTCCAGCCCGTCGAGCGCACCTCTACTGCGCGCTTCGCGTCGGGTAGGCTGCCTCGGGAGGCCCTCATGGACGTTCGCCAGTTCCTCGCGCTGCGACGCGTCACCGCCGTCGCGCCGTCGCCGGACGGCACCTGGCTCGCGGCCTCGGTGCAGGTGGCACACCCCGAGGGCGGACGCTGGCGCGCACACCTGTGGCGGGTGCCGCTCGCGCCGGGCGAGGCGTCCCGTCAGCTCACGACCGGTGACCACCAGGACACGGCACCGCGCTTCGATCCGCGCGGCGCCCTGTGTTTCCTCTCGGATCGCGGCAGCCCCGAGTCGGGGCCCGGGGCGGGGCGCCGCCAGGTGTGGGCGCTGAGTGGGAACGAGGTCACCCAGCGCACCGACGAGCCCCTCGGCGTGCTCGACGCGCGGTTCGGTCCGAGCGGGATGAGCGTCGTGCTCGCCCCACGTCTGCCCGGGATCCCCGAGCGCGCGCAGCGGCAGGTCGCCGACGAGCGCGCGCGGAATGGACCGAGCGCACTGCACTACGACGCGCAGCCCGTCCGACGCTGGGATCGCTGGCTCGGCCCCGAGGTGCCGCAGCTCGTGCGGACGGCCCCCGGGCCCGCGCGCAACCTGACGCCCGAGTCCGGACGCGCGCTCGACGACCTCGCATGGGAGCTGTCACCCGACGGCAAGACGATCGCCCTCGCGCCCGCGCACCTCGGACCCGACGACGTGCACGACAAGCCGCTGACGCTCCTCGACGTGCGCACCGGAGCGACCCGGACGCTGGAGACGACCACACGGACCACCCACGCCGCACCGCGGTGGAGCCCCGACGGCGCGTTCGTCGCGACGCTCCGCCACCAGCGCATCGAGGGCGGCCACGGTCGACCGATGCTGTGCGTCACCGAGGTCCGGACCGGTCGGATGCGGACGCTCGCCGAAGCCTGGGATCGATGGCCGACACCCGCCGCGTGGACACCCGATGGCCGCGGCGTCGTCGTGACGGCGCCAGACCGTGGGAGGGTGGCGCTGTTCGTCGTCGACGTGGCGACCGGAGCGGTCCACCCGCTGTGGGACGGCGACGGCTCGCACGAGCAGGTGCAGCTGGCGGGCGAGCACATCGTCGGGCTCCGTCACGGGCTGCTCCAGCCGCCCGAGCCGTTCGCGTCGCCGCTCGTCGGGGGGGCGCCGCGGCTGCTCGCCACCCTCTCCGGCGTGTCGCGCGCGCACCTCGAGACGCTCGCGAAGGTGACGTGGAGCGAGGTCGAGAGCGCCGACGGCCAGCTCGTGCATCATGCGCTCGTCAGCCCCGGCGCAGCGGCAGGGCAGGGTCCTGCGGTGCTCTGGGTGCACGGCGGGCCGATCAGCCACTGGGCCGACGCCTGGAACTGGCGGTGGAACCCGCTGCCGTTCGTGCATGCAGGGCTCACCGTGGCGCTGCCGAACCCTCGGGGCTCGGTCGGCTACGGCCAGGTCTGGGTGGACGGGATCTGGGAGAACGCATGGGGTGGCGCGTGTGCGGACGACGTGATGGCGAGCGCCGACGCGCTGGCGCGCGCGCCCGGCGTGGATCCGTCCCGGATGGCCCTGATGGGCGGCTCGTTCGGCGGATGGATGGTGAACTGGCTGTGCACGCGCACCGAGCGCTTCCGCTGCGCCGTCACCCACGCCGCGATCTTCGACCACGGCCGGATGTACGGCGACTGCGACAGCCCGGGTGAGTGGGCGTGGCACCTCGACTCCACGCCCGACAGCGCGCCCGAGGCGCACGCGCGCTACTCGCCGCAGCGCGGCGTCGCGGGCTGGCGGACGCCCACGCTGATCGTGCACGGCGAGAAGGACTACTGCGTTCCCATCTCACAGGGCCTCGCCCTGTTTCAGGCGCTGCAGCGGCGCAGCATCCCGTCCGAGCTGCTCGTGTTCCCGGACGAGGGGCACTGGATCCTCCGTCCGACGAACATCGCGGCATGGCACGACGCGATCCTGGCCTACCTCGCCGCCGGGCTCGCCCCCCGTAAGGGTAGAGTTCATACGGGTTGACCAGCCTTTGTCCTCGCCGCCGCGATTGGTGGTTGCGCCCCTCCAGGGGGGCCTGTATCAACGAGGCATGCTCTGGTTTCTGATCGCCGCGCACGCCGTCGCCCTCGCGGGAGAGCCGCGGGTCGACGTGCACGCCGACGGGGCGGTGGTCGGCCGGATCACGGTCCCGGCGAGCGCCGCCGACATCCGGCTGGTGGTCGACGATCCGGTGCGCTGCGGCAGCCTGTCGCCCGAGGTCGTCAGCCTCACCACCGCGCCGCCTCAGGGCGACTGCCAGGAGCTGTTCACCGAGACGCGCGGGCTGTTCCGGCCGCTGCGCGTGCGCTCCCAGCGCTGCCGCACCGCAGACGGTTGGGAGGAGGCGCTGATCGAGAGCGACGACTTCAGTCAGTACGCGTCCAGCTGGTCCCTACACGAGGTCGACGGGCAGACCGAGGTCACGCTCCGCGTGCGCACCGAGGTCGGGCTGCCGGTCCCCACCTCGGTCGTCGAGACCCGCTCGAAGAAGTCCGTCGGTGAGATCCTCGAGAACCTGCTCCAGCAGATCCTCAACAAGTAGGCGCTCAGGCGGTCTGTGGGCCGTCGTCCGCCGCCTCCTCGACCCGACGCGCGAGCAGCCCGTGCAGCCGCTCGGGCGCCAGCGCATCCGGACGACCGAACGACTCGCCGGTGAACACGTCGCGCACCAGCGGCCCCTCGGTGTCGTACCGGCGCACGATCACGTCGACCGGCGGCGGCGCGTCGGCCCACGGCCCCGCCACCTCGACCGCCAGGTCGCGGTTCTCGGCCATCGTGCGCGCGTTCTGCAGCACGAGCCCACCCACGCACTCCACGCGCGAGCGGATCTTCACCCCGCGGTGCTCCTCGCCCTTGATCGCGCGCTGCGCACCGAACGCCACCGGGGCCGCCCGATCGGTGAACGGAGCGACGCGCACACGCGCCACAGCGTACCCAGTGGCGGTGCGGACGCGATGCAGCCCCGCCTCGAGCTTCAGCAGCCCGTGCGCGTAGTGCCCGCGCAGCAACAGCATCGCCGGCTCGTCGTCGGCGCGCGGCACGCGCAGCCAGTCGACCTCGACGCGGCGATACCGCGCCCACCCGAGGTAGGCCTCGAGCAACAGCTCGCGGGCCGCGCGCCCCGAACCGCCCAGCGGGGCGACCTCGACCAGCGCGTCCCACGCGCCCTCGACGCCCATGCACACGAGCTCGAGCCAGGCGTTGCCGACGGCGTCCTCGAGACTGCGGACCCGCTGCGCGATGCGCTCCACCTCGTCGCGCGTCCGCGCCTCGGGGAGCTCCGCGCCGATGTCGGCGGCGCGCTGCCGCAGCCGGTCGACCCGATCGAGCGTCACGGTCGCCTGATCCAGATCGCGGAGGGCGCGGGCGGCGTGGTCCTTGTGCTCCCAGAACGCGTGATCGGAACGGAGCTCGAGCAGCCGGGCACGCTCGGCGCGAAGGAACGCCTCGTCGACCGCGTCGGCGATCTGCTCTACCCGCGTCGTGAGCTCGCCGAGCGCCGCGACGAGCTCGGCGCGACCGAACCTTCGTCCATCGAGCCGGATCGGCTCCTCCTGTCGACGCACCGCTCGACTCTCTGGCGTGTCGATCAGCCGGATCTTCACGTGGCCCGTGTCGCTGCTCACCTTGAGGATCTGCCCCGGGGCGACATCGTGCTCCATCAAGTGCAGCGCGACCGGGAGCACGATCTGCCGCTGCAGCTCGCGCTTGAGCGCGCGGGCGCCGTACTTGCGATCCACACCCCGCACCGTGACCACGTCGAGCGCGCCGTCGTCGACCTCGACCACCAGGTTGCGCCCGGTGATCCCCTCGCGGGCGAGGATCCGACCCAGCTCCTGCCGGGCGATCCGCCGCACCTCGGACTCGGAGAGCCGGCGGAACGGCACGATGTGCTGGAAGCGGTTGAGCAGCTCGGGCCGAAAGTGTTGCTCGAGCCCTGCGCGCTGACGCTCGGCGTGCCCCGACTCGCCGCCGCCGAACCCGACCGAGAGCTCGGCGCGCTGCGCGCCCGCGTTGGACGTCGCGATGAGGATCGTGCTGCGGAAGTCGACCACACGGCCGTCCGGGGTCGTCAGTCGCCCTTCGTCGAGCAGCGGCAGCAGCAGATCCCACACGTTCGGGTGTGCCTTCTCGAGCTCGTCGAGCAGCACCACCTGGAACGGCTGCGCGAGCACCGGGTCGACCAGCCGCGCAGGCTGTCCGGGCTTGTCCGGGGCGCCCACGAGCATCTCGAAGGCGTGGAAGTCCTTGAACTCCGACAGGTCGAAGCGCAGCAGTCGGTTCGGGCTGCCGAACAGCAGCGTGGCGAGCGCGCGCGCCACCTCGGTCTTGCCGACGCCGGTGGGTCCGACGAACAGCAGCGTGCCGATCGGGCGGTTCGGATCGTGCAGTCCCGCCTTGAACAACGCGATCGTCTCGACGACCGCGTCGATGGCCGCTTCCTGCCCGACGATGCGCTCCGCGAACCACGCGCGCAGCTCCGTGGCGCGACGGGTCACGTGGCTCGAAACCACGAAGCGCGGCAGGCCCGAGTAGATCGACAGCACCTTCTCGACGAACGCCGGATCGATCGCCTCGGGCTCGCCGACGTCGGACTTCTGACGTTGGTAGTCCGCGACCCGCTCCAGAAGCCCGAGCGCGGGCGCAGGCTGCGGCCGCTTGGGCAGGAAGCGGCCACTGAGCTGGATCAGGCTATGGCGCGTCGCGTCGTCCAGCGTGAAGCCCAGGGCATGCGCCGCCCGCTCGAGGACACCGTCGACCGACGCCTCGGGCAGCGGCTCCACCTGCACCCGCACGAAGAGATCGAGGAAGCCCGGCACGGCCTCCATCAGGCGCATGGCCTGCGGCGGCGCCTCCCCGAGCACGACCACCTCGCCGCTCTCGAGGAACGGGCGGATCAGGTCGAGCAGATTGTTCGTGGACTGCGCCGTGGCGCCCGCGCGTGGCAGGTGCCAAGGATCCACCAGGTACAGCGCGATGCGCTGCCGGGCCGCCTGACGTAGCATCTGGGTCGCCTTCGACTGCCACTCGCCGAGGTACCGCGTGCCCACCATGAACGTGCCCGTGGAGAGCTGCACCAACCCGCGACTGGTCGCGCCGCCGGCCAGGCGGCGTGCCACCTCGCGCGCGATCGCGCTCTTCCCGACCCCGTCGGGCCCCACCATGAGCACCGAACGCCCGCGCTCGAGCGCATCGAGCACCTGCTGCACCTCGGCCTCGCGGAAGAAGGCCGGTGAGAGCAGTCCGTCCCGCGCCGCGGCGACCAGGTCGCGTCCGTCACGAAGCAGGGCATCCTCGTAGGTGTCGTCCACGTTCGATCCGCGCAGGGAGGGCCCAGTGAACCACAGGCGAGCGCGACGCGACAGACCCCGCGTCAACGACCGCGTTCTCGCGCACGGAGCCCGCGCGTGCCCCTGAGCTACCGCCCACCCGAGGAGCGGCTGGAGGGTGGCGCCCTGCTGCTGGTGGCCCCGGTGCTCGCGTGGCTGACCCTGTGGATTCCGTTGCTCGGCTGGCACGTCGACGACGCTGGCATCAGCTACGCGTACGCGCGCAACCTCGCCGACGGACTCGGCTTTCGCGCCGTGCAAGGCGGGCCGCTCGCCGAGGGGTTCTCGAACCCGGCCTGGACGCTGTTGCTCACGGGCGCGGTGTGGTTGGGCGTCGGCGTCCTCGCTGCGAGCAAGATCCTGCAGGCGGCGCTCGGCGCGGCCACGCTGCTCGGGCTGCACGCGCTGGTACGGGCGGCCGGCGGGCGGCGTGACGAGGCGACCGGCGCCGCGCTCGTGACCGCGCTCTCGGCACCGTGGGTCGTGTGGAGCGCGGGCGGACTCGAGACCGTCTGGCTGAGCGCCTGCCTGGTGGGCTTCCTGTGGGTCGTCGCCAGCGAGCGCGCTGGCTGGCTCGCTGGCGCCTTCGCCGCCGGGGTGGCGCTGGCCCGCCCCGAGGGTCCGTTGCTCGCCGCGGCGCTGCTGGTGACCGCAGAGGGGCTCGCGCCCGACGGTGGCTGGCGCAAGCGACGCGTGATGGCCTGGGCGATCCCGGTCCTCGCGTGCGTGGCCTGGCTGGGCGTGCGGGTCTTCGTGTTCGAATCCCTGGTGCCGACGGCGTGGTGGGTGAAGGCCGCGCGCGTCGATGTGGTGCCCCGACTCGTCCGCGGTGCCCTCTATGTGGGACTGTTCGCCGCCGAGATCGCGCTGCCGCTGCTGGCGCTCGGCTGGGGGGCCGCATCGGGGATCCGTCGCCTGCAGCGCCTCGCGCGGGCGGCTGCGCTCATCGTCGCGCTCCAGGTCGCGATCGTGGTCTTCGTCGGCGGGGACTGGATGCGCCACGGGCGACTGCTCGCACCGTTCGTGCCGCTGATCGCGGCCGCGAGCGCACCAGGCCTGATCGCGCTCCTCTACAGCCCGCACGACGTGGGGCGCCGCGTGCTCGACGGCCGGGCCCGCCACCTCGGCTGGGCGTTCCTCGCGGCGTACGTCGGGGTGGAGCTGCTGTTCTGGCAAGCCGCGGTACGTCGACCACCCCTGCCCATGGCGATCACCGCAGACTCGGCCGATCTGCTCGCCGAGCTCGGCCCCGCGTGGTGTGGCGAGACGCGCCCCCACTTTGCGACCCCAGACGTCGGCGCCGCACTGGTGCGGCATCCCGAGGCGCGCGTGATCGACCTCGTCGGCCTCCTCGACGCCGTGGACGCGCGCCACGGCGGCCCTGGCTGGTGGTCTGCGCGCCTCGCGGACCTCGAGCCACAGGCCGTGCTGGTCCACGGGCCGTGGGTCCCGCGCACCGGTCTGTACCCGGACGTGCTGGCGGCCGCCGGCTACGTCGAGGTCTGCCGCCGGAAGGACACGCCCGGTCCCCACGAGGCGCGCTATCCACCCACGCTCTACCGGCGCAGCGACTGCACGCGACCGCTCTCCGATGCTCAGACGGCCCGTCTGGACGACTGGTGTGCGCGACCGCGATGAGCGCCACCTGCGCCGCGACGGGGGCTGGTTAGCATGTAGCCATGGCCAAGCCCTCGGACAGCCGACTCGGTCGCCTCGCCCGCCTCGGCGGGCTGACCGGACGCGTATCGACCACCTACCTGCAGCAGCGGGTGCGCAGCCTGTTCCACGACAAGGACGAGCGCGAGGAGTCGCTGCGCCAAGCGCACATCGACAACGCCGAGCGCGTCGCCGAGACCCTCGGCAAGCTCAAAGGCGCGGCGATGAAGCTCGGTCAGTCGATGGCGCTCGCTGCGCAGTCGCTCGACCTGCCCGAGGAGGTCGGCGGCCTGCTGTCGAAGCTGAACGCCGAGGGCGAGCCCGTGCCCTTCGACGAGATCCGCGCCAGCGTCGAGGCCGAGCTGGAGCGTCCCCTCGGCGAGGCGTTCGCGTCGTTCGACCCTGCCCCACTCGGCACCGCCAGCCTCGGGCAGGCCCATGCCGCCACGCTGCACGACGGCACGCACGTCGTGGTCAAGGTGCTGCACCGCGGCGTCGATCGCAGCGTCGACACCGACCTGTTCGCGCTCAAGACCGTGCTGATCGGCAGCCGGGTGATGCGCCGCGATCGGGCCGAGATGGACGCGCTGTTCGCCGAGATCCAGGAGCGCCTCGAGGAGGAGCTCGACTACCTGCGCGAAGCCGCGAACATCGAGCTGTTCCGCGCGCTGTACGCCGACGATCCGCGGGTGAACATCCCGCGGACACACCCCGCGTGGTGCACCGAGCGCGTGCTCACGATGGACCGTCTGCCCGGCGTGCCGCTCGATGCGTTCCTCCGCGACGCGAGCCCCGAGGCGCGTCAGCGTGCCGGCGTGACGCTGGCGAACCTGTACTACGAGATGGCATTCACCCACCGCGCACTGCACGCCGATCCCCACCCGGGCAACTACCTGTTCGAGCCTGACGGCACGGTGAGCTTGCTCGACTTCGGCTGCGTGAAGCGCTTCGACGAGTTCTGGATCGGGAACTATGCGCGCGCCGCGCTGGCCGGCCTCTCCGGCGACAAGGCGGCGTTCCTCGAGAACGTGCGGCGCATCGACGGGTGGCACGGCAACGATCCGCGCGCCGGTGACGTCCTGTGGCGCTTCGCCGACACGCTGTCGGGCCCGTACCGCTCCGGGGAATACACGATCGGCTCGCACGACGACTCGATGCTCGAGCGCATCCGGCCCATCGTCGTGGAGCTCACGCGCTATCCCGAGATCACGATGCCGCGGGATCTGATCTTCCTGCACCGCAGCCTCGGCGGCCTGTACGCGCTCGCCCGACGCCTCCACGTCACCCACGACTTCGGCGCGTTGCTGCGCCGCCACGCCGAGCACGCCATCGCCCGCGCGGACGGAAGGCTGAGTCCGACGACCCGCTGAGGTCGCCACGCCGAGGCACGCCACGGTGGACACGATGACGACGCCGATCCAAAGCAAAAACCCCCTCGGGGAGTCTCTGGAGACTCGACCCGAGGGGGTTCTCGTGCG
>CAYQSE010000142.1:0-14701 GCA_964419905.1 uncultured Enterobacteriaceae bacterium
GGCAACTACGTTGGTTCAATAGGCATTATGGGCTTCCCGTCAGGACGGGCGGGCGAGACGCCCGCCCCACATGATCTCGGGCCGCAGCCGAGATGTGATCAATCGACAGGCGGCCCGCCCCACGTGATCTCGAGCCCCAGTCGAGCGGTGTGGGATCATGAGGCCCCCCGGGGGCCGTCAGTCGATCGCTACCGTCGTCCCCTCACACTCCGGCGTCTCGCGGAGCTCCTCGAGCTTCACGCGGAACATCGGCCAGGAGCAGGTGTTTCCCGAGCCGAAGAAGCCGTTGAGGATCCACCCGAAGCCGTCGCCGTAGTCCGTCCAGTTGCGGTCACACGACAGGTTGAAGTTCGAGTAGCCGAGCGCCGGGCGCCCGGAGCCGTCCCACGCGACGCCGACCAGGTAGCGCGTCGAGGTCATGCCGCTGGTGGGGATGACGTCGGCGAAGTCGAACGTCCACCACGCCGACTTCTGGTCTCGCTCCATCGCCTCGGTCGGGCTCGCCAGGTAGCTGTCCTCCCAGGTGAGGTCGGCCTTTCCGAACGTCTGCTCGACGCGCCACGGGGTGCCGGTGGGGTTGTCGGCGTCCCACACCTCGACGGTCACCCGCTGCCCGTCGGCGTAGGACGCGAACTGGCTGGCGGGGATCATCACCAGCACGTCGACGGAGCCGACGCGCCACGTCGCGTCGTCGGGGACCTCCGAGTCGTCGAACTCGAGCACGATCGCGTCGTGCATGTACTGGTAGCCCTGCGCGTCCTGCAGCACCGAGACCTCGTTGATGTCGAAGCCGGCGATGGGGGTGCCGCACAGGCCGCGGATGGTGTTGTCGCTGGCGCAGGCGAGGGTGAGCCCGAGCAGGGCGGTGGGGAGGACGAGGCGCAGCATGGAGTCTCCGGTTCGATGACGCCCCTCTATAGGCTGAGCGCGCGCTACCCGCGACACCCCTCGGTCAACAGGGGGAGTTGCGGGTCGCCAGGCGATGGGGCAAGAAGGGGAGTCCAGACTGGAGGCTCCCATGTTCCGCTTCGCTCTCGTGCTCGGTGCCCTGCTCCTCTCGCCCGCCGCGTTCGCCTGTGGTGGCCAGGACTGTGGGGGCAACTGCGAGATGAAGCCCGTGTCGGCGCACCTCGACGACGTCGACGCCGCGGCAGGCACCAAGGCCCAGCTCGCGGTCGCGGGCATGAAGTGCGGCCGCTGCGCCGACAAGGTCGTCGCGGCGCTCAAGGCGGTCGACGGCGTGAACGCCGCGAGCGTGGACTCGGACACCGGCGTCGCGAAGATCGCGTTCGACGCCGAGAAGACCACCCTGGACGCGCTCATGGCGGCGATCCAGGAGGTCGGTCCCTACACGGCGTCCAAGTCCGACAAGAGCTGAGCCTCAGCGCGCGAGCAGCTCGCGCACGAGCTGGTTCGCGAGCTTGCCATCGAGCTCGGCGCGATGGGCCGCCATCAGGTGGCCCATCACCTTGCCGATCTCACTGGGTCCGGCAGCACCGGTCGCCGCGATCGCCTCGGCGACCCAGCCGCGCGTCGTCGCCGCGTCGGCGAGGCGCGGCAGGAAGCCCTCGATCACCGAGAGCTCCGTGCGTTCGGCGGCTGCCGCCTCGGCGCGTCCGACCGCCTCGAACGCCTCGATGCTCTCGGCGCGCTGCTTGGCCAACGAGCGCAGTACGGCAGCGGCCTGATCGTCGCTCAGCGTGCCCCCGGCGGGGCCCTCCTTCTGCGCGGTGAGCAGCGCAGCCCGGATGTTGCGCAGCGCGCTCGTGCGCGCCTTGTCACGCGCCCGCATCGCGGCCGTGAGCTGTGTGGCGACGTCGTCGGCGATCGGCATGGGGCCTCCATTCGTTCCAGGCCGCTCCGGTAACCGCTGGTCGCGACGGTGGCCCGCGCATGGCACGATGGGGGAGGACGCAGGTTCTCTCTACGCCCCGAGGATCCAATGCGACAGGACATCGAGCGCTACTGTGTCGGCGAGCTGCAGCGGATGGCAGACGCCCACCGGCGCACCGCGATCGCCCTGTTCGACCTCGCGGCGCGAGCCACTCAGCCGCTGCTCGCCGCCACGCTGCGTGAGCAGGTCGCGGTGAACACCTGGTCGCTCGAGCAGCTCGAGCGTGCGTTCGCCGCGCTCGGGCAGCCGCTGACCGAGCAGCCCAACGCCGAGGTTGCGGTGATGGTGTTGGAGGCGACCAGCGAAGAGGACGAGACGGATCCGGCCGTGCGCGACATGATGATCGCGCAGGCGGCGATCCGACTCGAGCACTACGCGCTCGCGAACTACGCGGGGCTGATGCGGTGGATGCACCAGCTCGGGCACCACGAGACGGCGACACGGATCGACGAGGTGATGAAGCGCATCCGCATGGCAGAACTCCACCTCGAGGCGCTTCAGCCGAGCTTGAGCGGGCTGTTCGTCGACCCGCCCCGTCGGTACGAGACGCCAGCGGTCGCGCGGCCCCGTGATAGGCAGCCGCGCAGTGACCTCGACGGCTACGAACCCTAGCAGATCGGGCGGCGCGCGCCGCAGCCCGGCGAGCGGAGCGGCTGGCGGCGATCGCCCCAGCCCTGCCAGCGCCCCGAACGGGCACGGGCACGGGCAGGGGCACGGATGGCGCACCGCGCGCTGTGCGCGACGGGCTTAGCGGCGGAAGAACCCGAACAACAGGCCGATCACCAGTCCGATGCCGAGCGCGGAGAGCGCCGTCACCCAGACGTGCTCTTGCGCGGTGGCCTCGGCCTTGCGGCCTTCGGTCTTCAGGGTCTTCATCAGCTCGAGCGTGCGCTGCTCGAGCGTGCTGACGGCGTGATGGATCTTCGAGTTCAGGTTGTCGGTCTCGACCTTGGACATCGCAGTACCTCCGGGCAGGTGTGGGACTTCTCTCGAGAGGGTAGCCCGGGCGTTGGGTGGATCAAGGTGTAGGATGGCCCATGCCTTGCAGTGTAAGGGACCCCGGCGGTCGCCGATGACCGTCGCCACCCGGAGCGCCCCATGATCGTCGGTCAGGTCTGCAACCCTTACGTCGTGACGATCGAGGTCGGTCAGAGCGTGCTCGACGCCGCACGGCTGATGCGCGAGCACCACGTCGGCAGTCTGATCGTCGTCGAGGACGAAGGCGACGGCGCGAAGCCGTGCGGGATCCTCACCGATCGGGACATCGTGATCGGCTTGGTGGCCAAGGAGGTCACCGATCTGCGCGCGCTCGACGTCTCCGAGGTGATCACGCGGGCGCTCGTCACCGTCGACTTCACCGACACGCTGGCCGACGCGGCCGAGATCATGCGCGAGCACGCGGTGCGTCGCCTCCCGGTGACCGACGTGGACGGCAACCTCGTCGGGATCCTCGCGCTCGACGACGCGCTCGGTGTGCTCGCGGACACGCTCGCCGATCTCGTCTCGGTCGGTGTCGGCCAGAGCGCCAAGGAGCGCGCGCTCCGGCCGTAGGCATCGGGGTGGGCTGGCGGCGCCTGCGCAGCGGGGGCCGCTCAGCGCACCTTGGTCTCAGCCCACAGCGCGCCGCGCAGGTCGCCGACGGCGTAGCCGTTCGCGGCATCCGCAGGATATTTTTGCGCGATTTGTGCCGCGACCTCGGCTGGCACCTGCTCGGGGCCGCCGTGGCAGGCGAGGCAGGGGGCCTCGACGACGATCGGCAGGATCACGCGCGCCATCGCGCCGTCAGGGGTCTCGGCGACCTCGCGCAGCGGCGTGACGCCCTCTGCGGCGCGCTCACCCTGCGCCTGCAGCCACGCCGCCACCCACGCCGGTCCTGCGGCGCTCGGGTTGCGGAGTCGCAGCGACGAGCGGCCGACGGCGACTCCGGTGCGCTCGGCCACGCCCGAGGTCAGATCGCCCGCCTCGGCGTTGCACACCTCGACCGCGTGCGTCGGGCCGCCCTCCCCCATCGCCGCGACGACGCGCCCCTTCAGCGTGCCGCCGAGCTCCTTCGCGGCCACTTCGGCGCGCGCGAGTGCCTCGGGACCGCTCTCGGTGGGCACCGGGGGCGCGGTGACGGTGGGCGTGGGCTCGGAAGGCGTGGGCGCGGGCGTCGAGCCACAACCGATCAACGCGACGACGAACAGGCTTCGCAGCATGGGTGCTCCAGATTGATGACCCATCATCGCCCTGTCGCATCATTGCGGCAACGTGACGTGGCTGTGACGGGTGACCCAGCGAGCTGTGTGAAATCGCCCATTCGGTAGGCGGACCCCCGCCGCATGACGGAGCGCGGCCTCCGTCGATGGACCGATTTACGCAGTCCTTCGCTGCGGCACGGGCCTTGCAGATTGGGTCGGCAAGCCAGGAGGCCCGCCATGCAAACCGAGTCGCAGCCCGTCCATCTCCTCGTCGTCGACGGCGAGGGACACATCATTCGAACCAACGACTCGGTGCGGCGAAAGTTTGGCTTGGTCAATGGGCGCCGCTGCGCCGACGTGGTCAGCGTCACCGACGGCGACGAGCATCGGGTCTGTCGACACGACTGCCCGCAGGCGCTGATCGCGCAGGGCGTCGACACCCAGGACGTCCGCGGTACGATCAGCGGCGAGCCGTTTCGGGTGCGCTGCAGCACGATGGACGACGGCGTGGTGGTGATGCTCACCCCGATGGCGGCCAAGGCGCGCCCCGGCGAGCACCTCACGCCACGCGAGCAGGAGGTCCTGCGCCTGGTCGCGCACGGATTCACGGCGCGCCGCATCGCGCAGCGCCTCTCGCTCAGCCCGTCGACGATCCGCACGCACGTCGAGCACATCCGCGACAAGCTGGGGTGCCGCACGCGCGCGGAGGCGGTGGCGCGGGCGCTCGCCCTCGGTCTGTTCGACGAGGCTTGAACCCGACGGGAGCGGGCTGCCAGAAGCCGCCTTGTAAGCGGTTTCAGGTGCCATTTTCGGGCCCGCCTCCGGATCGAGCGGTACGGTGAGTTGGGTGGGTCTTTCCTGGTTTCCCAGAGGGGTCGATGAGCCTAGACGTGCAGTTCCTGAACAAGACGGCGCGGTACGCGATCGCTGCGGTCACCGCGCTCGCCGAGCTCGGGCCCGACGAGCGTCTCGCGAGCGCCGAGCTGGCCGACCGCACGGAGGTTCCGCGTGCCTTCCTGGGCAAGCTGCTGACGCAGCTCTCCCGCGAGGGGCTGATCGACGGGGTGAAGGGCCACGGCGGTGGCTACCGCCTCGCCCGCGCGCCCGAGTCGATCGTGCTCGCTGAGGTCGTCGCGGCCCTCCGCGACGACGAGCCGCCCTTCGTCACCCCGTGCGCGCTCGGCGCGATCGCCTGTGATCCACACGCGCCCTGCGCGGTGCACGATCGCTGGCTCGCCATTCGCGCGAGCCTGCTCTCGCTGATGGCCAGCGTGACGGTCGCCGAGGCCTCGGCGGGCAACACCGTGCGCGCGCGGCGGTCGCTCGCGGCCAGCTAGGGCTGGCCTGCGGTCGGGATCGTCACTAGGGGGAAGGCATGACGACTGATGCCATCCAGTGCGACTCGCACGAGCTCGTGTCGCTGCTCCGGGCCGGCGACATCCAGGCGCTCGACCGCATCACCCGCTGCTTCGGCGACCGGCTGCTGTGGGTCGGGCGGCGCTATTGCCGCAACGAGGAGGAGGCGCAAGACGCCGTCCAGGACGCGATGCTCGCCGCCGGTCAGCACCTGTCCGACTTCCGCGGTGAGGGCAGCGTCGAGGGTTGGCTGGTGCGGATGGTCGCGAACGCCTGCTCGCGGATGCGCCGCGGGCGCAAGAACGACCACGGGCTCCACGCCACCGAGCTGGATCTGCCCGCGCGCGACGACACGCCCGAGGAGCTCGCCGGTCGGGGCGAGATCGCGATCGTGCTGGGCGAGCTGCTGAGCAGCCTCTCCCCCGACGATCGCGTGATCGTGATGCTCGCCGAGGCGGAGGGCTGGACGGGTCCGCAGATCGCCGACGAGCTCGGCCTGACCGCCGGCGCGGTCCGCACGCGGCTCACGCGGCTGCGCCGACGCCTGCGCGGCGCGCTCGAGGAGCGGCTCGGCGATCGCGCGGCCGTGTTGTAACGATCGGCGGTCCCGTCGGCTCCAAGCCGGCAGAACGCGCACTGTGGAGCCCCCATGTCCGAGCCCGTCGTCCATGTCACCTACGACACCTACAACGCCGAGGTCGCGGGGTCCGAGATCCCGGTGGTGCTCGACTTCTGGGCGCCGTGGTGCGGGCCGTGCCGCTCCATCGGCCCCATCCTCGACGAGCTCGCCCAGACCTATGCGGGGCGGGTGAAGGTCGCGAAGATCAACGTCGACGAGGAGCCGGCCATTGCAGGCGCGTTTCAGGTCAAGGGCATCCCGCTCGTCGTCGCGGTAAAGGATCGCGCGATCGTCGAGCAGATGGTCGGCTTCCGCGGTCGTGCGCCGCTCGAACAGCTCTTCCAGCAGCTCGCCGCACAGGCGAAGTGAGGTCCCCCATGCACTACGGCGAGCCCGCGTTCGGACACACCCGTCGACTCCACGGCATCTCGTTCGCCGACGCCGTGCAGGCGACCCGCGACGCGCTCGGCACGCAGGGCTTCGGCGTGCTCACCGAGATCGACGTCGCGGCGACCCTGAAGAAGAAGCTCGACGTCGACATGCCGGCCTACCTCATCCTCGGCGCGTGCAACCCACCGCTCGCGCATCGTGCCATCTCTGCGATCGCGAGCGTCGGGCTGCTGCTGCCGTGCAATGTGGTGGTCGCGCAGGAGGGGGATGACGTCGTCGTCTCCACCGTCGACGCGAACGAGATGTTCAAGGTCGTCGACGATCCGCGCGTCGCGCCGATCGCCGCCGAGGTGGACGCCCGGCTGGTCAAGGTGTTGGAAGCGCTCGGCTGATGGAGCGCGACTTCTGGCTGCGCGCGTGGGCCGAGGGCCGCACCGGCTTCCACAGCGACGCGCTCCATCCGACGTTGCTCGCGCACGCCGCCCGGTTCCTCGGGGACGGACCGCATCGCGTCCTGGTTCCCCTGTGCGGCAAGTCGGTCGACCTGTTGTGGCTGCGCGATCATGGCCATGAGGTGATCGGCGTGGAGTTCGCGCCGGCGGCGGTCCATGCGTTCTGCGCTGCGCACGGCCTGAGCCCCGCGCGCGAGGACACGCCGCACGGGTTCACGCTGCGCACGCCCGGCCTGACCCTGCTGTGCGCGGACTTCTTCGCGATCGACCCGCTGGAGGTCGGTCCCGTCGATCGGGTGTGGGATCGCGCGGCGCTCGTGGCGATCGACCCCGCGCGGCGGGCCGAGTACGGCGCCCAGATCGAGCGGCTCCTCGCGCCGGACGGCCGCGTGCTGCTCGAGGCGTTCGAGTACGATCAGGCGGTGATGTCCGGCCCGCCATGGTCGGTGCCGCGCGCCGCGATCGGTGGGATCTTCCCGTCCCTGGGCGCGACGGCGCTGAGCTGCGAGGACACGTCCGAGCGCGTGAAGTTCCCGGGGCACCGGGAGTTTCTCGTGCACGCGTGGGAGCTCTCGCGGCGCGCCGACTGACTCAGGGGGCCGCGCAGATCAGCGCCTCGGGCGGGTAGAGACCGAGGTACTCACGCAGGGCGCGCTCTTCGCCGACGCGCTGACGGCGCAGCGCGACGACGAAGTGCATCAGCAGGTCCTCGAGCCGTACGTCATCGAACACCAGCCGCCCGTCCTCGAGGCCCATCGCGATGACCTGCGCCGAGCGGCGTGAGCGCGTGCGGGCATAGAACGCGCTCTTCGCGCCGGAGGCGACGTCAGCCACCGCGGACGCGGCGATGCGCCGGATCACGTCGCCGGGCGGTGCGTCCGGGCCGAGCAGCTCGGCGCCGGTGGGCGAGAACGCATACACGCGGCGGTGGCGCGTGCCGTCCGGCAGCACGAGCTCGAGCTCGTAGCGCACGGCGTGGCGCATGTACTCGGTCGCGACCTCGTCCTGATCGGGCTGGAGCTGCGCCACCCAGGGGCCGAGCGCGTTGTCGAGGAAGCCGACGGCGAACTGGGCCAGGAACTCCGGCGGGTAGCCCGAGGTGTTGAAGTCCTCGAGCGGCGGGATCGGCGACGAGGCGTCGAAGTCGAGCAGGTGCCGGTCGTCCTCGACGAGGCGCGCGAACGGCGCCGCCTGGCGCCGGATCGTGATCGTCGCGTCGTGCACCGTGATCTCGTCGCCCGGCAGGACGTCCGCGGTGCGCTGCGACGGGTCGAGCCGCGCGAGATCGGCCATGAACCGCTGACTCGAGATCGGGAACAGGTGGCGGTTCAGCCAGCCGATCTCGTCGACGAACCGGAAGCCGGCAGACCCCGGCACCACGAGGCGCGCGCCGAGCTGCAGCGCCGCGCTGACGTTGCTCGCGTACATCGCGCTCACATCGTCGGAGCGACTCTCGAAGAACGCGAAGTTCTGGCTCGCGAACATCGAGAGGTGCACGTCGAGGCGGGGCACCAGCGCGTGGATGCGGGCGATCGACTCCGTGGTGAGGGGGCAGTCCACCTGATCGAAGACAGCACCCGACGCGTCGCTCACGATCAGCCCGAACTCGGAGATCTCGTCGCTGTAGGACGGGACGGGGACGAGCGTGGTCGCGCCGAGCCGCGCGGGCTTGAACGCCCGCACCGGCTGCAGGTCGGAGAAGCCGAGCTCGCGAAGTCCGGCGTGCATCAACGGGTCGTCGGGGCAGAACACCGGCAGCGCACGATCGAGGCGATCGAGGCTCGGGAAGTCGAAGTGGTCGATGTGCCGGTGGCTCAGGTAGATCGCGTGCAGCGGCGGGAGCTGCGCGACGTCGATCGCGCGGCGCGGGCACGAGGTGACGGTGCCCTGCTCGAACGGGTCGAAGAACACCGGATCGGTGAGCAGGTTGCCGCCCTCGGTCTCGAACAGCCAGCACGCGTGGCCCAGCAGCGTCGCCTTCATCCTCTCCTCCGTGCGGCGGGAAGGGCGAGGCTACAGCAACGCGCGGTCGCTCGCCAGGAGCGCGCGTCGCACTTGGGATAGGGGGGGGGCTGGGAGGGCGAGGATGACGGAGTCCGAGCTGCGCGTGGCACTGGTGACGGCCGCGCGCGATCTGTACGCGCGCGGGCTGCTCGGGGGCACGAGCGGAAACCTGAGCGCGCGGGTGCCCGGGACGACCCGGCTGCTGCTCACGCCGACCGGCGTGCCGTGGCCCGAGGTCAAGGCTGACGAGCTCGCGCTGCTGTCGCCCGACGGTGTGCGCGTGAGCGGGCTCGCCCCGTCCAGCGAGTCCCCGTTGCACCTGGCGATCTACGCCGCGCGTCCCGAGATCGGCGCGATCGTCCACACCCACTCGCGCTTCGCGACGGTGTTCTCGGTGCTGCGGCGTCCGATCCCGGCGGTCCATTACCTGCTCGCGTTCGCCGGTCGCGGTGTCGCGGTCGCCGACTACGCCTGCTACGGCACCGACGCGCTCGCCGCGTCGGCCCTCGAGGCGCTGGGCGAGCATCACGCGGTGCTGCTCGCGAACCACGGCCTCGTCGCGGTGGGCGCGACGCTGCACGACGCGTGCACGGTGGCTGCGGCGGTCGAGGAGGTCGCTGCGCTCGCCTGGCACGCGGCGTGTATCGGCCCCGCGGTCACGCTGTCGGACCCCGAGATGGCCGAGGTCGCTGCGCGCCTGTCCACCTACGGGCGCCGCGTGGAGTAGTGTGCACGTCTCGCACCGGAGGATGAGATGGCTACCGAAGAAGAGTTCAAGGCTGCCGCCGAGCGCACGAAGACGTTCACGAAGCGTCCCGACAACGCCGAGCTGCTCGCGCTCTACGCGCTGTTCAAGCAGGCGAGCGACGGCGACGTCAGCGGCGCGCGCCCCGGCATGTTCGACCTGAAGGGTCGCGCGAAGTACGACGCGTGGGCTGCGCAGAAGGGGAAGAGCAAGGACGCCTCGCGGGATGAGTACGTGGCGTTGGTCGCGAAGCTCGCGGCCCGCTACACGGGCTGAAGTCCCTGGAGTCCCGCCTTGCCTGCGTTGCTGATGGCGCTCGTGCTCGCGACCCCGCCCGGGTACGAGACGCTGCGCGAGGCCGACGGCTGCAAGCTCTCGCTCGGGCCGCGCCCTGAGGCGGGGCCGCGTGCGGTGCGCGCCGAGTGCACCTGGCCCGAGGCAGACCTCGACGCGGCGCGTGCGATGTTGCTCGACTACCCGGCCTATCGCGAGCTGGTCCCGAACATCCGCGAGGTCGAGGTCCGCCTGCGCGAGCCGGGACGCGCGCTGGTGTGGCAGGTGCACCACGTCCCGCTGGTCGCGGGCCGCGAGTCGCTGGTGTGGATGGTCGAGACGGTGCCCGATCACGGCGGACTCCGGGTGAGCTGGTCGCGGGCCGACGTGCCGCTCGAGCCCAGGGCCAACCGGGTCGTCGTCCCGGTGAACAACGGCTTCTGGGAGGTGGGCACCGCGCCGCAGGGGGGCGTGGCCATCATCCACGAGGTCGCCTACGACCCCGGCGTGCGCGTGCCGGAGTGGCTCGTCGCGCGATTTCGTACCAACGGATTGGCGAACGTGATGGAATCGGCGCGCGCGCGTGCGGCTGGCACGACGCCGGGTCCGTAGGATATGCGGGCGGCCGCGTCGGGGAAGCGACCTTTCTCCGCGGAAACGAGCTCATCAGGGGAGGCAGGATGACGTGGCTCACGGCGATCGGCGCGCTGTGGTTCTCTTTCGCGCTGGCGTCCGACGTCGCCCTCCCGGCGGACACGCCGGACGGCTCCGAGGTCAGCCCCCCGGCGGCCGTCGCCGAGGTGCCGGAGTCCCATCGGCCGAAGCTGCAGTTCGACGGCATGGTCACCCCGGAGACCCCTCACTTCGACCTCGAGGTGCTCTACCACCAGGGGCGCTACGACGAGGGGCTGAAGCTCGCCCGGCAGCGGCTCGCCGCCGATCCCAACGACGCGCGGCTCTACATGCACGTCGTCCGCTTCATGTTCGAGATCGGCGAGACGTTCGACCGCAACGACCCGACGGTCGACAAGAAGGCCTACTACACCGAGATGATCCAGGTGGCCGAGGCTGGGCGCGCGCGGTTTCCCGACGACATGCATCTGCTGTTCGGGTACGGCATCGGCAAGGCCCGGCTCGGCACCACCCGCGGCGTGCTCTCGTCACTGTTCATGGCCAAGGAGATCGAGCAGGCGTGGCTGCGTGTCGTCGCCAGCGGGTACCGCAGCAGCAGCCTCGGCGGCGAGGAGATGATCCCGTGCGACACGCAGCTCACGCTGGGGATCTTCTACCGGATGGTGCCCGACTGGTGGATCGTGAAGCTGTTGTCGGGCACGCGTGGCGACCTCGACAAGTCTCTCGCGTTCCTGAAGGACGCCGACGCGTGCCATCCGAAGCGCACCGGCGTGGTCAAGGAGCTGGGCGTCACGCAGCTGTGCATCGGCTCGCAGCGCAGCGACGCGGCGATGATCGAGGCGGGCCGTGCGACGCTCCGCCGCGTGCTCGCACTGCCGATCGACTCTCCCACCGACACCATCGACCACCGCCACGCCGTCATGCTCATCGACGACCCGTCGCTGGCCTGTGAGTACTCGCGCGACGGGCAGCAGGATCTCGACGAGGCCGCGCTCGAAGCGACGCCCTGAGCAGACGTTTCGGTTAGGGCCCTGTCGGGGGAGCCCGTGATCCTCGTCATCTACCTCGTGCTGGTCTACCTCGTCGCCGCGGTGCCGTTCGGCCTCGTCGCGACGACGCTGTACGGCGGGGATGTCGACGTGCGCGCCGCTGGGAGCGGGAACATCGGTGCGACGAACGTGGCGCGGGTCTACGGGTGGCGCCTCGCGGGGCCGGTGCTGCTGCTCGACGGGGCGAAGGGGTTGTTGCCGGTGCTGCTCGCGCCGTGGGTCTACGACGGGGGCCTGGCGTGGCAGACCGCGGTCGGCGCGGCGGCGTTCATCGGGCACTGCTGGCCCGTCTACCTCGAGTTCCGAGGCGGCAAGGGCGTCGCGACCGGCGCGGGGGTGATGGTCGCGATCGCGCCGGTGCCCACGCTGTTCGCGGTGGTGCTGTGGGGGGGGATCCTCGGCGTGAGCGGGCGCTCGTCGGTGGCCGCGCTCGGCGCGACGCTCGGGCTGGTGGCCCTGTCGTGGTGGATGCGACCGGCGGTGCTGCCGATCGCGGCCTTGCTCGCGCTCGGGATCGCGGTGCGCCACCTGACGAACATCCGGCGCATCGTGCGCGGCGAGGAGCAGCAGGTGATCCGCCCGGTGCGGTGGAACCGACGCGAGGGGCAGCCCACGGCCGAGGAGGTGCTCAGCCAGGGGCCCGCGGGGACGGACACGTCGGTGCCGCTGTGGCGTGAGGTGGTGGACGACCCGCTCGACGACGCTACTCGGGATTGACCAGGTGCAGCTCGACGCGCTGGTTGTTCAGGCGACCGGTCGAGGTGCGGTTCGTGTCGATCGGGCGCGTCTCGCCGAAGCCCACGGCGATCAGCCGCTCTGCGGGGATGCCCTGCTCGACGAGGTAGGCGCGGATCACCTCGGCCCTTCGCTGGCTCAGCGCCAGGTTGTCGGCCTCCTCGCCCTCGGAGTCGGTGTGGCCCTCGATGCGCAGCACCAGCTGCGGTGACTCCACGAGCACCTTGCGGACGTCGTCGAGCAGCGGCAGGCTCTCGGGCAGCAACATCGAGCCGCCGGGTGCGTAGCGGACGCGCTCTTTCAGCAGGATGCGCTGCGCGGTGAGCGTGACCCGGGTGGGCGCGACGTCGGGGCAGCCATCCGCGTCGAGGTAGTCGTTGAACGTCTCCGGGCGATCCGGGCAGGCGTCGTCCGCGTCGGCGATGCCGTCGGCGTCGGCGTCGGGTGGCGCGACCGGCGCTACGGGCGTCGGGGCGGGCGCGGGCTGCGCGTCGGGGAGCGCGGGCTGCGCGTCGGGGAGCACGGGGGGGGCGTCGTCGGGCGGTGTCGCGGGCTCAGCGTCGGCGATCATCGGCTCGACGCGCTCGGGCTCGGTGGCGCAGCCGACCGAGGCGGACTGGGCGGTCTTCGCGTGGCGCGTGGCCGCGGTGGCGTGCTCCTGGGCGCGCAGCAGATCGCCCTGCGACAGCTCCAGCGCAGCGAAGGCGAGATCGGCCTCCGCGTGCGCGAGCGGCTCGGGCGCGCACCGCAGCGCCTCGCCCTCCTGCGCCGCCGCGACCGCGGCCTCGGCGACCGCGAGGTGCTCGAGCACCGTCGGCGCGTACGCGCACGCGGTGCCCGACAGCGCGGCGATCAGCGCGAGCCGCCTCATGGTGGGCTCGGTGCGGGTGTGTCCAGGCCGTCCCACAACAACCCGGGCGACGGCGTGGTGGGCGTGGGCGGCGCGTCCGGCGGCGGCCCGCCCTGCGGCGGCGACGGGTCGGGCGCGGGCGCCTTCACCTGCAGCGCATGCTCGAGCGCGAACCTTGCGTACTCCACCGCGACGCGGTGCTGGGTGCGCGCCGCCTCCTCACGCGCCTTGTCGATATAGCGCCTCGCGAGCACCTGATCGTAGATCGCGTCAGGCGCTGCGCCGCGCGCGTTCGCCTCGGTCAGCACGCGCTCGGCGCGGCCGATCTCCATCGCGGACCGCACGGCGCAGCCGGGGCCGACCAGCAGCGCGATCCACAGGGCAGAAACACAGGCTCGCATTCAGGCGCTCCGAGGGCATTTCGCCACGCGCCCGGCCCGAGCGTCAAGTCCCGTGGCCTTCGTCGGCGTGCGGGGCTGCGCCGATCTGGACTAGAGTTGGTGTCTACGGGGGCGTGCCCCCACGGCCCCGGCATCCATTCCCTTGATCGAGCACGAGCTTCCCCTCATCGCCCGGCTCTCCCTCTGCGCCCTCGGCGCGGTCGAGGGCGGGCGGATCCGTCGCCCGCTGGATCCGGTGGCCGCGTGGTTCGTGCGCAACCGCCCGGCGCTCGTGCCCGACGAGGTGGCGCAGGCCGCGTTGGCCACGATCCGCGCGCGCACCGTGCTGCTCGATCGGATGTTGGAGGAGGAGATCTCGCGTGCCAGGGATCGCCGCGAGAAGCTCTGCCTGTGGGTGGTCGGTGGCGCGTTCGATGCGCGGTGGGCGCGCATGGCCGACGTGTTCGCGGGCACGGTCGCCGAGCTCCGCGAGGTCGAGGATCCGCTGGTGCTCAAGTTCAAGGACCGGGTGCTCCAGGGATCTCCCTACGCCGAGGCGTGGAGCGCGGTGCAGCAGCGCCCGAAGACGCTGGAGGGCTGGACCGTGCGCCCGCGCTCCGGCACGCGCCCGCTCGTGCTCCTCGAGGGCCTCGCGGGTCGGATGTCGCCCGCCGCGCTCAAGCGCTTGCTTCAGCGCATTCTCTACGAGGTGCCCGACGTGCGCGTGCTGCTCGGGCTGCCCGGCAGGCCGCGCGAGGAAGGCGATCACTGGAGCTCGTTCCGCCTGCAGTCGCTGGGCTTCGTCGTCGAGGAAGACACGAACCTGGGCCCGCGCGGTCGCCTGCTCGCACCCGGCGGTGACGAGCTGTGTCCCGGCATGTACCCGCTGCGCGTGCTGCGCCTCCGCGGCCGCCGACTGGGCGCCCACCCACCTGCGCCCGCCCGCCGCTAAGCGCTTGTCGGGCGTAGCGCGCACAGCGCGCACGCCCGCAGGGTCCTCCCGCCTCGCGGAGCGAGCGGTGCCCCTGCCCGTTCGCCTGCGGGCGGAGACTCCAGCCGAGAGGGAGATCCCGCGCGCGGTAGCGCGGATAGCCGCTCTACGGCCTCTTTGGGTCGACCACCGGTACATGCTGTGGGTCGG
>CAYQSE010000143.1:0-14685 GCA_964419905.1 uncultured Enterobacteriaceae bacterium
CCCGCCTGCAGCAGGTCTTCGTGAAGATGTGATCAATCGACAGGCGGGACGCCCGCCCGTAACGAAGCACGACCGGGCGCTACCCGCGATCGGCTCCCAGGCGCGCGCGCAGCCACGCGTCGAACGCCGGACCGACATCGTCGCGGGCCAGCGCCGC
Organism: uncultured Enterobacteriaceae bacterium; assembly: GCA_964419905.1. GTDB lineage: Bacteria > Myxococcota_A > UBA796 > UBA796 > JAFDJI01. The sequence goes on from CAYQSE010000143.1 coordinate 158, forward strand.
GTCGGTGACCGCCTGCAGGTAGCCGAGCGGGGTGCCGGTGTCGTAGCGCGGCGCGTCGACCACGCGTGCGACCATGCGCCCGCGGGCCGCGAGCGCGTTCGTCGCGGCCATCGGGAAGTACTCGCCTTCGGCGGGCGTGTGCGCTGCCCAGCCGGCGCGTAGCGCGTCGAGGAACTCCGGCGTGTACAGGTAGCGCCCGAGCGACACGAGCGAGGACGGCGCGGTGCCCGGCGCAGGCTTCTCGACGAGGCGACGCACCCGACGCGCCGGCCCGTCCCCGTCCACGTCGAGCACGCCGTAGCGGGACAGATCCGCGTTCGGCATGTCGTGCGCCGAGAGCACGGAGCAGCCGGTCTCGCGCCAGGTCTCGACGAGCTGAGCGGCGCAGTTCGGCGCACCGAACAGGTCGTCCGGGTAGGCCACGACGAACGGCCGATCGCCGATGAACGGCGCCGCCTGCAAGATGGCGTGCCCCGAGCCGAGCATCGCCCGCTGCCGCACCATCGCGACGTCGACCTCGGGCGGCAGCGCGCGGGCCAGCTTCGCGTGCGCGCCCTCGCGCCGGAACACCGACTCGAGCTCGACGTCGTGATCGAACCAGGCGTCGATCGTGGACTTCCGACGCGACGTGACCACGACCAGCGAAGTGCAGCCCGCCTCGACGAGCTCCTGCACCACCACGTCGAGCGCGGGCCGATCGACGAGCGGCAGCAGCTCCTTGGGCACCACGCGGGTGACCGGCAGGAAGCGCGTGCCGTAGCCGGCGGCGAGGATCACGCCGACGAGCTCACTCATGCGACGCGCTCGATCGGCTCGGCGCCGCGCCACACGGCGAGGATCTCGCGGTACGGGGCCTGCTGCGCCAGCGTGCCATCGAGCACGGCCCGCACGACCGGGTCGAGGAACCGCCGGGCGGAGCGACGCCCCACCCACATCCACAGATAGCTGCGGTCGGTGAACAGGTCGACGAGCAGCTCGGCGATCCGCAGCACCTCGGGCTCGCCGCCGCGCTCGTGCGCGAGGAGCAGATCGACCGCGTAGGCGCGCCGCTCCCAGTGCGCGCGCATCGAGCGGATCGCCGGCAGGCAGAACCCGTACGAGAGGTAGAACAACGCGCCCCAGCGCCGCTGATCGAGCTGATGGACCAGCTCGTGGGCGAGCGTCGCGGCGAGCACGTCGGGCGACATCTTCTCGGCGGGGCGCGGCAGGAACACGGTGGCGCCGAGCACCGTCGTGTAGCGGGTGGAGAACTCGGGGATCAGCGGCTCGAGCGCGCCCCCGAGCCAGCGCATCCACGTCACGTCCCGCTTGTCCACCAGGACCAGATCGGGGACGTGACGCCTGACGAGCTGCAGCATGCGATCGAGGCGTGTGTCCACCCGCCAAGCGTACCGCGAACCGGCTACGTGCTGCCAGGGTCGAGGAGTGGACATGACGGTCGGTGACGGCAGCTTCTGGTGGCGGCTCGGTGGGATCCTCGGCGCGCTCGGCGTCATGCTCGGCGCGTTCGGGGCACACGGGCTCAAGGCGCGCGTCGACGAGGCGGCACTGGCTTGGTGGGAGACGGGCTCGCGCTACCACCTCATCCACGCGCTCGCGCTGATGGTGGTCGCTGCGCACCCCGCGGCGCCGCGGTGGGCCGGCTGGCTGTTCGTCGCCGGCATCTTGCTGTTCTCGGGCTCGCTGTATGCGATGACCCTCACCGGTGTACGCGCGCTCGGCGCCGTCACGCCGCTCGGTGGCCTGTGCTTCATCGCGGGCTGGCTGGCCCTCGCGTTCGCGCGGACGACCCCTTCCCCTTGAGGGTTGGCGTCGCTGCGTGCACGATCCTCCCAACCCCCGGAGACCGATGCTCGCGACCTACCTCGCCACGATGATCTTCGGCGGCATCCTCGTCGGCGCCTCGATGCTGTTCGGTGGGGAGGACGCCGCGGTCGACGCGGATCTCGACGCCGACGTGGATGTCGATCTCGACGTCGACGTCGACGCGGACGTCGACGTGTCGCACGACGTCGGAGACATGGTCGCGCACGCGGGCGGCGCCGCGTCCGACGCGCTGTGGCTGCCGTTCCTGAGCCTGCGGTTCTGGACGTTCGCGCTGATGTCGTTCGGGATGACCGGCACGCTGCTCCACTTCCTCGTCGGCATCACCGCGATCGTGCTCCCGCTGGCCATCGTGATGGGGCTCGGCATCGGAACCAGCGCGTCGTACGTGTTCAAGCGGCTCAAGACCGACACGGTGACGGCCGAGACGCGCATCGAGCAGTACATCGGCGTCGAGGCACGCGTGCTGCTGACGGTGGGGCCCGAGCGCCAAGGCAAGATCGTGATCGACAGCCTGGCCGGGCAGATCGAGCTGATGGCGTCCACGCTCGATCCCAAGGACATCCCGCGCGGCTCGCGCGTGCTGATCGCGAACGTGAAGGACGGCCGCGCCGACGTCACCGCGCTGTTCGGGGAGCCTGGGGTCCCGCCACGGCAACCGGAGCGCTCCCGCTCCTGACGTGATCGCTCGCCGCCGGGTCGGAAATCCGCCGCGCTTCGGGTATGCTCGCCGTCCCCCGCGCGGGGGAGGTACCTCGGAGGTCCCCTTGGAGTTCATGGGAGTGTGCGTAGCCGCCGGCGCCGGCGTCGCGCTGATCGCGCTGCTCGCGGTGATCCGGTCGCAGATGTACATCTGCCGACCCAACGAGCTGTTCATCTTCTCGGGTCGCAGCCACACGCTGCAGGACGGCACCCGCGTGGGCTACCGCGTGGTGCACGGCGGCTGGGCGTTCCGCATCCCGTACTTCGAGACGGTCGAGCGGATGGATCTCACGACGATCCCCATCGAGATCCGCGTGACCAACGCCTACTCCCGCGGCAACATCCCGCTCGACGTGAGCGCTATCGCCAACGTGAAGGTCAGCTCCGACGCGCGCATCCAGGGCAACGCCATCGAGCGGTTCCTCGGCCGCGACCCGCTCGAGATCAAGCGCGTCGCGAAGGAGTCGCTCGAGGGTCACCTCCGCGGCGTGCTCGCGCGGATGACGCCCGAGGAGGTCAACGAGGACCGCTTGAAGTTCGCGCAGGAGCTCGTCGAGGAGGCCGACGAAGACTTCGACCGCCTCGGGCTGCACCTCGACACGCTGAAGGTCCAGAGCGTCAGCGATGATGTCGCCTACCTCGACAGCATCGGACGCGAGCGCCTCGCGAACGTGCTCTCGGATGCCGAGATCGCCGAGTCCACCGCGAAGGCCGACGCCGAGCAGGCCCAGGCCGAGGCGGCGCGCGAGGGTCAGGTCGCCAACGAGCGCGCCGAGATGATCATCCGCCAGAAGGAGAACGAGCTCTCGCGGGTGAAGTTCGAGCTCGACGCGCAGGCCCGCTCCGAGGAAGAGCGCGCCGAGCAGGCGGCGCTCGCCGCGCGCGCCCGCGCCGAGCAGGAGCTCCAGAAGATCCGCGGGCGGCTCGAGAACCTCCGCCTGACCGCCGACGTCGTGCTCCCGGCCGACGCGCAGCGCCGCGCAGCCGTGATGAAGGCGCGCGCCGAGGCGGCCCAGATCGCGGCCGACGGCGAGGCGCTGGCCGAGGTACTCCAGATGATGACCGAGACCTGGCTCAAGGCCGGCTCGGACGCGAAGGACATCTTCCTGATCCAACAGCTCGAGACGGTGCTCACCACGGTCACCGAGCAGGTCCGCAAGCTCGAGATCGGTGAGGTCACGCTCCTCGACGGCGGCCAGGGAACGGCGCTGCCACAGCACATCGCCGCGCTGCCGGCGACCGTGTCCGCCATCCTCCGCGAGTTCAAGAACACTACGGGCGTCGACGTGACCGGCATCATGTCCCGCGACACCAAGAAGGAGGTGCGCTGATGGAGATCCTCGTCAGCATCATCGTGGGCCTCGGCGTCGTCGGCGTCGTCGCCGTGCTCGCGATCATCGGCACCGCCGGCCAGCTCCTGTACATCTGCGAGCCGAGCGAGGTCCTCGTCGTCTCCGGCAGCGGGAGCGGCAAGAGCAACTACCAGATCGTCAAGGGCGGGCGGCACTTCCGCGTCCCGCTCGTCCAGCGTGTCGATCGCCTCGACCTCACCAACATGGTCATCGACCTGGCGGTGGCCGGCGCCTACTCGAAGGGCGGCATCCCGCTCATGGTGCAGGGCGTGGCGAACCTCAAGGTCGCCGGTCACGAGCCGGTGCTCGGCAACGCGGTCGAGCGCCTGCTCGGCAAGTCGCGCGAGGACATCAAGTCGATCGCGAAGGACGTCCTCGAGGGCAACCTGCGCGGCGTGCTCGCGCGCCTGACCCCCGAGGAGGTCAACGAAGACAAGATCGCGTTCGCCGAGGAGCTGATGACCGAAGCCGAGACCGATCTGTCCCGGCTCGGCCTCGTGCTCGACAACATGAAGATCCAGAACGTGTCGGACGACCGCGGCTACCTCAACAGCATCGGGCGCAAGCAGTCCGCCGAGCTGATCAAGCGGTCGCGCATCGCGGAGGCCCGCGCCAAGGCGAACGCGATCGTGCGGGACGCGAACAACCGCGAGCGCGCCCGCCTGCGCGAGGTCGAGGCCGAGGAGCAGATCGCGCGCGCGCAGGCCGAGCGCCGCATCGTGGATGCAAAGACGCGCGGCACCGCGCGCATCGCAGAAGAGCAGGGCAAGGTCCAGGCCGAGCTCGCGCGCGTCAACGGCGCGATCGAGAAGGAGGAGGCCCGCGTCGAGGAGACGCGGAGCCGACTCGAGGCCGACGTGATCGAGCCCGCAAACGCCGCGATGGAGGCCGGGATCAGCGAGGTACGCGGCCGCGCCGCGCGCATCCTCGAGGAGGGCCGCGCCACCGTCGAGGTGCTCGAGCGGATGATCGTGGTGTGGAAGGCGGCGGGCGAGAACGCGCGCGACATCTTCCTGATGCAGAAGCTGCACGTGATCATGGGCGCCCTGATCGAGACCGTCGGCGAGGTGCGCGTCGACAAGCTGACGATGCTGCCGCCGGACGGCGACGGGAGCGGCGGCACCGCGCGCACCGCGGTTCGACTCGTCGAGGAGCTGAAGGCCGCGGTCGGCGTCGATCTTCCGAAGTTGCTCGAGGACGCGACGAAGCGATCCTGATCACGGGTGCGCGCCCCGGCCCGACCGGGGTCGCGCCGAACGCGTTAGACCCTTCGCGTGCACCACGGGTGAGCATCTGGAAACGCTGTACGGGAACACACAGGGGCTGAAAGCCGATCAAGATCGCGCGCTTCGTCGACTCTACGACCGGCGCTTGCCCGGCGACGCGTTCCTCACCCCGCAGATCGCCCGCATGCTCACCGAGCTCTCGCACGACACCGGCCGCCGCATCGGGCTGCTCGTCGATCGGCGCGGATGGATCGACAAGGTGGTCCTCGGCGACGCGCACCGGATCTTCCTGCCCGATCTCGGCCCCCGTCGCGCCGGTGCGGCGCGCTTCCGCGGCGTGCGGCTGATCCACACCTCGCTGCGGCCCACCGGGCTGACCGAGGACGACCTCACCGACCTCGCGCTGCTGCAGCTCGACGCGGTGATCACGGTGCACGCGCAGCCCGACGGGCTGCCGGGCGCGATCCAGTACGCCTACCTGCTCCCGCCCGACGCGTCCGAGAAGCCGTGGCAGGTCGAGCACGTCCCCTCCGTGCACGGCTGGGATCAGGACTGGAGCGCGTTCATCACCGACCTCGAGGCGCAGTTCGCGCGCAGCCCGCAGCTCGAGAAGGTGGCGGGGCGCCAGAAGGCGATCCTCGTGGGCATCACGCTCGGCAAGCCGCGTGAGGCGCGGCGCAGCCTGCGCGAGCTCGAACGGCTCGCGGACACCGCCGGGCTCAAGGTGATCGACGTCCACCTGCAGAACCGCGATCAGCTCGACGGCAAGACCTGCATCGGCAAGGGCAAGCTCCAGGAGTTGATCGTCCGCTCGATGCACCTCGGCGCCGAGGTGCTGATCTTCGACCGCGAGCTCTCGCCGTCGCAGCTCCGCAACATCGCCGAGACCACCGACCTGCACGTGCTCGACCGCACGCAGCTGATCCTCGACATCTTCGCGCAGCACGCGCAGTCCCGCGAGGGCAAGCTCCAGGTCGAGCTCGCGCAGCTCCGCTACCGGATGCCGCGCCTCGCGATCATGCCCACCGCGATGTCGCGCCTCACCGGCGGCATCGGCGGGCGCGGGCCCGGCGAGACGAAGCTCGAGATCAACAAGCGCCGCGCGCAGGAGCGCGTCACCCGGCTCGAGCGCGAGCTGACCACGCTCGCGAAGAACCGCGCGCTACGCCGCAAGCGACGCCAGCGCGCCGAGCTGCCTGTCGTCTCGATCGTCGGCTACACCAACGCCGGCAAGAGCACGCTGCTCAACCGGATGACCGCGTCCGAGGTGCTCGTCGAGGACAAGCTGTTCGCGACGCTCGACCCCACCTCGCGCCGGCTGCGCTTCCCCGAGGCGCGCGAGATCATCGTCACCGACACGGTGGGCTTCATCCAGGATCTCCCCGACACGCTGGTGCAGGCGTTCAAGGCCACCCTCGAGGAGCTCGAGGAGGCCGATCTCCTCCTGCACGTGCTCGACGGGTCGGATCCCGACGTCGAGAAGCACCTCGAGGCGGTCGAGCGCATCCTCGCCGACCTCGAGCTCGCCGATCGGCCGCAGCTCCGCGTGTGGAACAAGTCCGACGCGGCAGATCCCGAGCGCCTGCGCGAGCTGGTCGACACCCACGGCGGGATCGCCGTCTCGGCGCTCGACGGTGAGGGACTCGAAGCGCTGCTCCAGGGGTTGGAGCGCGCGCTGTTCCGCGCCGGACAGCACGATGAGATCCGCGGGTCCGAAGACGTACCCACGGTCACGCACCTGTAAGCACTTGCCAGTTGCGATTGCTGCCGGGCTGGATAATCCTACACCGTCCTACATTTGAGCGGCCCGCTAATGGGCCAGAGGAGACCATCATGATCTACAAGGCGCTGGGCCTCGCGGCCCTCTCCATCCTCGCGGTCGGCTGCATCGACGGCGACACCGGCGACACCACCGACACGAACGACACCGACGACTGGTACACGGGCCCGTGGCAGATCGCCGAGATCGACGTCGACTGCGCCAGCAACACGTGGACCTATGAGGTCACCACCGACGGCTACGCCGGCTCGCTCGAGGTGTTCGTCGCGAACACGGGCGACAGCGGCGCGTTCCCGGCCACCATCTGGGTCGAGGACTCCCACATCATGGACGTCAACGTCGATTGGGACGAGGAGTTCGGTGCCTGGGACATGTGGAGCATGGCCCTGACCGGCGGCGCCACCGTCGCCAACCAGACGATGGCCAGCCCGGCCAACCCGAACACCGGCACCACGCTGCCCGGCTGTGACCAGAACGACGACGGCTCGTACGCGTGGATGATCACGATGAAGGACGACGACGGGGCCACGCAGGACTGCGTGTACTTCGGCTACAAGTCCTACAACTACTTCGGCGACCACCTGAACAACGACTGCCTGTGCTTCGAGGGCGCCGGCAACGACGCCGACTGCACGGACTGATCCGCGACTCGGGGCCACACCCCCCGCGCAACCACAGACCCCGGCCCTCGCGCCGGGGTCTCGTGTTTCGGGAGATCGCATCGTGAACGCGCGCCGCGCCCTGCTCGCCTGCACCCTCGGATCGGCGCTCGCGTGCGCGCCGCCCGGACCGGGTCCGCGACCCGACAGCGACACCACGGCGCCCGCCGATCCGGTCCTGGTCGACTTCGCGCTGTCGTGCAGCCTCGCGGACGAGCGGTGGACGCTGACCGCCACCGCCGACGCGTGGACGGGTGGCGGGACGCTGTCGTGGAGCGCCGACCTCACGCGCGTCGAGGTGCACGAGGTCCGCTCGGTGAGCGCCGCGCCGGACGGTGACGCCGACGCGCTGCGTCTCGTGCTGCCGATCGTCGGCGACTGGCGCGAGGCGTCGCCGGGGTCGAGCACCGCGATGCGGTGCCGACAGAACCCCAGCTACGTCTTCGTGCTGCGCGCGCTGGACGGGGAGGCGAGCGACTGCGCGACCGGCGGGCCCGATCCCGACGCGCTCGCCGCGCTGCCCGGGGTCATCGCGTGTCCGTGACTTGAGCCGCGAGGCGCTCGGCCCACGCGAGCGCTGCCTCGAAGCTGGCCGGATCCGCGCGATCCTGCCCGACCAGATCGTCCGCGGTGCCGTGGTCGACGCTGGTGCGGACGATCGGCAGCCCGAGCGTCCAGTTCACGCTGCGCCCGAAGTCCACCAGCTTGAGCGGGGCGAGCCCCTGGTCGTGGTACATCGCCACCACCAGATCGACGCGCCCGTCGGCGGCGGCGCGGAACGCGGCCTCGGCGCTGATCGGGCCGCGCGCGTCGACGCCCGCGGCGCGCGCCGCGGCGACGGCGGGCGCGATCACGTCGCGCTCCTCGTGCCCGAGCAGCCCGTCGTCCCCCGCGTGCGGGTTCAGGCCGCACACCGCGAGGCGGGGCGCCGCGAGCCCGAGGTGGTCGCGCAGCGCGCGATCGGCGAGGCGGACGACGTGCAGCACGCCGTGCGTGGTGATCGCGTCCGCCACCGCCCGCAGCGGCAGGTGCACCGTGACCAGCGCCACCTTCAGCGACCCGCCGACGAACGCCATCACCGGATCGGGCACGCCGCACAGGTGCCCGAGGAAGTCGGTGTGGCCCGGATACGCGAAGCCCCGCGCCGCGAGCCGGGCCTTGTGGATCGGCCCGGTGACCAGCCCCGACGCCGAGCCGTCGAGGCACGCGGCCACCGCGGCGCGGATCGACGCGACCTCGACCGGCTCGTCCGCCTCGCCTGGATCGAAGACTGGCACCGCGCCGTCCAGCGCATCCGGCCAGGCGTGGACACGTCGCACCGCGACCCCACGCGACGCCGCCTCACGCGCGACCGCCTCCCACTGCCCGACCACGACCACCGCCGCGTCCGGGCGGGCGCGCAGCGTCTTGATCACCACCTCGGGCCCGATGCCGCGCGGATCGCCCGGCGTCAGCGCGAGCGGCCGCACTACAGGGTCTCGGCGGGCTCGAGCAGCACCTTCACCGAGGTCCGCTTGCGTGCCTGCACGTACCACTGCTCGACCTGCTCCTCGGACTTCTGCGCGTAGATCTGCTCGCGCAGCTGATCTTGGACCTCTTCGAGCGGCAGCACGCCCGACGCGGTGCGCTTCAGGATCTTGACCAGGAAGATCGTGCTCGCGGCCAACACCGGCTCGGGGATCTCGCCCTCCTGCGCCCCGAACACCGCCTTGTCGAGCGCTGGCATCAGGTCGCCCTCCTTGACCGGAGGGAGCATGCCGTCGGGCCCGGTGAACTGGCCCGAGTGGTGCTGAGTGACCGCATCGGCCCAGGTGAGCTCGCCATCGAGCACGCGCTGGCGGAGCGCGTGCGCGAACGTGATCGCCTCGACCAGGCCCGACTCGCCGGCGTCCGGCGCGACCTTCAGCGTGATGGCCTGCACCGTCACCGTGGCCGGCGCCGACAGGTCGCGCGCGCTGCGCCGGTATTGGTCGACCAGCTCATCCTGGCTCACGGTGATCCGCGGCCGGATCACCGCCTCCTGAAACTTCATCTGCCGGATCTGCTCGGTCAGCTGCTCGCGGTAGACCTCCCAGCGCAGCCCGCTCGCCTCGACCTCGAGGCGCAGCCGCTCCGGGCTCTCGATGTTGTTCTCGCGGGCGATCTGAGCGATGGCGCGGTCGGTCTCGTCGCTCGTCACGTCGAGATCGAGGTCGCGGAGCTCCTTGCGCACCAGCACGCGCAAGATCAGCGTCTCGAGCACCTCGAGCTCGCGCTCACGCACGCAGCGCACGCGCTGCGTCGGGCACTTCTCGGTGATGTAGCTCTCGCCGAGCTCGTAGATCTCGGAGAGCGCGATGACCTCCTTGTCGACGACCGCGGCGATGCGATCGACGAGCGCGGCCGAAGCGACGCCCGGCGCGAAGGCCAGCCAGGAGAGGAGCAGGACGGTGAGGCGCATGGACCTACTCCGGGAAGTCGTCGTCACCCAGATCGAAGTCATCGTCGCCGCGCCCGCCCGGGCCCATCATCGCGCCGCCGAGGCGCCGCGACGGACGCACCTCGAGCCCGGCGAGCACCGCGTCCTCGACCGCGACGTCGTAGCGACCGCGCACGTCGTCGACGAAGTCGCCATAGAGCTGCTTGTAGCGGTCGTTCTTCACCTTGCGGAGCACCGAGCCCTTCATCTGCTCGAACGTGCGCTCGACGCGATCGCGCCGGCCCGAGACCAGCACCACGTTGAAGCCGCCGCCGGACTCGAACACCTCGGCCACCTCGCCCACCTGGAGCCCGAACGCGCGCTCGACGACCTCCTGATCGATGCCCGGCTTGCCCTCGCGCGCGAGGTAGCCGAGATCGCCGCCGCGACGGCGGTAGGGATCCTCGGAGTGCTCGGACGCGAGCTCGCGGAACGCGCCGGGATCGGCGACCACCTGGGCGCGGAGGCGCTCGGAGAGCTCCTTCGCCTCGGTGTTGGGGCGCGTGGGCTCGCCCTTGATGAAGATGCGTCGAACCTGCACCTTCTCGGGCACGACGAACTCGTCCTTGTGGGCCTCGAAGTAGGCGAGCAGCTCTTCCTGGGTGAAGTCGCTGTTGCGCACGCCGGCGTACACTTCCTGCCGAAGCAGCGTGTTCACCATCACTTTCTGGACCTTCGGATCGCGGTCGATGCCGCGCCGCTTGGCCTCGAGGTAGAGGATCTTCTCGACGACGAGCTCGTCGATGACCTCCTTCTTCTCTGCAGCCGACAGCGCGACGCCATCCGCGGGGACCTTCCGGGCCGCCGCGGCCTCGAACTCGCGCGCGCTGATGCGCACGCCGCTGACCTCTGCGACGATCGGGCCGGCCGACGGATCCGCGATGTCCTCGACCGCCGCATCGGCGGACTCGGGCACGATCTCCGACGGCGAGCCCGTGCAGCCCGCCACACCGAGCGTGAGCACCAGCGAGGTCACGAGCCAGCTCATCGTCTTCACGAGCACCCCATCGTGTGCGCCTGCGCGCGAGAATCGGCGGGGCGGGTATCACGAGCCCCCCCTTTGGGCAACGGATCGCGGCGACAGCATGCCCGCGGCAGCGTTAGGCTGGCCGCCATGTGGACACTCCTGCTGCCCTCCCTCGCGCTCGCTGCCAACCTCGTGATCGACGTGAAGGTCCCCGTGGAGGTGTGGCTCGACGGCGAGCTCGCCGGCCAGGCGGTGCTTCCGTGCGAGCTGCACTACGAGCGACCGGCGGGCCCGGCCGAGCTGATCCTGGTCATCGCCGGCCGCAACCAGCCCTACCGGGTCGACGTGCCCGAGTCGGGGGTGGCGCGCGTGGTCGTGGGCCGCACCGGCGTCACGCTGTCGGAGGACGAGGCGTCGACGCCCGCCGCAGAGCCCGCGGCCGCCTATGTCGTCGAGATCCGCAGCGCATCCCGCGAGGATCTGGTGGTGGTGCTGGCAGGCAAGCGGCTCACGCTCGCGCCGCACGAGGTCCGCACCGTCGACCTCGCGCCGGGCACCCACACGCTCTCGGTGCGCAACCCGCACGGCACCGTGGTCTGGGCACAGGGCAAGCTGCACGTCCTCGGCGCGGGCCTGGTGGTCCAGCTCACCGACGGGCGCATGCCCGAGGTCTCGGGCAACGCGGGCACCTTCCAGCCGGATCATCGGTGAGCAGAGCGGTCCCCGACGCGCCCCCACGCCGCGTCGGGCCGCTTCGATCCATCCGCGTGCGCATCGTCGCGGCGTTCGTGGCAGCCCTGCTGATCCTCGGCGGCGCGCAGGGCTTCCTCATCGTCCAGCAGCAGCGGATCGCGCGCTCGCTGCAGCTCATCACCGAGGGCTACGTGCCGCTCGCGCAGATCGTGACGCTGCTCGAGCGCGATCGGCAGCGCGTCGAGAACGACGTACGCCGGCTGCTCCGCGACGAGCCGAGGCCCGCCACCGGGACGAGCGGCGCGCCGCCGCTGTTCGGCGAGCAACTCCAGGAGAACCTGGCGATCGGCCTGATCCACGCGAAGCAGGTGCAGCGACGCCGCGACCTGCCGCCCGAGGAGCAGGCGGTGTTTCGCAAGGTACAGAGCCAGCTCGAGGTGATCGACGGGCTGTTCTCGGACTACCAGCGACGCGCGATGGCGCTCGTCGACCACGCCGAGCGCGGCGACCGCGATGCGGTGCAGCGGCTCGCCGAGCCCCTGATCGACGACGGACGCCTGCTCTCGGTCGAGATCGAGACGCTCGCGCGCCTCCTCGAGGCCCGAATCGACCGCCAGGCCCGCTCGACGGAGGAGGCGCAAGTGCGCGCGACCGCCGCCGCGCTCAGCCTGACCGGTCTCGCCACGCTGCTCTCCGTGCTGCTGATCGGCGCGGTGTTGCTCGCGCTGCGCCCGATCGGACGCCTGACCACGGAGGTGCAGCGGCTGGCGGCCGGCGACTACGGCGGCCGGGTGGAGGTGCGCGGCGGGGACGAGATCGCGCTGCTCGCGGCCGAGTTCAACGCGATGGTGCGCGCGCTGGAGACACGGGACCGCGCGCTGGTCGAGCGCGCCGAGGAGCTGAACCGGCTGTCGCGCTACCTCGCCTCGGTGCTCGACGGGCTCGCCGACGCGCTGCTCGTGGTCGAGGCGGGCACGGTGACGCTCACGAACCCCGCCGCGCATCGGGTGTGGGGCGCGCGCGAGGGCGACCCGCCGCCGCGCGCGCTGGTCGCGCTGCTCGGTGAGCCCGGACGGCACGAGGTCCCCGGCCCCGACGGGTCCTTGCAGGAGGTCCGGGTGGCGCCGCTGGGCGGACAGGGCGTCGTCCTCGTCAGCGCCGACGTCACCGAGCAGACGCTCGACAAGGAGCGGCTGTCGCGCTCCGAGCGCCTCGCGCTGATCGGCCAGATGCTCGCGCAGATCACCCACGAGGTCCGCAATCCGCTCAACGCGCTCTCCCTCAACGCCGAGCTGCTCGCCGACGAGCTGACCGCGCTCGACCCGGAGCACCGCACCGAGGCTTGGGATCTTCTCGGCACGGTCACCCGAGAGATCGACCGGCTCACCGCGGTCACCGGCCACTACCTCCAGCTCGCGCGGCGACCGCCCGCGCGCCTGGCCGAAGAGGATCTCGAGGAGCTGGCGCGCGACGTGATCCGCCTCCAAGAGGCCGAGTTCGCCCACCGCGGCGTCGTGCTCCACTTCCGCCCGGCACCGCTGACGCGGCAGCTCGTGGACGGCAACCAGCTCCGTCAGGCGCTGCTCAACGTGCTCCGCAACGCGATCGAGGCGGGGGGTCGCAACCTCGACCTCACCTTGCGTCGCGAGGACGATCGGGTGCGCTTCGCCCTGTTCGACGATGGCCCCGGGATGACGCCCGAGGAGGCCGAGCGCGCCGCCGACCCGTTCTACTCGTCCAAGGCCCAGGGCACGGGCCTCGGGCTCGCGATCACGAAGCAGATCCTCGAAGACCACGGCGGCAGCCTGATGGTGGAGAGCACGCCCGGCAAGGGCACCACGGTGAGCCTGCTCCTCCCCCACCGACCCGCCGCGCCGTGATCACCCGGTCGCGCGCCCGCGATCGAGGTAGGCTGCACCGTGCGATCCACGGGGAGGCGCATGGGGCCGAGCATCCTGGTCGTCGACGACGACGAGTCCAACCGCATCACGCTCGAGCGCCTGCTGGGGCGCGAGGGCTACGCGGTGGCCTATGCGTCGTCCGGGCGCGACGCCCTCGAGCACCTGCGCGCGCACCCCGCCGATCTCGTGATCACCGACCTGAAGATGCCCGGCATGACCGGTATCGACCTGCTCAAGGCGATCCGCACGCTGGACCCCGACGTCGAGGTCGTGGTGATGACCGCCTATGGCACGGTCGAGACCGCGGTCGAGGCGATGAAGGAGGGAGCGTACGACTTCGCGTCGAAGCCGCTGAAGCGCATCGAGCTGGTCACCACGGTGCGCAAGGCGCTCGAGAAGCGCGCGCTCCAGGTCGAGAACCGGCGCCTGCGCGAGCAGCTCGCACAGGTCGGCACCGACGAGGTGGTCGGACGCTCCGACGTGATGCGCGCGCTGCTCGACGAGGTGGAACAAGTGGCACCCGCGGATGCCACCGTGCTGCTCACGGGCGAGTCAGGCACCGGCAAGGGCCGGATCGCCTCGCTGCTGCACCAGCTCAGCCGCCGCCGCGATCAGCGGCTCGTCACCGTCAACTGCGCGGCCATCCCTGAGAGCCTGCTCGAGTCCGAGCTGTTCGGCTACGAGAAGGGCGCGTTCACCGGGGCCACCCAGCGCAAGGAGGGGCGGTTCGACCGCGCGCGCGGCGGCACGCTCTTCCTCGACGAGATCACCGAGATGAGCCCCGCGGTGCAGGTCAAGCTGCTCCGCGTGCTGCAGGAGGGCGAGTACGAGCGCGTCGGCGGCAACGAGACACTGCGCGCCGACGTACGGGTGATCGCAGCCTCCAACCGCGTGATCGAGGAGGAAGTGGAGCACGGTCGCTTGCGCACCGACCTGTTCTACCGCCTCAACGTGATCCGGCTCGAG
>CAYQSE010000144.1:0-14626 GCA_964419905.1 uncultured Enterobacteriaceae bacterium
ATCTCGGAGTGCGTCGACAGGCTGTACCAGCCGATCGTGGGCGCCAGCTCCTGCTGCACCGCGGCGTCGTACTTGCGGAAGCCTCCCTGCGCGCCGCTGTAGATGTGCGCCGTCGCGCCGTCGGGGGCCCAGTTCGGGTACTTGTAGGCGTTCCCGTTGATGTCGTTCGGGCTCTGGGCCCGCACGGACTCGACGTATTGGGGAAGCTGGAGACCTCCGACCCGCGACCCCAGGATGCCGTCGAGGTGTTCCTCGAGCGTACCCGCGAACGCGCCCGTCACCATGCCGCCGGTGCCCGGCGCCCCGGCGGGGGCGGGCTCGCCGCCCGTGCTGATCACATGCGTGAGGTAGAGGCCGATCTCGGAGGCGCTCACGGTGTGTTCGGCCCCCGTCGGATCCTCGAGGTTGGTGACATTGCCCGAGGCGCCCGAGTAGTAGGCGGCGCGCATCGACGCGGCGCTGCTGTCCTTCCAGCTCGACCACTTGCGCGCCGACTCGTCGCCCGAGCGGGACATCCCGGTGAACACCTGCGCGCCGACGCCGTGGCCGACCTCGTGTCGCGCGTGGTTCTGGAAGTAGGTGAGCTCGGTGTCGGTCGTCGGGTCCGCGGCGACCGGGTTGCCGAGGTCGTCGAAGGTGTTGCGTGCGCCGCCCGTGCCGCCCGAGTTGCCGTCCAGCATGACGTCCTGCGGGCCGCTGATCCAGCTCACGGCGGCCGACGACGTGCTGCCGGCCGCGTCGGTGTACATCAGCACGAAGTTCATGTCGGCCCAGTACTGGGAGGTGCGGCCGTCCTCGACGTCGGGCGCGATGGTGGCGTCCCATGCGGCGTCTGCGGGAGGCGTCTTGCGCTTGTAGTGGATGGTCCAGCCCGGCCCGAAGCCGACGGCCGACGCCGCGACCTGGCCGCGCGGGATCGACTGCAGGTGGGAGAGGTAGTCGTTGAGCGTCGCCGGGTCCGGCTCGACGGTGGTGATGATCTGGTTGATCTCGTAGGTGACGTTCGGGGTCACGCTGTCGTCGACCCAGTCGTCCAGACGGCGCTGTGGGCGGCTCCCGCTGGTCCAGATCCGCAGGCCGAACAGCGTGTGGAATGTCGCGAGGCCCACGTCGACGCCGCGGTTCGCGTCGATCCACAGGGCCCATAGCCCAGGGACGTGCTCGTCGGCGCACGGCTTCGGGAGGGTGTCGAGCACCGTCTGCAGGATCGCGTCGGGGACCGCCGCGCGCCAGGCCGGGGGATCCGCCTCGGCGAACCGGAGCAGGAACGGCGTCCCGTCCGCGTTGGCCAGCGCGGGCACCCACACCGCGGGGGCTGCGCTCGCGAGCGCCTGGAACTTGTCCGTGTCTGCGCTCATCCACACGCGAAACGCCGGATTCGCCATGTAGGCGACCGATGCGTGCAGGGGGTCCGCGGCGAGCAGCGGCAGCGTCGCGTCGACCCAGCCGAGCGGCGCGAGCAGCGGCGGCGTCAAGGGCGACAGCGCGACGGTGAGCTGACCGATCACGTCCGCCCCGGACAGCAGCGCCTGGGCCGTGACCAGCGTGAGCCACCCCGACGCACCGAACGCCTGTACGCAGGCGACGGGGTCGAGCGTGAGGGAGGCGCACACGCGGGCGGCGGTCTCCGGGTCCTGTGCGGCGATCGTCCCGATCACCAGGTCGAACGCGGGGCAAGGCGGCGCGAGGAGGGCGCTGTCCTCGGGCGTCCCCATCTCCAGCGCGGCGACCAGACCGGTGCTCCATCCCGCAGCGTCGACGCCGATCAAGGCGTCGAGATCAGGGAGGTGGGCGACGGCGAGCGTGCGGAACCAAGGACCGGCTGTGCACCAGCGCTCGAGGATGTGCGCGACCAGGACCTCCGGGGACACCAAGAGCCACGCGCGCGCGAGCGGCTGGGTGACGAACACGTGGAGCACCGCGGGTGCGTCGAGCGGCAGGAACTTCAGGAAGTCGAGGGGCGAGCCGGGGTAGACCGGATGCAGGAGCTCGGCGCAGTAGACGAGGACGCCGGCGTCCTCCAGCGAGGACGAGCTCTCGAACAGCGGGTCGAGGATCGCCGGCGTCAGGAACGCGTCGAGCCCAGCGAGGTCGTGGACGTGGGTGGCGAGGTCGCCGGCACAGGTGATGCCCACGTCGCGCAGCACCTGGACGAGCGCGGCGGGGCTCGCCGCGCAGTGCATGTTCGCGAGCTCGAGCGCCTGGCGTGCGGGGTACTGCAACGACCACAGCGCGCTCGCGGCGTGCTCGGCGCCGAGGACGTGCAGGAGGCGGGGGACCAGGCTGGCATCGTCTCGCACCGTCGCCCGATCGCTGGCCGAGAGGGACTGGAAGATCCCCCATGCGCCCTCGGTGTCGCCCGTGCTCACGGCGGCTTCGAGGCCGTCGAGCCCGACTTCGCACACCGGGGCACCGAGGCCGGCGTCGTCGGCGGCGGCTGCGTTGCCCGCGTCGACGGACTGCCCACCGCCTTGTGCGGTCGAGGTCGAGGTGTCGGTGGACGCGGAAGGGCTTCGCGCAGGCGTCGGGGCGCGTTCATGCTCGGGCGGCACGTCTGCCTCGGAGGAGAGGAGGGTCGCCGGATATTACCTTACTATGCGAAATTTCGCCATCCCTTCCTTCGTCGCGCCGCGCGACGCGCCACAGGCGTGACGCCTTCGGGGTGTCGTGCGGTAGGGTTCGCCCCACGGAGGTGGGATGAGCGCGATGTGGTGGGTTCTGGGCCTCGCGCACGCCGCGGGGCCCGACGTGGCGCTGCTGGACCGGTGGCTCGGGGAGCAGGCGGACGGAGGGCGCCTCGTTGGGCTCGTCCAGGTGGTCGACGGCGCCGACGTGCTGCTGGACCGGCACTACGGCGCCGTGCCGGCCGATCCCGTGTGCCGGATCGGGTCGCTCACGAAGAGCTTCACCGCGGCGGCGGTGTACGCGCTCGCCGACGAGGGGCGGCTCTCGACGGACGATGCTGTCGGGCGCTGGCTGCCGGAGGTGCAGGCGGTGATCGGCGACGGGCCGAGCCTGCGTCAGCTGCTCGTGCATCAGGGCGGGCTGTCCGAGCCGAGCGCGAACCCGTGGATGCGCCCGCCGACCTGGGACGAACAGGCGCGGGTGCTGCTGCCGCAGCTCACGGTGCAGGCGACGCCCGGCGAGCGCGTGCGGTACAGCAACTTCGGCTTCACCCTGCTCGCCGCCGTCGTCGCGCGCGCCGCCGGTCAGCCGTTCGAGGACGTCGTCGCCAGCCGGCTGCTCGAGCCGCTCGGGATGGCAGACACCGGCATCACGCGCGTGCCGCGGTACGACGAGCGGCTGGTTCGCGGGCGGCTCGCGTCGCCGATCGGGCTGCTCGACGCCCGGCGCGCGCTGCCCCGGCTGATCCCCTACGACTACCGCTGGGAGACGGCGGGCGACGGCGCGTTCACGTCCACGCCGGCCGATCTGGTGCGCTGGGCGCGCGGCTTGCGTGACGGCGGCGTGCTCTCCGAGGACGCGCGCGCGGCGCTGCTGCGCGCCGAAGACGAGGAGGGCCACGCAGCGGGGTGGATCCGGGAAGGGGATCGCGTGTGGCACAACGGCGCGCTCTCACCGCTCGGCGTCTACGCCTACCTGCGCTGGTCGATGGCCGACGAGGTCGTCGTCGCGTTCTGCGGGACGCCGACGGTCGGCGATGCGCGACCCGAGTGGCGCGTGCCGATCGAGGCGGCGCTCCAAGGCGAGGCACCCGCGCCGATCGAGCTCGTCGCGTCTCCGTTCGGATGGCTCGCGGCGATGTCGACGCTGGGGCTCCATTGGCTGCTCGCGATCGGCGGGGTGCTGCTGTGCGGCGGCGTTCGCGGCAGCCGCGCCGCGCGCGTCGCCGCGGTGGTCGCGGGCGCTCCGCTGGCGGCGATGGGGCTCGGGCTCACGCACGGCGCGCTCGGTCTGCTCGGCTTCGTGCTCGCGCTGGGTGCTGCGGCGTGGCGCTGGCGCCGCGACCCGCCCGAAGTCTGGGGGCGCGCCGCGTGGGGCGCGCTGCTGCCCGCGCTCGTCGTCGGCGGACTCGCCGCGCTCGTGCTCGGGCTGACCCTGCTGCTCTCGTTCCTCGTCGAGGCCGTGTGGACGCTCGGCTGAGCGAGGGTGCCCCGAGCTCGCCAACTCACCTTCGCTGTTGAAAGTGATTATCAAGTTCATTAGACTGGGTGCAGGAGGCCTCGATGATCCTCTGCGTGTGCCACGGTGTGTCGGACCGCCAGATCCGGGCGGTCGCGGATCAGGGCGCCCCTTCCGTGGCCGAGGTCGGAAGGCGCTGTGGGGCCGGCACCGACTGCGGGCTGTGCCGCTGCGACATCAAGCGGATCCTGCGCGCGGGGCGCGGCGCGCAGGCGCAAGGCTCGCCGACGGTGGCGCTCTCCAAGTAGGGCCGATACGACCTTGCGCCTGGAGGTGAGGATGTCGGTCAAGGGCGGGAAGGCGATCATCGACGCGCTCAACGAGGTGCTCACGGGTGAGCTCACGGCGATCAACCAGTACTTCCTGCACGCGCGGATGCTGGGGAACTGGGGCTACACGCGGCTCGAGGGGAAGGTCCACGCCGAGTCGATCGACGAGATGAAGCACGCCGACCAGCTCATCGCGCGGATCCTCTACCTCGAGGGCCTCCCGAACGTGCAGAAGCTCGGTCGGATCCGCATCGGCGAGACGCCACGCGAGATCTTCGAGAGCGACATGGGGCTCGAGCGCGAGGCGATCCCGCGGCTGAACCAGTTCATCGCGCTGTGCCGTGAGCAGGGCGACAACGGCAGCCGCGCGCTGCTCGAGTCGATCCTCGTCAGCGAGGAAGAGCACCTCGACTGGCTCGAGACCCAGCTCGGGCTGATGGACCGGCTGGGCGACACCGCCTACCTCGCCGAGCAGATCATCGGCTGACCGGCGCGACCTGCACGCGCCCGTCCACCAGCTTGATCCGGCCCTCGACCGCCGCGCGGAGGGCCTCGGGGTAGAGGCGGTGCTCCTGGGCGAGGATCCGAGCCGAGAGCGCGGCCTCGTCGTCGTCGGGTAGCACGGGCACCGCCGCCTGCGCGACGATGGGCCCGGTGTCGGCGCCGCTGTCGACCAGATGCACCGTGCAGCCCGCGATCTTCACGCCCGCGGCCAGCGCCTGAGCCTGCGCGTGCAGTCCGGGGAAGGCGGGGAGCAGTCCGGGGTGGATGTTGAGCACGCGCCACGGGAACGCCCCGAGCAGCGTCGGCGTCACCAGGCGCATGAAGCCTGCGAGGCAGACCCACTCGACGTCGTGGGCTCGCAGGCGCTCCACCAGGCGCGCGTCGTACGCGGCGCGGCTCGGTGCGTCGCGATGCGGCCACACCTCGGCGGGTACGCCGGCGGCCCGGGCGCGGTGCAGCCCATAGGCGTCGGCGCGGTTCGACAGCACCACGGCGATCTCGGCCGGGTAGGTGGGGTCGGCGCTCGCGTCGAGCAGCGCCTGCAGATTGCTGCCCGATCCGCTGATCAGCACGCCCACTCGGACCCGTCTCACCGCACCACCGCGCGCTCGTAGGTGTCGTTCACGACGTCGCCGACCACCCGCCCGCCGGTCGCGGCACACACGTCGTCGGCGGCCTCTCTTGGCGCCGCGATCACCAATCCGAGCCCGGAGTTGAACGTGTGGTGCAGCTCGGTGTCGTCGATGCGGCCGACCTGCTGGAGCAGTCGGAAGATCGGCGGCACCGACCACGATCCGCGCTGGAGGACCGCGCCGAGCCCGGACGGCAACATGCGCGGCACGTTCCCGGTGATCCCCCCGCCGGTGATGTGGGCGATCCCTACCGCACCCGCCGCGATGGCGTCCCGCGCGGTGCTCGCGTAGATCCGCGTCGGCGCGAGCAGCGCCTCACCCAGCGTGCGGCCGAGCCCGCCCGGATCCTCGTCGAGCGGCAGCAGGCCGGGGTCGACCAGCAGGCGTCGGACCAGCGAGTAGCCGTTGCTGTGCAGTCCGGAGGAGGCCACGCCGATCAGCTTGTAGCCGGCGTGCACGTTGGCCGGGTCGAGGATCGCGTCCCGCTCCACCGCGCCCACCGCGAACCCCGCCAGATCGTAGTGCCCCGGCGCATACATCCCGGGCATCTCGGCCGTCTCGCCGCCGATCAGCGCGCAGCCGGCCTGCCGGCAGCCCTCGGCCACTCCGCGGATCACCGCTTCGGCGACGTCGACGTCGAGCTTGCCGCACGCGAAGTAGTCCAGGAAGAACAGCGGCTCGGCACCGCTGCACACGATGTCGTTCACGCACATCGCGACGAGGTCGATGCCGATCGTGTCGTGCACACCGAGCCGCTGCGCCAGCATCAGCTTCGTGCCGACACCGTCCGTGCCGCTGACCAGCACCGGATCCCGGAAGCGACCGTCGAGCGCGAACAGCCCGCCGAATCCGCCCAGGCTCCCCAGCACGCCGGCGCGGCTCGTGGCCATCGCGAGCGGCTTGATCCGCTCCACCAGGGCCTCGCCTGCGTCGATGTCGACCCCAGCCTCGCGGTATGCGTCTCGGGACATGTTCGTTCTCCCATGCAGCGGCTGGTTCACGTCTCGCGGTTGATTCCGCTCGCGGCGTCGAGCTGGCGCCGGACGTGCTTGTAGACCCGGGCATCCCAGGTGAGGGCCGAGTGCCCGACGCCGGGCACCTCGACGTTGCGCATCTGAGCCGCCTCGCCGGGGCGCGGGCGCAGGATGCTCGTGTAGTAGGGGCAGACCAGATCACCGCGGCTGTAGATCGAGGTCAGCGGGATGTCGGCGGGGAAGTGGTCGGAGTTCAGCCGGTCGAGCAGCGGCGAGCGCGGCAACAGCTCGGGCGCAGAGCTGGGACCGGGCAACACCTTCGAGATCGCGACCCCGGCGAGCGCGAGCGACGTGCCGTGGTGCGGCGAGCCGAGCGTGATCACCGACTTCACCCGCTGCTCGCCGCCGTGGTGCTGAACGTAGCGCCGTGCGACGATGCCGCCCTTGCTGTGCCCGACGATGTGCAGCCGCTGAAAGCCGTGGCGTGCCGCGAGGCCGTCGATCTTCTGCGCGATCAGCGCCGCGAGGTGATCGACGGGATGGGTGTTGAACCGGTAGAGCAGGCCGCCGAGGTTGAACGAGAGCACGCCGTAGCCGTCGAAGCGCAGGCGGTCCTCCATCACCTCCCAGATGTTCCGCGTCTGGAAGAAGCCGTGCAGCAGCAGCACGAGCTCTTCGCGGCCCTTGAAGTCGTCGCGCCGCGTGATCGCGTTGCCCGCCAGATACACGCCGCGGACCGAGCCGAGCTGATCGCGGAGACCGCGATAGGCGCTCCAGGGGGTGAGGAAGCGCAACTTCGAACCCTCCACGTGGGGAAGGGCGTATCACGAAACGCGGACGGACCGAGCCGCGTCAGCCCGGTGGGACCACCGGCGGCGCGTCGACGTCGCGGCAGCAGCGGAACCCCATCGCGGCGTCCTTGAACGCCTGCGGCTCGTCGGTGAAGAACGCGCATCGCGTGCCGCGGGCCGGGTTGTGCCGGAGCCCACCCTTCACGAGGCGGCGGTTCTCCTTGCCCAGCGGCGCGGTGGCGGTCCACTCGCGGAAGTTCCCCGACAGATCGAACACGCCCCAGCCGCTGCGGCAGCCAGCGCGGCTGCCCGACGGGTAGCCGCGCTCCTCGAGCCCGTCGCCGCACGCCGCCGCGTCATAGGCGTCGCCGTACGCATAGACGGTGCTCGCGGGGCCCTTGCACGCCTTCTCCCACTCGGGCTCGGTGCACAACCGCTTGCCCGCCTCGGCGCACTTCGCCTCGGCGTCGGCGTAGGTGACGCCGTAGGAAGGCATCGCGTCCTTCAGATCCGGGTACTCGAACGCGTCGATCAGGAACGCGGGCACGTCGACGAGCTGCGCGAGGGGCTCGAAGGCGGGCGCGTCGTGCTCGGCGTGCATTCGGCCCTGCAAGTACGGACCGGCCGGGACGTAGATCATGTTCGGCGGGTGCCCGACGAGCGCCGCCTCTCGGGCCGTCGGATCGAGATCGCGGTAGCCCTCGGCGATCTGGGCGCGCAGCGAGGCATCCTGCGCGACCGCGACCGCGTGGGGGTCGGTGCGCGTCTGAAACAGGATCACCGCGACCGCGAACACGCCGAGCAGGCCAGCCCCCCACCACAGCGGCGTGACCAGCGGTCGGCGCGTGACGCCGGCGTCGTCCTCGGGCGCGGCGAACGCGCGCCGGATGTCCTCGGCCATGTCGGATGGCGTGCGGTAGCGATCTTCGGGCGCCTGAGCCATCGCGAGCTCGATCAGCCCGTCGAGCGAGCTGGGGACGTCGTCGCGCGACGTGCTGGCCCGCGGGAACGTGCCGTGCGGAACGAGCCCGGTGAGCGCCTCGTAGAACATCACGCCCGCGCTGTACACGTCCGAACGTGGCGTCGCGTGCGGGTGCATCCCGCGTAGCTCGGGGGCGAGGTACTGCGCCTCGCCGCGGGTGAACTCGTCCTCGGCGATGGCGCCGGGCGGCAGCAGATCCCACAGCCCCGCGTGCAACAGCTTGATCCGCGCGACGAACGTGCGCCGCGGGCCGACCGGCCTCAGCGTGACGAGCACGTACTCGGGGCGCAGCGCCCGAAACACGTGCCCCTCGTCGTGGATGTGCTGCAGCGCATCGAGCACGGCGAGCAGGATCTGCCCCGCCTCGCGCACGCCGAGCTGACGGCCCTCGATGCGGTGCTCCTGCAGCAGCTCGCGCAGCGTGCCGCCGTCGAAGTCCTCCATCGTGTAGTAGGCGACGCCTTCGTGGTCACCCAGCTCGCCGAGCTTCAGCGTGCCCGCGTGATCGAGGCGCTGCGCCTCCTGGAACGCGCGGATCAGCTCGTCCTTGCGCTGCGCGTTCGCGAACGACGGGTTCAGGAGGGTCAGGCGGATGAACTTGCCCGACTTCAGGTGCTTGACCCGGTACGTGACCCCGATCGGGCTCTCGTCGAGCCGGTCGATGACCTCGTAGCGTTCGTTGATGCGCTCGCCGCGCGTGAACTCGAGCTTCTTGTCGGCCACGATGAACGACCGTCCTGTGCGCGTTCGCGGCGACCCTAGCACATCGGGGCGGCGTGGGCGCGGCCAGGATCAGCGCGCCCGACGGAAGCTCAGGAACCGCAGCAGCCCCCACAGCCGCTTGCGCCACCACGACAGACTCAACAGCTCGGCGAAGAACACGTGCAATCCGAGCGCCAGGAAGATCCCGGTGCCCGAGATCCACAGCACCACGCCCATGAAGCCGGTGAGCAGCATGCCGAGCGGGTTGGTCGACCACAGCGCGAGGAACAGGAAGCCGCCGAGCGTGGTGGTGCCCGCGAGCACGGCGAGCGAGAGCCGCAGCACGCCCTGGGCCAGCTCGTTGCGGAGCTTCGCGGCGTCCGGATCCTCGGTGATCAGCCGGATGCGCCCGCCCTCGAGGTCGGTCAGCACCTGCTCCATGTGCGTCGGCATGTCCTTGAACTGCGTCTGGAGCTGGAGGATCATCTTCGCTGCGTCTGCCGCGACCCGCTCTGGCGCGAACCGCTGTCGCATCAGCCGCTGCGCGTAGGGTGCGACCTCGGTGACGATGTCGACGCCGGGCAGCAGGCGGCGGATCGACCCCTCGATCAGGGCCACCGCGCGCGCCAGGATCGCGAACTCGGCAGGCAGGTTGATGTCGTACTTCGCGCCGAGCTGCACCACCTCGATCAGCGTGGTCGGGTTCGCGAGATCGTCGAGCGAGGCCCCGTGGTACTTCACCATCAGGCGCTCGCAGTCCTCGCGATACGCGCGCAGGTCGACGCGATCGTTGGTCGCGCCGGCGCGGTAGACCGTCATCGCCAGCGTCTCGGCGTCGCGGAAAACCAGGCTCGTGAACGCCGACACGATCGTGTCCTGCATCGCGCCGGTGAGCATCCCGGTGACGCCGAAGTCGAGGAACGCGAGCCGCCCGTCGTCGGTGACGAACAGGTTGCCGGGGTGGGGGTCGCCGTGGAAATAGCCGTGCTCGAACACCTGCTTGTAGGTGGCATCCATCAGCGCGTGCGCGAGCTTGCGGTCGACGCCGCCCTCGGCCTCGACGCGCGCGAGGTGCTCCTTGAGCGGGATGCCCTCGACCTTCTCCATCATCATCAGGCGGCGCGTCGACAGCCGGTGCAGCACCTCGGGGATCATCACCCCGGGATCGCCCTTGAAGTTGTTGCGCATCCGCTCGGCGGCGCGCGCCTCGGCGAGGAAGTCGAGCTCCCGGGTGATCGCCTGATCGAACTCCTGCACGATGTCGGTGGGCGTGTAGAAGCCGGGGATCCTCACCCGCCCCTCGAGCAGCCGCGCGAGGCTGTAGAGGATGGCGATGTCGGAGCGGATCGTGCGCTCGATGCCGGGCCGCTGAAGCTTCAGGGCGACCTTGCGCCCGTCCTTGAGCACCGCCTGGTGCACCTGGGCGATCGACGCCGAGCCGAGCGGCGCCTGGTCGATCTCGGTGAACACCTCGTGCCACGGCTTGCCCAGCTCCGACTCGATCACCTCCTTGACCGCGTCGAACGACATCGGCGGGACGCGATCCTGCAGCGACTGGAACTCGGTGAGCACGTCCTTGGGCAGGATGTCGGGGCGCACCGAGAGCACCTGCCCGAACTTCACGAACGTCGGCCCGAGCTCGACGAGCACGGCGCGCATCCGCCGCGCATAGGGCGCGGTGGGCTCCTCGCCGTCGCCGGTGAGTCCGGGCAGGCCCTGCAGCATGCCGAGGCGGGTGAGCACCTGCCCGAAGCCGTTGCGCGTGAGCACGCGCAGGATCTCCTGCACGCGCCCCAGGTCCTGAACTTGAATCGCCTTCATGGGGGGCCCTCTAACGTCCCGGTGCCCGAGTCGGATACTGAAGTGCCCATCCCGTCCGTCGGCGCTCGATGTTCAGCGGCGCCCCCATGCCGCCGGGCAGGACTTCGCACGCTGCACCCGAATCTCTGTGCGCTCTGCGCCCTGGCACATGGATCGCGCAGAGAGCGCAAGGTGCGCAGAGAACAAGTCGCAGATATCCACGGTTTCACCCGAACGAGGCCAGTACGTTGGGTGCTGGAGCCTGCTACCTGTCGTACCCGACGTTCGGACCCAGACTTGCAAGTGGGACCCACGCCTGGAAGCCCTGCCCAAACCGACGTGGGCCGGCCGTCCCGGCCGGCCGCCCTTCCAAGGAGCAAGACGGTCGGGCAGAACCGCCGACCCACCCCCAGAAGGCCGACCCAAACGGCAAAGGCCGACCGTCCAGGCTCCCCGGCGCCAGGACGTCGGTCGACGAGGCTTCATGGGTCGGTGGCACGCTGCGCGCGGCGCGTGGACCGATTACCCGGGGGCGCCTGGAGGTCGAGCATGGCGGCAGAGCAGGGGATCACACCGCGGGCCGAGGACTACAGCGCCTGGTACCTGGACGTCATCGCGCAGGGCGACCTGATCGACGACGCGCCGGTGCGGGGCTGCAAGGTGCTCAAGCCGCACGGGTTCGCGATCTGGGAGCACATCCAGCGCGTGCTCGACGGGCGGTTCAAGGACACCGGGCACGTCAACGCGTACTTCCCGCTGTTCATCCCGATGTCGTTCCTGTCCAAGGAAGCCGAGCACGTCGAGGGCTTCGCGAAGGAGTGCGCGGTGGTCACCCACCATCGGCTCCGCTCCGTCGTCGACGAGAACGGCAAGGCCAGCGTCGAGCCCGATCCCGAGAGCAAGCTCGAGGAGCCGCTGATCGTCCGCCCGACGTCCGAGACGATCATCTGGCACATGTACGGCCGGTGGATCTCGTCGTGGCGCGACCTCCCGCTGCTGATCAACCAGTGGGCCAACGTGGTGCGCTGGGAGATGAAGACCCGCCCGTTCCTGCGTACCACCGAGTTCTTGTGGCAGGAGGGGCACACGGCGCACGCGACCCGCGACGAGGCGGTCGCCGAGACGCTGACCATCCTCGACCTGTACGCGGGCTTCGCCGAGGACACGCTCGCGGTGCCGGTGCTCAAGGGCCGCAAGAGCGCGCGCGAGCGCTTCGCGGGCGCCGTCGAGACGTACACGATCGAGGCGCTGATGCAGAACGGCTGGGCGCTGCAGGCGGGCACCAGCCACTTCCTCGGCCAGAACTTCGCGAAGGCGTTCGACGTGATGTTCCAGAATGAGACCGGCGAGCGCGAGTACGTGTGGGCCACGTCGTGGGGCGTGTCCACGCGCCTGATCGGCGCGGTGATCATGACGCACTCCGACGACGCCGGGCTCGTGCTGCCGCCGCGCGTCGCGCCGGTGCAGGTCGTGATCGTGCCGGTGTACAAGGAGGCCGAGCGCGACACCGTGATGGCCGCGGCCAACGAGCTGTTCAAGTCGCTCAAGCCGCACTTCCGCGTGAAGCTCGACGATCGCGAGAACATGCGTCCGGGCGCGAAGTACTTCGAGTGGGAGCGCAAGGGCGTGCCGCTGCGCCTCGAGATCGGCCCCCGCGACGTCGCGAAGCGCGAGGCGTTCAGCGCGAAGCGCACCGGTGGCAAGAAGTTCGGGATCGCGTTCGACGGCGTGGCCGACACGGTGCGCGACGTGCTCGACGCGATCCAGGCCGAGCTGCTCGAGCGGGCCACGGCGTCGCGCGACGCGCGCACCTACACCGCGACGTCTCGCGAGGAGTTCGCGCGGCTCGTCGAGTCCCAGCCGGGCTTCTACAAGATCCCGTGGGGCGGTGACGACGCGGACGAGGACGCGATCAAGGACGAGACGCGGGCGACGATCCGCTGCCTGCTCGACGACGACGTGTCCGGCCAGACCTGCCCGCTCACCGGCAAGCCGGCACGCGAGCTCGCGGTGTTCGCCCGCGCGTACTGACGCGCGGTAAGCGGCCGACATGGGTCGATGTGCGGCGGTACGGTAGGAAGTCCGAGTCCCCCTGGACTTCCGGTGGCTTCCGGTGACGAGTCGCGACACGTTTTTCGTGTCTCTCGTCGAATGAACGGGCCACTCTCTGCGTTGAGACCGTGTACCACCGACACACCTTGGGAGAGGAAATGCTGCACCGAGTCGCCCTCATCGGCTTCGTCGCCTTCGCCACCGCCGCCTGCGAGAGCCAGCCGCTCGCCTACCAGAGCACGCTGTACCAGGACACCAACGGCATCGCGCTGCGCGGCGCCGACGCCTCGGGCCGCAGCGTCGCCCAGGCCGGCATGGTCGGCACCACCTGCGAGGTCGACACCCGCTGGGCCTCGCTCGGCTCCGACATCGACTACCCGTCGAGCAACGAGACGGTGCAAGACGCCGGCACGGTGAACGGCCGCGACGTCGTGGTCGTCACCGCCGACGAGAAGGTCTACGTGCAGGAGGGCACCGACTGGACGGTGAACAGCGAGGCGTACGACGCCCCCGGGGTCACCGAGGCGGTGGTCGCTGGCACCGACGTCATCGCGCTGATCGACCGCGGCAACGTGTGCGCGGTGCAGTGGGTGATGTCGGGCGAGTCCAAGCTCCTCGAGTCCGGCGCGTGCTCGGTCGCGTACGACCTCACCGCCGACCCCAGCACCGGCTCGGCGATCGTCGGCTCCGACAGCGGCGCGATGGTGATCACGCCGACCACCACCTCGGTGGTCACCGAGCAGGCCAGCTCGCTCTCCGAGTGGGACGCGACGGTGGGCGTGCTCTACACCGCGGCCTCGGGCGGCTCCGTGCTGAGCGCGTTCGACCTCGACGGCACCCTGCGCTGGGCCACCGAGCTCGGCGGCGCGATCTACGCGCTCGATGACATGGGCACGCGCGGCATGGCCGCGGTCTCCGTGCAGCTCGCCTCGGGCACCGGCGCGGTGATCCTGGTCGATGGCTGGACGGGCGCGGTGGTCGAGAACGTCGGCGTGCCGCAGGCGGTCACCACGATCAAGGGCAGCCCCGACGGGCGCACGCTGGCGCTCGTCGAGCGCAACCAGGTCCACTTCTACGGCACCGACACCCAGTCCTCGGGCTGGGGCATGGACGACTGGGGCCTCGGTGACACCGACTGGGACGTGGGCTGGGGCTGGTAGTCCCTCGCGTTCCGCAAGACTTCGAGGCCCGCCGGCACCCCCTCCGGCGGGCCTCTTTGCGTCTGCGGTGCAATGCGCGGAGGCGGTGGAGCGTATCGCCAGCACGGAGGTGCGAACGATGCGAGCACGGATCGTCGATGGCCTGCTCGACCGCGCGTGGAGTCACTTCACGCTCTACGAGAGCGGCCGCTCGAGCTTGATGGTGCTGCGCGTGGCGCTCGAGGTGAACGCACGCGAGCTGTCGGCGTTCGACGAGGCGCTGGCCGGAGCGATGGCCGAGATCGCCGCGCGGGTGGGGGAGGTCGACGCGCGCTCGGGCACGGCGTGGCGTGAGGTGTACGCGATCAAGCGCGCGCTCGGCGAGCTGCGCGACCGACGCCACCGCCTCGACGCCGCGCCGCCCGAGGCCGAGCCGGCGCCGTCGCCCGAGGCGGCGGTCGCCGAGGTGCTGTCGCGCGGGGCGGCCCGGACGCTCCCCGACGGCCCGGACGCGGACGCCGCCGAGGCCGAGGTCGACGCGCTCGAGGGCTAAGCGAGCGGCGTCGCGCGGGTCTTGTTGCTGTGGGTCGGCCGTCCCGGCCGACCGGGGGTCTGGCCGGCCGGGACGGCCGGCCCGC
>CAYQSE010000145.1:0-14550 GCA_964419905.1 uncultured Enterobacteriaceae bacterium
CACGGTGTTGCCCATCAGCGCGGGCGCGGTGGGCAGGTTCACCGCGATCGAGGTGAAGTTGAACGGCGCGACCGCGAACACGAAGCCGTCGAGCGGGCGGTGGTCCAGCCGGTTCCAGGTGCCCGGCGCGCTCACCGGCGGCTGCTCGTCGTGGATCTGCTGCGCGAACACCGTGTTGAACCGGAAGAAGTCGGCGAGCTCGCACACCGCGTCGATCTCGGACTGGTGGACGGTCTTGCCCTGCGCGAGCATCACCGAGGCGTTGATCGACGCGCGGTAGCGCCCGGTGAGCAGCTCGGCCGCCTTGAGCAGCACGCTGGCGCGCTCGGCGAACGGCAGCGCCGCCCACGTCGCGCGCGCGCGCTCGGCAGCGATCACGGCGCGCTCGATGTCGGCGGGGCGCGCGAGGTGCACGCGCGCGAGCACGTGCGCGTGGTCGCACGGCATCGTG
The DNA here is from genome assembly GCA_964419905.1 of uncultured Enterobacteriaceae bacterium. Lineage (GTDB taxonomy): Bacteria > Myxococcota_A > UBA796 > UBA796 > JAFDJI01. The sequence goes on from CAYQSE010000145.1 coordinate 452, forward strand.
ACCTCGAAGATCTGCCCGGTGAACACGCGCTCACCGTCGATCACGCACGGGATCTCGAGCACCTCGCTCTCTTGCCGCGCGAGCTCGACGATCAGCGCCTCACGGACGGCGTCGCCGGGCGCGTACGGCAGCACCGGCTCGTTGACGGGGTGGGGCACTCGGAAGTTGCCGTCGGCCATGCTCTCGTCCTCCGATAGCGACGGGGGTAACCCCTCCGAGCGCGGACGGGACACATGGTACCCTACCGCCCGGGGGCCCCTTGGATCAGACCATCCTCATCCCGATCCTCGTCGGCCTCGTGGTGTTGCTGCTCGGCGTCCTGCTCTTGCTGATGGTCGCCAGCTTCGCGTTGTTCTGGTGGAGCCGCGCGCCGCGCCGCGCGCCGCATCCCGGGCGTCGGGCTCCCACGCCTCGCGCCGCGCCAGTCGCCCCGATCCCTGCGCCAGAGCCGTTCACGCCCACCCCGATCAGCCGCGTCGCCCGTCCCGACGACTTCGCCTTCGACGCGGTCGCCGCCGACGAGGCCGCCACCGAGGTGATGAGCGCGAACCACGTCAAGGCGTTCTTCGATCAGGACGAGACGACCGGCGCCACCGACATGCACGCCCAGCTCGGCGACGCAGCGTTCGACCTGGAGGAGACCGAGGACACCACCCAGGTCGGACCCGCGCGTGGCGGCTCGTGAGCGGGCGTTTTTGCTGACGGGGGGGGCGTCCATCGTGTATGAAGTGCGCCTGACCGGCCCGAGGTGTCCGTGCTGACCGCTCTGTTGCTCGCTGCCCCGCTCGCGTTCGCCCAGAGCGATCTGTGGGCCCCTGGTTCCACGATCCCCGACGCGGCCTCGGTGCAGGTCACCCAGCGCGGGCTCGACCGCCTGAGCGACCTCGCGCCGCTGGCGATCCCGTCCAACATCCCCATCGAGGATCAGAACGTCGGGTCGAGCTGCGGCGAGGCGCTCAACATGAAGATCGGCGTCGCGGTCGACGACCTGCTCGTCATCCCGCGCGCCGGGCGCCTCGACATCCAGGCCGACCTGCAGATCTGGATGAACAGCCCGATCGACGAGTTCTCGTTCAAGTGCGGCTCGCGGTGCGATCTCTACGTCACCGCGTTCCCGGCGTCGGTGACGATGCCGGCCACGATCGCGGTCGTCTACGACGCCGATCTGGGCCGCAACCGGGTCGACGTGACGATGGGCGAGCTCTCGTTCACGCACGGTCTGACCGAGGACAACATCCAGGCCACCAACCTGTGCGGCTGGGACCTCCTCATCACGGGGCTCCAGGCGTCGGGCTGGTCGCTGATCGGGTTCATGTGGCAGTTCGCCGAGCCGGCGCTGTCGTTCTACCTCGAGAACGTCGTCAAGCCCGACCTCGAGGAGCAGCTCGAGCAGCTCCTCTCGGTCGCGTACTTCGCGGACACGCTCGAGTTCGGCGGCATCGCGCTGGACCTGATGGTGCAGCCCAGCGCCGTCGTGATCACCCCAGACGGCATCGACGTGCGCGCCGAGGGCGCCACGTCCGCGTTGCGGGGTGACTGCATGGTCGCGCGCGATCCGGGTGGCTCGTTCAAGACCGCCACCGCGGTGCCCGCGATCACCGACAACCCGTCGACCACCGAGTACGCGGTGCTCTTGAGCGACGACATCGGCAACCAGGCGCTGTATGCGCTGTGGCGCAGCGGCCTGTTCTGCTTCGACCTGTCCGAGGCGGGCGACATCGAGATCCCGTTCCCGCTGAACACCTCCCTGCTCGCGCTGGTCGGCGGCCCGGGGTTCGAGGCGCTGTTCCCCGAGAACAAGCCGATCGACGTGATGACTTCCCCCGACGCGGTGCCGACGGTCAGCTACCAGGGCCTCAGTGACGTGACGGCGATCGTCCGCGAGCTGGGCGTCGACTTCTACACCGAGGTCGACTTCCGCAAGGCGCGCGCGCTCGGCGTCGATCTCGAGGTCGACGTGCCGGTCGACGTCGCGTTCGACGGCGCCACCGGCAAGCTCGAGGTGCAGATCGGCCTGAACGCCGAGGACGTCGCGGTCCTCCCGGTGATGAACGAGCTGGTCGCGGGCACCGACGCGTACATCCAGACCAGCTTCGGCGGGATCCTCGACGTCGTGCTCGATCAGTTCCTCGGTGCCCAGCTCGAGGATCTCGTGTTCTTCGTGCCCTCGGTCGAGAGCGAGGGGACCCGCCTGGGGCTGGCCACGATCAGCGCGAACAGCGCGGGCCCGGAGAACGACTGGCTCCGCGTGCGCGCCGGGATCGGTGTCGTGCAGTACGACAACAGCGACGCGCTGTCGACCTGTGGAAGCTGCGCCACCGGCGCGCGTCCCAGCCTCGGTTGGTTGTTGGTGCTGCCGCTGCTGATGGGGGTGCGTCGCCGCGGCGGCCGCGGTTGACGCTCGCTGCGCTGCTGCTGCTCCCGGCGCTGGCCGGCACCGTTCCGCCGATGGCGAACGCGCGCGCCGCGTCGTGGCGGCCGACGCTCTCGGGCGAGACGTTCCACCTCGACTCCGAGGATGGCTTCTTTCGGGTCCACTACACCCTGGAGGGCGCCGACCGGCCTGCCGGCGCCGTCGAGGACGACGGCGTCCCGACCACGGTGAAGCGCACGCTCGTCGCGCTGCAGGACGGGCGGGCGTTCTTCGACGCGCGCGGCTGGGCGCCGCTGATCGGGGACGACGGCACCGGCGGCAGCGAGGCGCTCGACGTCTACCTGCAGACGGTCGACATCAACGGCTACGCGCACGGCATCGAGGTGCCCGACGAGACGGGGCGCGGCGCGTGCTGGATCGAGGTCGATGGGAGCCTTGGCGGCACCGGCGGCAAGGTGCTCGAGTCGGTGGTGGTCCACGAGGTGCACCACTGCGTGCAGTATCGCTACACCTGGGACACGCCGTCCTGGCTCCACGAGGCGCAGTCGTCCTACGAGCAATACCTGTGGGACAGCAGCGGCTCGCTCGCATTCGCCGTGGTGTTCCTGTGGCAGACGCGGCTGCAGAACCCGGAGTGGGCGCTCGACGACCTCGCCGGGCGCTACGAGTACGCGGGGCTCACCTTCTTGAAGTTCTGGGAGGAGTACCAGGGGCGCGACGGCGTGCGTGGGCCGGCGCTGTGGGAGGCGCTCGCGGCGCGTCCCCGCTGGTTGACCGCCCTCGACGACGCGGCCGAGGCGACGTTCGGTGAGTCGTTCGACGACGCGTTCCTGTCGTATGCGACGTGGATGGGCTTCGCGTGCGGGCGCGACGACGGTCAGCGCTGGCAGGTCGATCCGACGCACTGCTTCTCGGCCTACGAGCTGCCGGTGACGTCGCTCGCGATCGACACGCCCACCGCAGTGGCGTGGGACGTCACCCCGCACACCGCCGCCTACCTCGAGGTGGCGCAGCCCGGCGAGGCCGAGACGGCGTCGGTGACCTGCACGGCGCCCGGCGACAGCGCGATCCTCGGGCTGCGGCTGGTCGGGCTGGACGCGGACGGCGTCGGCGGCGAGGAGGCGAGCGCGTGGACGTCCGGGGAGGACGCCGTGACCGTCACGCTCGAGCGGGCGCTGCCCGCGGACGGTCGCGCGCTGGTCGTGCTGGTCAGCACCGGCAGCGCGCCGGCGGCCACCGCGTGCACCGCGCGCTGGGTGCCCGGGCTGGTCGATGCCGAGCCGGAGGCCCCGCCCGAGGACGAGCCATCGGCGTGCGCATGCGCCACCGGCGCTCCGCCGGGCGCGGTGATCTGGCCTGCGATCGGCGTGTTCGGCGCGCTCACGATGCGACGGAGGCGGCGTTCGACCCCGGGGAAGCCAAACCGACCAGCGCGTCGAAACCCAGGGTTGCCCGCCCTTTGACGGTTGTTGCCCGCGGCTGCGGGGGTTATCGGGGGCCGCGTCGGCGTCCCGCGTGGGATCGTTCGACCCGGTTGGAGGGCAGCGTGTTCTGGAAGGCCACCGAAGAATCGCCGCGGATGTTCGAGTCTGACTTCCTCGACGCGTTCACGCGCATCCCGTGGTGGGTCGTGCCGCTGATCTTCGCGCCGATCGTCACTGGGCTGATCTACGTGGCGATGGCGGTGCAGGGCGTGGCGCTCGCGTTCGTCGCGGTCCAGTTCGCGGCGGGGTTCGTCGTGTGGACGCTCGCCGAGTACTGGCTGCACCGCACGCTGTTCCACTGGACGCCGGACACATGGTGGGGCGCCAAGTTCCACTTCATCCTGCACGGCGTGCACCACGACTGGTTCAAGGACCGCTATCGGCTGGTGATGCCGCCTGCGGTCAGCCTCGCGCTCGCCGCCGTGTTCTTCGGCAGCTACTGGGCCATCGCGCAGGCGGCGGCGCCGCTGGCCGATCCGTCGTGGGTCTACGCGTTCATGGCCGGAAAGATCGTCGGCTACGTGAACTACGACGTCACGCACTACTACATCCACCACGGCAAGCCGTCGCTGTCCTTCTACAAGAAGCTCCGGCACCACCACAACAACCACCACCACGCCAACCCGGAGCGCAAGTTCGGGGTCAGCTTCACGGTGTGGGACCGCGTGTTCGGCACCTACGCGGTGGATCGTCCCGCCCGCGAGACGTCGAGGCAGAGCGCCTGAGCGCGATGGGCCGCCTCGAGCAGCGCCTGCTCAACCAGATCGCGCAGGTGAGCAAGGAGTTCGGGCTGATCGAGCCCGGAGATCGGGTGATGGTCTGCCTGTCGGGCGGCAAGGACAGCTATGCGCTGATGTCCCTGCTGCACGAGACGCGGCGTCGCGCGCCGTTCGACTTCGAGCTGATCGGCGTCAACCTCGATCAGGGGCAGCCGGGGTTCGAGCAGGACGTGATCGCGCGCTGGTGCGACGAGCGGGGCTACGCGCACCACATGGTCCGGCAGGACACGTACTCGGTGGTCCTCGACAAGGTGCCCGAGGGCAAGACGTACTGCTCGCTGTGCAGCCGGATGCGCCGCGGCGTGTTGTACGAGACCGCGGTGCACCTCGGCGCGACCAAGGTGGCGCTCGGCCACCACCGCGACGACGCGATCGAGACGCTGATGCTCAACCTGCTCTACGCGGGCCAGATCAAGGCGATGCCGCCGATCCTGCGCAGCGACGACGGCCGAAACACGGTAATCCGCCCGTTGCTGCGCTGCGCTGAGGACGACCTCGCGACCTACGCGACCGACCAGGCGTTCCCGATCCTGCCGTGCGACCTGTGCGGCTCGCAGGACGGGCTGTACCGCAAGCGGATCAAGGACCTGCTCGGCGCGCTCGAGGCGGACAACCCGAAGGTGAAGGGCAACCTGTTCGCGGCGCTGTCGCGGGTGCGGCCCAGTCACCTGCTCGACCGCGCGCTGTTCGACTTCGATCAGCTCGGCGGCGACGTCGCCGAGGCGCTCGCCGCGATCGACGGCGGCGGCGCCGGCTGCGCACTCGAGGCCTGAGCCTCGCGCGCGGCGCCCGGCCGGCTATTGCTGGTCTTGCTGCGCTGTAGTTCGTGGGCCGGCCGTCCCGGCCGGCTAGCGCGGGTCTGTTGGGTTGCGCTGCTGGCTGGATGGCGGCCGGCCGGCCGGTCGTCCAGTGCTGGGCTTGTTGACCTGCAGTCGTGGGCCGGCCGTCCCGGCCGGCCTGGCCAGGGCTGTTGCATGGCGCTGCTGTCTGGATGGCGGCCGGCCGGGACGGCCGGCCCACGTCTTTTGTTGCGGGCTGGGTGGGCAGCTTGTGGTGGGCCGGCCGGCCGGGACGGCCGGCCCACGTCTCTTTGTGCGAGCCGGGTTGACCTTGCCGCTGGGCGAGCGCCGTCGCGGTGCAGCGCGACGGCTCAGGGCACGAACCGCTGCGGGGTCAGCCAGTCGGGCACGCCCGGTGCCCGCCCGGTGAGCAGCCCGTCCGCGACCGCGCGCGCGCCCCGCACCGCGAGTCCTGGCGCGTTGCCGCCGAAGCCGCAGCACGCGAGGAAGCGCGCGCTGCCGGGCAGCGGGCCGAGCAGCGGCAGCCCGTCGCAGCTGTGCGCCTCGATCCACGCCCAGCGGTGCGCGATCGGCGTGTCGCCCGCCTGCGGAAACCGCGCGCGGAGCAGCGCCTCGATCTTCTCCTGCACGCGGGCGTCGGGGGTCGCCCGCCGCTCACCGACCCCCATCGACGGGGTGGCCCAGCGGGCGCCACGCGCGAGCAGCCGCCCCGCCGCGTCGCGCCGGAGCGTGAGCCAGCCGTACTGGGCGCGGAGCCCCATCGTCAGCGGGATGTCCACAGGCGCGGTCGCGAGCGCCTGCTCGCGCACCGGGGTGATCTTGTCCTCGAAGAACGCGTGCACGTCGGACGCGCCCGCCTCCGCGGCGATCACGACGACCTCGGCGCGCACGACGCGGTCGCCGATGAACACCGCCACGCCGTCGTCGCCCGCGTCGACGCCGTCCACGCGGCAGCCGACGTGCAGCGCGGCGCCCGCCGCACGCGCGGCCGCGGCGAGATCGGCCATCGCCTGCGCCGGATCGATCAGCGCCTCGTGCGGCAGGTGCAGACCGGGGCCGAAGCCCTCCGCGCCGGTCGCCGCCTCTACCTGCGCCGGGCTCCACAGCGCGGCGGGCACGCCGACCTGATCGAGCGCAGCGAGGCTCTCGGCGAGCTGAGCGGGCTCGCGGTCGTCGATCGTGGTCCACAGCCCGCCGGAGTGAACCACCGCCGTCTCGGCGTCGAGCAGCGCGACGTTCTCGCGCGACAGCCCGTACAGCCGCGCCGCGCGCTCGGGCCCCAGCGCATGCAGCAGCCGGAACGGCGGCTCGGGCGTGGCCGCGAACACGAGGCCGGGTCCGCGTCCCGACGCGCCCGCGCCGATCGTGTCGCGCGCCTCCAGCACGACCGTCCGGGCGCCCGCGCGCGCGAGGTACAGCGCGCACGCGACGCCGGCGAGACCTCCACCGATCACGGCCACCTCGGCGCGCGCCGGCAGCGCCTCTGGTCCCGGATCGGGACTCGGAGCGCGCGTCATCCACCACGGGCCGAGCGGGCTGATCTCCATCCTCGGAGCCTATCGCACGACGTGGTGTTGCCGATCGACCGTCGAGGCCCTATCGAATGCTCTCTGCCCTCTGGAGGTCCCGTGGCCGTGATCGATCTGGACGACGACAGCTTCGCGCCGCAGCTCGCAGGCGCCGAGCGCGCGATCGTCGACTTCTACGCTGGCTGGTGCGGGCCGTGCATCATGTTCGGCCCCAAGTTCAAGCGGATCAGCAACGACTATCCGCACGTCACCTTCTTCAAGGTCGACGGCGAGACGGCGCCGCAGGCGCGCAAGACGGTGACCATCGACGAGCTGCCCTACTTTGGCATCTACGAGAACGGCACCTTCATCGAGGGGCGCTCGCTGTCCGACGAGGGGGCGTTCCGCGCGTTCGTCGAGTCACACTTCGGCAAGGAGGCGTCGTGAAGGTCGGCGCGGTGAAGCAGGCGGCGCAGGAGCACTCGCTCGACGCGATCGACGCCGCGATCGAGGCGCTCACCGAGCGTGAGGAAGAGCTCCTCGCGATCGAGGGGGACGATCTCGGCGAGCGACTCACCCACCTGCTGCTCGCCCGACGGATCCGCGCGCGGGTAGAGGCAGGCGAGGCGTTCAAGGACGCGTTCCGGGCCGAGATGTCCACGGTGCGCGAGACGCTGAAGAACGCGTGAGCGACGCGCTGCTCGCGCGACGCCACTGGATCTTCGATCTCGACGGCACGCTCACGGTCGCGGCGCACGACTTCGACGCGATGCGCGACGAGCTCGGGCTGCCGCGCGGCGTGGGCATCCTCGAGGCCCTCGACGCGCTGCCGCCGGCCGAGGCGGCGTGGCGTCACGCGCGGGTGCGCGCGTGGGAGGCCGAGCTCGCGGATGCTGCGCGTGCCGAGCCCGACGCGCTGGTGCTGCTCGAGGCGCTGCGCGCGCGCGGCGCCGTGCTCGGCGTGCTCACCCGCAACCTCACCGCGCTCGCGTGGCGGACGCTCGCCGCGATCGGCGCCGCGCATCACTTCGGCCCCGACGCGGTGATCGGGCGCGATCACGCGGCGGCGAAGCCGGATCCCGAGGGCATCCTGAGGCTCCTTGGCCGGTGGGGCGCTTCGCCCGGCGACGCGGTGATGGTCGGCGACTTCGTGCTCGATCTCCGGGCGGGGCGCAGCGCGGGCGTCGCGACCGTCCTGGTCGATCGGCGGTCCCGCGGAGCGGACTGGGCGCGGTGGGCGGATCGAACGGTCGCACGCCTCGACGACCTCCTGGGCACCCCCCGCGTGGGGTAGGCTCGTGGCGATGGCGGACCCGGCGCACCACCCCGAGTTGGACGAGTTCGACGCGAGCACCGTGCGGCTGTACCGCGCCGGGCTCGCGATCTCGGCGGGTGCTGTCGTGCTCGCCGGCGTGGTGCTCCTGACGGCCGCCGGGACGGGCAACGCGGGCGACGAGGTGGTCCGCGGTTGGCTGCGCCTCGCATGGATCGGGCTCGTCTACGGCACCGGCGCGAGCGTGTCGAACCTGCACCTCTACGACAAGCGCATCCGCGGGGCGCTGCGCGGCAGCGCGTGGATCGGCGTGGTGTTGATGCTCACCGGTCTGATCCTGACCCGCGTCGACCTCGGGTGGTGGGTCCTGCACGCAGGCGTCGGCTTCGTGCTGGTCACGCAGTCCGGGCTCGCGCTCAAGGAGCAGTACTGCTTTCGCTTGCCGCTGATGCAGGCGGTCCCGTTCCTGCTCGCGGTCGGCGTGTTCGGCGCAGCAATGGAGGCGGCGGCGATCGCGGGCACGGTCCTGCTCGCCGCCGGTGTCCTGCTCGTCGCGATGGTGGTCGCGAAGGGGCGGATGCCGCTGCACTACGACATCGGCGACAAGTCCCGCTACCAGGTCTGAGCGGGCCCGCTCACGGGTCGTGCGGCAGCGACCCGCGGGGCGAGCGCAGGTAGGCGTGCGGGGTCGCGCGGCCGAAGTTCGACACCCGAGAGGTGTACACGTCCGCGTAGCGCTCGACTTGCCGCGCGAGGTGGCTCTTGTCGTTCCCGGTGCGCATCGTGGGGCCCCAGCGCGGGTGCCCGAGGCGCCCGACGGCGATCGCGAGCGGTGCGATCCGCTCGTCGAGCGCGGCGATCGCCTCGCGGTTGGCGAGGATCGCGCCATGCAGCGCGTCGGCGTCCAGCGCGACCGGCGGCCCGTAGCCGCCCTCGAGGCGCTGCAGCGCGAGCTTGAGGCGACACTTCTCCTGCTCGAGCACGGACTTCTCGTCCATCAGGCGAGACAGCGCGGTCTGCTGCTCCGCGAGCCCCTCGATGCCGGCCACCTCCGCTTCCAGCGCGCGCAACACGAGCGCGGTGCGCCAGCGCAGCACCTGCTTGGTCACGTTGACGTCGGTGTAGACGTGATCGCCGACGTAGAGCACGTCCTCGCCGCGCAGGTCGAGGCTGCGCTCGACGATCGCTGCGCTCCCGCCGACGTAGACGCCGCCGCGCCGCACCGGACCCACGTGCGGGCGCAACAGTCCGGTGTCGTCGATCACCCGGAAGATCGGCATCTCGGTCGAGAAGAAGTGGGGCTTGCGCGCGGCGAAGAAGCTGACGTCGAACACATCGCGCCAGGTGCTCCCCGCCGGGAGGAAGGGGCCAAGCGCGTAGTCGAGGATCGCCGAGCCATACTCGTACTCGCTGTTCGTGATCAGCAGCAGCGTCTTCCCGGCGTGCTTCTGGTCGAGCAGCGTGAGCGCGACGTCTGGGTCCAGGTCCACGAACGCCGTCGGATCCGCGAGGATCTCCTGCTTGAGCAGCCCGTCGGCGTGCGCCTCGGACAGCGCGCCGCGCACGAGGGCGGTCAGCGCTTCGTAGCCGTGGACGCCCGGCAGCCTCCCCGCGTCGTGCAGATCGACGAGCTGAAGCACCATGCACGCCTCGGACACCGAGAACAGCGAGTTCAGGAACTCCCAGCGCGGCTCGCGCAGGTCGACGGGCGTGCGCGCGTACTGGGTGCGCCACTCGTCCCAGGTGAGCATCCGCGTGCCGTGGCACGCCTGCTTCACGTAGCCGAACCGGTTCGCCTTCACGAGGTTTCCGGCGGTTTTGTCGAGGATCAACCCCTGCGCGGCCAGGTCGGGATCGAACGCGAGGTCGCCGACCGGCAGCCCGCTCTCGAGCAGGCGTGCGCGCAGGTGGTGATAGGCGCGCCGCTCCCACGCCGCCATGTTGTAGTGGACCAGCGTGTAGTCCAAGTCGTAGCCGATGGCCTTGATGGCCCTCAGGTTGAGCGTGCGGTTCGTGAACAGGTCGCGGGAGCGTGGCATGCGCGCAGGATACAGCGGCGCGCGCCGGACGCTAGCGCCAGGTGACGCCCTGGTGGCCCGTGTGGCCCCGCAAGCGGCGCGCAGCGTCCGCCGAAGCGGAGACGAGGACGAGCGAGTGGTAGAGGGCGGCGGAGAGGCCGTTCAGGATCACGTTGGCCATGGTAGCTCCTCGAGGGGCGGATGCGGCATCGGACATCCATGCAAGGCGCCTGCCAACCCTGCGCGGTACCCGAACCCCGGCGTGGGGCTCCCACCCACCCCGCTTCGAACTGTCGAATACGGCGATGGGTGTCCGCAAGGCGCGACGAGAATGTAGGATACTCCGGGATGTCCTACTGAAATGTAGGGTCGCGGCGCGAGCATCCTTCGGCGGGAGATCGGTGACGCGCCCGGCGGCAGACCGGGATAACCCCTCGACGGATCCCACGCCCGGGTTGCCGGGTTCCGCGCGACGCGATCGGGCGGGAAGGGGTGCGTGCACCGCGCGCTACTGTGCGCGCACGTTGGAGGCAGTTGGATGGACCAGACCCCGGAGGCGCCGCCTGCGAAGCCCTCGCGCCGGCTCGCCCAGGCCCGGCTCGGCTGTTTGCTGCTCGCGGTGTTGCTGGTGGCCGTGCCGCTGGGCGCGTGGCGCTGGTCGGCGCACCGTGCGTGGGTGCGTGAGCAGCAGGCGATCGAGGCGCACGCGCGCAAGACCAACGACGTCGCGCGGCCCGCGATGGAGGCGCTCGCGAAGGCGGCGCAGGCGCCGGATCCGGTCTACGACCTCGACAAGACCATCCGGGTGATCCACCAGATCGATCTCGCGCTCAAGCACGAGAAGGACGTGGAGTCCTACCTGCGCAAGGTCGCGGTGCAGGACTACACCGACGTCGCGCCCGAGGTGCTCGCATCGCGTCGCGAGCTGATGGACATCTTGCTGCGGCTCTACGGCAAGCAGGTCGAGGCCGGCGACCAGCAGGCGATGTGGGAGTTCACGAGCGAGCTCCTTCTGTCGACGCTCTCGGTGGTCGAGCTGTCTGGCGGCGGCACGATCGTCTCGCCTGAGGCCGGGTTCTCGGTCGACCGCGCGAAGGCGCAAGAGCTGCTCTCGGAGCTGAAGTCGGAGCAGGCCGAGCGGCGTCAGCTCCAGCGCGACATCTCCGGGCTCGAGCGGGAGCTGATCGGGGCGCTGTTCACCTACAGCGACGTGTACTTCAAGTACGTCCGCGAGTGGGACGCGCTCTCGGTGCAGCGCGATCGCGCCTACCTCGCCGCCCACAACGGGGACTGGGCCGAGGTCGTGACCAGCGCGCGCCTGGCGATCGAGCAGGCGCCGATGGAGCGCGAGGCGCACCTGCTCGAAGCGATGGCGCTGATCGAGCTGGACGAGCCCGAGGACGACGAGCGGGTGGAGCGGCTGTTGTCCGACTACATCGCGGCCCACCCCGACGCGAGCGCGCCGGCGTTCCTGCTGCTCGGCGTGCGCGAGACGCGCCGCGGCCGCACCCGGGAGGCTCAGCTCGCGTTCCAGCAGGCGGCGGCGTACTACCCGAAGCAGGCGGAAGCGCTGACCGACATGCTCGACCCCTACAAGATGCGCGCGTTCCTCCGGCGGTCGCGCGAGGGCAGCTACGTCGTCGAGCTCTACCGGTCCACGATGCTCGGCGCGGGCTACTTCAGCCCCGATCTGCAGCTCGCGCGCGCGCTGTTCGACCAGGGAGCGGACGACGCTGCGCGCGCCAAGGTGCTCGACCACTTCGCGCGCCGGCGCGCGCAGAAGCAGTGGGACTTCATCCTGTCCGACCTCGAGTTCTGTCACGACCTGCTCGGGCCGAGGTTCTGGGAGATCTTCCCGGAGGACAGCTACCTCGACCTGGTCGTCAGCCCGACGCTGCGCGGGCGTGGGCTGAACCTGTCGGTGAACAACCGCGGCGCGCGCACGCTGCACAACGCGACGCTCGTGCTGGTGCTCCACTTCACCGACACCTACCCGGGCGACTACGAGGCGATCGGCGCGGGCACCCAGCCCGCCGTCAATGCGCGGGGCTCCACCAGCTTCGGCACCCTCGACATCGCGGTGCCGGTGGACGGCGTGGTGAAGGGCGTGTCCGACATCGTGACGCACCGTGCGATCCTGATCGCGAACGAAGCGGTGATGTGGGTGGACACCGACCAGTACAAGATCGCGGAGTCCGAGGAGTTTCGCGAGCAGCGGCGCGCCGCGGGGGTCCTCGAGAAGCAGGAGGTCGTCTCGCCGATGGCCGAGGCGCATCCAGAGTTCCGCAGCACCGTCGAGAAGGTCACGCGCGCGGTCCCCGCCGGCTCGGCGATGAAGGTGGAGTCGAAGTACGGCAAGGACAACGTCCTGTTCGAGCTGCCGCGCGAGCTCGCGCTGCTCCGGCCGATCTTCCGGCTGCGCAAGGGCGATGAGCTGTTCACCGCGGCCGACAACGTGATCGAGGGCGACAAGATCGTGCTGCGGTTCAAGTCGGTGGACAACTGGGACGATCCCGCGGCGCTGCCCACCGACGACCTGGAGCTCGTCGGCTCGAGCCCGTTCGGCGAGCTGGTGCTGACGTGGACGCCGGGCGGCGACCTGTCGTGGCGCTTCGATCCGTACTGGAGCCAGACGCCATGATCCGGTGCGGGCTGGTGGTCGGGCTGCTCGCCTTGGGCGTGTCGTGCGCGCCGTGTGTCGAGCCGAAGCGCGATCTGTGGTGCCACCACGACGCCTCGGCGGGCGGGCCGTCGGACGACACGCCCTGCGCGCCGCCGCTGCTGCGGGATCGAACCGGCGCGCTGCCGACGACCGCGTTCGCGTGCGGTCCGTACCTCGCGTGGGGCGTGGGCAGTGAGGCGTCGGGCACCGAACACTACTTCCGCGCAGGCAGCGGCGCGCATGTCGCCACCCGTCAGTGGCGCGCCGACGAGGCCTGCGACGACGGGTTCTGGTATGGGCGGGCGATTGGCTGCACGCCGCGGTGTGCGTACGGGGATCACGCCACGCTCCCGCGCTGTCCGGACACCGACGGGTGAGCAGGTGATCCCCGCTCCGTAGTGCGCTACGGAGAAGAGGAAGCTCGCGTCCTGCTCCTGGAGGAATCATGCGACCCACGCTCGGCCTGCTGCTCGGTCTCCTGTTGGCTGTCCCTGCCCTCGCCGGGCCATCGGTCCCGCGCAAGATGATGCAGGACGTCCCCGAGGCGGCGGTGGCCGCAGGGCAGGCGCTCGAGTCCGAGATCGCGCGCCTCGACGCGCGCTCTTCGGAGTACGCGCGCAAGGCGGCGTTGGACGCCGGACGTGTGCCGACGCTCAAGCAAGAGGTCAAGGTCGTGCAGGCCCAGATCAAGGCCGAGAAGGCGCGTCGCAAGGCGGCGAAGAAGGCGAAGGATCGCTCGGCGGTGTCCACCATCGAGGCACAGCTCAAGGCGCTCGACGCGAAGCTCACCGACGCCGAGACGCTGGCGACCCTCACGGCGCTCAGGGCCGACGTCCTGGCTTCACACGCCGCGCTGCTCGCGGCCGAGGCCGAGGTGAAGCGCTGCAAGGTGCAGCAGGGCTACGCCGAGGCCCTCAACACGGTGCACCCGGACTTCGATCCGAACAAGTACACGCAGGCCACCGCGAAGGCCGAGACGTCGTACCAGAAGTCGCGTGCGAAGCTCGCCACGGCCGAGCAGAAGCTGGTCGCCGGCGGCGGCGCCCTCGAGGACCTCGCCCGCGACGACCGCGCCGAGTAGCGGCCCCCCCAGCGGGCGTCCCCCCTCACGATGGATCACTTCTCTACGAAGACCCGCTGAAGGCTGGTTCGCGAGGATCTGGGAACGTGGGGCGGGCGTCCCGCCCGCCCGTGAAGAACT
>CAYQSE010000146.1:0-9564 GCA_964419905.1 uncultured Enterobacteriaceae bacterium
GCGCGGGCCGCGGCGCCCCGCCCGCTGCGCCCGCGGCGCCCGCCTGCGGCACCGGTGGCCGCCGAGCCGATCGCGGACGAGCCCGAGCCGCTGCCCGAGCCCGAGGTGGTCGATCCGGGCAGCTACGCGGGGCGCCTGCTCGCGGCGCGCAAGGCGGCGCGCAAGAAGATGGGGGACGATCCGTGATCGCGCGCCTCGCTTCACGCAGCGCGTGGCGCCTCGGCGCGGCGGTGCTGCTGCGCGACGCGCTGCGCAACGCGCGTCGCTGGCAGACGCACGCGCTGCGGATGCTGTTCTCGGCCGTGCTGATGGGGTTCTTCCTCGCGGCGGTGTGGGTGGTCACGACGTTTGGCCGCGATTGGCTCGATCCCGCCTCGCTCGGCCGGTCCGCGCGCATCGTGTTCGTCGCGTTCGCGGTGATGCAGGTGCTCGTCGCGACCGTGCTCGCGCCGATGGCGGTCGCGTCCGCGGTGATCGAGGAGCGCGACCAGAACACGGCGGATCTGCTGCTGCTCACTCGCCTTGGCGCGACCCGGATCTTCGTCGGCAAGGTGGTCGCGAAGGTGCTGCTGCTGATGATGGTCGTGCTGGGCGCGATGCCGGTGCAGGCGCTGGTGACCTCGCTCGGCGGCGTGTCGGCGATCGAGGTCGTCGCGGTGACCAGCCACGCGCTGCTCGCCGTCGCGGTGATGGGCGCGATGGGCGGCTTCTTCGCGATCTTCACGCGGAGCCCGGTGGTGTCCGCGCTCGCGGCGCTGTTTTACGGGCTGGTCGCGTTCCTGGTCGTGCCGCTCGCCCACGCGACGATGACCGCGGACTGGCGATCGCTCGCGGACCTCTCGCCGCTGTTCGGGACCACCGCGCGCGACGCGTGGGCGCTGCTCCCGATCGCCTCGTACCTCCCGGTGCTGTGGCTGCTCGCCACGCTGGGCGGACGGTTCTACGAGATCCGCATCTCGGGCGGCACGCTGTACCGCTTCATCCAGCCGGCGTCGTGGTCGGTGCGCGCGGTGTGGTGGGTCGGTGTGTCGCTGGCGCTGTCGTTGGCGACCGCGCTGCCGCTCGCCGTCGTCGGCTCGTACTTCGGCGTGATCAGCGCCGCGAGCGGCGGCAGCACGGTGAGCGCGTGGGTCGGCGGGCTGTCGCGGGCGTTCCTGTGGGCGTGGTCGGTCGGCGCGCTGCTGGTCGGCACCTGGTTCTACCTGCGCGTGGCGATGGACGTCGTGCTGACGACCGACGACATGCTCGGCGTCCGCCGGCCGCTGCGCGAGGCGCCGTCCGCGGCGGTGTGGGAGAACCCGGTGCTGTGGCGGATGCTCAACGGGCGCGCGTGGCACGCGATCGGGCCGACGTTCGGGCTGTGGTTCGTCGCGATCCTGGTCGCCGCGTACTCGATGGTGTGGGTGATCCCGGGCGCGCTGCTCGCGATGGGCGGCGCCGGCGCGCTCGCCGCGATCGCGTTGACCCTGTGGATGGCGGCGCGCTCGATCGAGGAGGAGCGCCGGACCGCGTCGCTCGACATCCTGCTGACCACCCGCATGCGCAGCGTGGCGATCCTCGGCGCGAAGGCGCTGGGCGTGGCCGCGCCGACGCTCCCGCTGCTGCTCGTCTCGGTCCCGTTCATCATCGGGGGTGCGTTCTACGCGCAGGTCCTGTTCGCGATCGCCGAGCGCGGCTCCTTCCTCAAGGCCACGGCGCTCGGACTCGGCGCGAGCGCCTGGCTGATCGCGCTGTGGCTGTTCACGCTGTGCGGGGCGATGTGCCTCGCGCTCGCGTTGCGCCGCCCGCAGGCCACCTACGCGGTCGGCGTGGGCGTGCTCACGGCGTGGATGGTGTTGCCGCCCGCGATCGCGGCGTTCACACGGGGAGTGTGGTGGGTCGCGCTACCGTTTCGCCTGATCAACCCGCTGCTGGTCAGTCACCCGTCGCTGGTCGAGATCGGGGTGTCGCTGCTCGCGCTGCTGCTGGGTGCGGGCGTGCTGTTCACCGTCGCTTGTGTGAAGCTACGCGCCTGGGGTCTGCGCCATGACTGAACGATGCGCGGGATGGGTGGCCGCGGCGGCGCTGCTGCTGAGCGCGGGGAGCGCGTGGGCGCAGCCTGCGTCGCCGCTCGTGGACGTCGGTCGCGCGCCGCTGGACGTGGTCGAGGGGCGGATCGGCTACCGCGTCGAGCCGTTCGCCGACGGGCTGGTGCGCGTGTCCGCACCGTCCGAGGTGCGCGTGGTGGCGGCGAACGGACTGGCCGACACCCAGCTCACGCTGTCCTTCGGCGCGTCCGACCTGGGGATTGGCGAGTCCCGCGCCTATCGGCGCACGGTGTCGCTGCCGCGTGGCAGCCGCAAGGCCGCAGGGCTCACCTACGTCGCCGGGCGAGGTGGTTCGACCCGCGTGGTCTCCCTGATGGCCGGGCGGCACGCTGCGACCGCCGAGTACCCCGTCACCGTGATCGGCGAGGACGACGTCGGGATCGCGGTGATCGGCGACACCACCCTCGGCGTCAACGCGATCGGCGACGCGTGGGGCGGGCCGGTGCCCGGCCCCCGCGTTCGCGACACGATGGACGCGCCGCGGCAGGTGCGCGTCGGGCTCGTGCCGCTCGACGCACTCCCGACCACCGTGGCCCCGTGGACGGTGGTCGAGTGGGTGGTGTGGCCCGATCCCGACCCCGCGACCGTAGGCCCCGCGGAGCTGGACGCGCTGCGTGCCTGGGTCGCGGACGGCGGCCACCTGTTCCTGACCGTGTCCGATCGCTGGCGCGCGCTGGCGGGCTCCCCGCTGGCCGAGCTGCTCCCGGTGACGCTGGACAGGCTGACGGACCACGACGGGCTCGGGGCGCTGGTGCAGTCGCTCGGTGGGGAGGCGGGTCCGTCGGTCGCCGCGCCGGTCGTTGCGGCCAGGCTGTCGACCGATCCCGCGCGTGGGGCGGTGGCGCTCGCCTCGGTGACGAGCGGGGACGGGAGCATCCCGGTGTGGGCGGCCGGCGCCTATGGGTTGGGTACCGTGCACGTCCTGCTCACCGATCCGCTGCTCGCCCCGCTCTCCCGCGATCTGTCGCGTGAGGCGCTGTGGCGGCGTCTGCTGTGGCTGCCGCCCGTCGGCGCACCCGAGGACTGGCTGTGGCGCGGGGGGACGCCGTGGGAGGACGCGCAGTGGGCGTCGGGCGCGCACGGCGCCTATCTCCCGGACTTCGGCGCCGACGCCTCGCCGCATCGGCGCCTGCTCGCGCGCCTCGATCTCGTCGGGAGCAGCGCGAACGACTTCTACATCGCGGGCGACAGCCACTACACCGTCGCGAGCGGCTGGCGGGAGGGCGATCCGGAGGGCGAGTGGGAGGCCGGTGTCCGCGAGCTGCTGGCGGAGATCCCCGGGGTGGCGCCGCTCCCGCTGCGCTGGCTCGTCGTGTTCGCCGGGGTCTACCTGCTGCTGATCGGACCCGTCGATTACTTCGTGCTGCGCGCGCTGAACCGACAGGCCTGGACCTGGGTGACCTTCCCGATCACGATCGTCGTGTTCTCGACGGTCGCCCTGGTCGGCACCAGCCGGGCCAAGGGCAGCCAGGCGGTCACCACACGGGTCGAGGTGATCGACGTGCTGCCTGCCACCGACGGCCCGCAGGGGCCGCTGTGGCGCGGCGCGACCTACCTCGGCGTGTGGGCGACGCGCCGCTCCGACCTGGTCCTGCGCGCCGGCTTCCCGGGTGGCTCCGTGATGCCACTCTCCGAGCCGGGTGGGATGTGGAGCCTGGAGCTGCTGAGCACCGAGTCGGGCGGCGCGCTGTCCTGGCGGGCCGAGACGTGGACGCTCGGCTACGCGCGCACCACCTGGGTCGCCAGGCAGCCGGGCCGCGTCGTCCTCGAGCCGCGCCGAGCCGGGGGCTGGCAGGTGCGCAATCAGCTTGGCGTCGACCTGGAGCGCGCGCACCTGGTCGCGCGTGGCCGCCTCGTGTCGCTCGGGCCGCTGCCCGACGGGGGCGTGGCGCAGGTGGACGGGCCGCTCGGCGCCGAGGCCACGCTCGCGGCCCTCGAGCAGCAGGTCGCCGCGCGGGGCGTCGAGCCGGCGCTGGTCGATGACGTGCTCGATCCCGAGTGGGTCGAGCACGCGTTCCTCGAGCACCCCGAGGTCGGTCGCGGGCACCTGTCGCTGCACGGCGGGGTCGCGCTGCTCGGGTTCACGCGCGCCCCGTTCGAGCCGCTGGAGCTCTCGGGGCTCGAGCCGAACACGCTGTCGATGACCCTGTTCCGGGTCCCCCTGTCGCCGCCGGGAGGCGCTCCGTGATCCGCACCAAGGACCTGCGCAAGACCTATGGCGCGCTCGACGCGCTGCGCGGCATCGACCTGCACGTCGAGGCGGGCGACATGTACGGGTTCATCGGCCCGAACGGCGCCGGCAAGACGACGACGATCCGCATCCTCACGACGCTGCTCGAGCCGACGAGCGGCGACGCGACGATCGATGGCCACTCGGTGTGGAAGGACAAGGACGCGATCCGCGGCCTCGTCGGCTACATGCCCGACGCGTTCGGCGTGTACCGGGACATGACGGTCACCGAGTACCTCCACTTCTTCGCGGCGGCCTACGGCATCCGGCAGAAGGAGCGCGTCTCGCTGGTGGGCGGGCTCCTCGAGCTCACCGACCTCACCTACAAGAAGGACGCGCTGATCGACACGCTGTCGCGCGGGATGCAGCAGCGGCTCGGGCTGGCGCGCACGCTGGTGCACGATCCGAAGGTGCTGATCCTCGACGAGCCGGCGAGCGGCCTCGATCCCCGCGCGCGCATCGAGATCCGGGAGATCCTCAAGGAGCTGCGACGGATGGGCAAGACCATCCTGCTCTCGAGCCACATCCTCTCGGAGCTGGCCGAGGTGTGCAATCGCGTGGGCATCCTCGAGCGCGGCGAGCTGGTCGCGCAGGGGAGCCTCGAGGAGATCATGGCGATGGCGCGCAACGAGGCCGAGATCTGGCTGCGCACGACGGACGATCCGCGCGCTTGCGTCGTGCTCCGGGAGCTCCCTCAGGTGGTGTCCGCCGCGCCGTCGGAGGACGGGCGGCACGTCGCGGTGCACCTGGGCGCGGACCTCGATCTCGCGGAGCTGTCCACGCTGCTCGTCCAGCGTGGGATCGGCGTTCGCTACCTCGAGCGTCAGGATCCGACGCTCGAGCAGGTGTTCATGACGCTGACCAAGGGCCTGGTCCAGTAGGGGGTGGGGGTGCGGGCTACCGAGGCGCTGCACGGCGGAGGCGCGCTGTTCTTCCGCGACGCGCTCCGCGGCGCGCGGCGGTGGCAGACGTGGGGGATGCGCACCGGCGTCTCGTTCTTCCTGTTCCTGTCGTTGTTCCTGATGCTCGCCGAGGCGTTCAGGGACCGCTCGGGCTTCGCCGTGGCGAGCCCGCTCGGGCGTGAGCTGTTCGTCGGCTACGCGATGATGCTGCTCGTGCTCGGCGGGGGGCTCGCGCCGGTGCTCGTGGGCTCGGGCATCGCCGAGGAGCGCGACGACGCCACGCTGCAGCTCCTCGCCCTGACGCGGCTCACCGCCACGCAGATCGTGTTCGGCAAGGTGCTCTCCCGGCTGTTCGCGGTCCTGCTCCTCGTGCTGGGGGGCATGCCGATCCTCGTCGTGTGCACCGCGTTCGGCGGCGTGTCGGTGTGGGAGGTGGTCAACGCGACGGTGAACATCCTGCTCGTGGTGACGCTGCTCGGTGGGCTCGGTGGCCTCGTCGGGCTCCACGTGCGCGGTCCGGCGACGATGTTCGGCGTCGCGGCGGTCTATGCGCTGGTGGCGTTCGTGGCCCTGCCGGAGCTGTACCGCGTGCTGCACGGGGGAGCGGTGGGGTCGCAGACCCATGTCTCGCCCCCGTGGGGGGTGTTGTCGAACGGTCCCGCGGGGCTGCTCCCGACGCTGGCGCTCGCGCCGACGGCGATCGGGCTGATCGCGTGGTCCGGGCCGCTGTTCGCGCACGCGGTGCTCGATCACGAGGAGTCGGCCCGCGCGCTGGAGCATCGGCAGGCACAGCGGATCCGCGCGACCATCGGCTGGACAGGGCTCCTCGCGGTGATCGCGCTGCCGGTGATCGTCGTGCTCGGGCCTGCTGTCTGGTCCGGGCCGCCGCTGCCGCTGGGCGTCACGAGCGGCCTGGGATTCGTGTGGGTCGGACTCGTCGACGTCGGGCTGGCGGGGTTGCTCGTGCTGTTGGTGCGCGAGTCGTCGCTGCTGCGCGCGCGGTGGCTGCGCGGTCGCTTCGAGGCGGCGCAGCGCGCGCGTCGCCCACGGTGGCTGCGGGGAGCGGTGTGGGGACACCCCGTGGTGTGGCGCGAGGCCCTCACCGGCTCGTCGGGTCCGTCGGTGATCGGGGCCCGCTGGCTGCTCGTCCTCTGGCTCGGTCTCGGGGCGTGGGTCTTCGTAACGGTCGACGTGAGCGCGGGGGCCGTCCTCCTCGCCACCTCGGGGACCCTCATCGCGGGCGTGCTCACGGTGAGCCTCGCGACCGAGAGCACGCAGGGCGAGCGTCGTGGACGCACGCTCCCGCTGTTGCTGATGTCTCGGCTCTCCGGGTCCTCGATCGTGGCCGGCAAGCTCGCCGCGATCGGTCTCATCGCCCTCCCCTACCTGTGGCTCGGATGGGGGGTCCTGATCGCGACGGCGTCCTGGTCGACCCTGAACCTCCAATCCTCGGGCTCCTTCGGTGGCGTGTGTCCGTCGACCAGCGCGCTGTCGGTCGCGCTGATCGCGACCGCGATCCTCATCCTGGCGTGGCTCCTGGCCGCCTGGGCGTGGATCGCGCTCACCGCGATCTGGGGCGGGCTCTCGCTGGGACCGCAGTCGAGCTGGGCGCTGAACACCGCGCTGATGTTGGTCTTCTTCCTGGTTCCCCTGCTCGCGGCCGCCGTGCTGCCGCGGGACGCCGCCGAGATCGTCGGTACGTTGTTCGTGCCGCCGTTCTTCGTCCACGAGCTCCTCCAGGATCACTGCGGGCTGTCGCCGTGGGTGGTCGCGTCCACCGTGCTGCACGCCGGGTTCGCGCTGTTCGTGTTCGTGATCGCCGCGCGACGGGTGCGCGTGGCGGCCTCGGAGTGAGCTTGCGCGCGCCGGTTCGCTTCGGACAGGCTAGGCTTGGCCCGCTCGGAGGCGGATGAACCAGGGAAGGCGATACCGGGTCCATGGCGCGCTCGGCAGGGGGGGCTTCGGCACCGTCTACCGGGCGGACCTGTTGGGTGAGAGCGGCTTCACGCGTCAGGTGGCGCTGAAGGTGCTGAACGCCGACATGGAGAACGTGGCCACCGTCGCCAGCCGCCTGCGCGACGAGGCGCGCCTGCTGGGCATGCTGCGCCACCGCGCGATCGTCGACGTCGACGGGCTGATCCGGCTCGATGGGCGGTGGACGGTGGTGATGGAGTACATCGCCGGCGCCGACATCGCGCGGCTGATGACCGGCGGCGCGCTCCCACAGGGCCCGGCGCTCGAGATCGTCGGTGAGATCGCCGGCGCGCTGCACGTCGCGTACACGACGCCCGGCCCCAGCGGGGAGCCGCTGCGGCTGCTACACCGCGACATCAAGCCGCAGAACGTGATCGTGACCGCGAACGGCGAGGTCAAGGTGCTCGACTTCGGCGTCGCGCGCGCCGACTTCGCCGGTCGTGAGGCGAAGACGCGGGCCATGCTGCTGGGCTCGCTGAGCTACATGGCACCGGAGCGCTTCGACCACCGCGACGGCCCCGCCTCCGACGTGTACGCGATCGGCGTGCTGTTGTGGGAGATGCTCACCGGCGAGCACTTCGGCCGGGTGTCGATCAAGCCCGAGAAGTTCGCGGTGCGGCGGGACGACGCGCTGCGCGCGCTGCGCGGGGTAGCCCTCGACGAGGTGGTCGCGTTCGTTGGCGACATGCTCGCGTACTACCCCGAGCAGCGGCCGACCTCGCGCGATGTCGAGCGGATGAGCCGCGATCTCCGCCTCGACGTGCGCGGTCCGTGGCTGAGAGACTGGGCGGAGGACGTCGTGCCGCCGCTGGTGCCCGCCGACGACGCGCTCGAGCCACACGACTTCTCGAGCGACGTGCTGACCGAGAGCCGTGTGGGGAACGGCGATCTCGAGGGCGGGTGGCCCGACCGCCCGGTGCCGGCACCGGCACCGGCACCGGCACCCGAGCCGTCCGGCCATCGGGCGGGCGCCACGATGTATCCGGACGACGACGACGACGACGAACCCGCGCCGCCGAGTCGGCCCAAGGCGCCGCCGACGTACGACGCGCTCGCGATCCCGGCGCCGCCGAGCGCGCCCTCGCTGGTGCCTGAGCCGCCGCCGTCCGCGGTCTCGCGGTCGCCGCGGCGCGTCAACAGCGGGAGCACCGCGCTCCAGGTGCTCGCACTGCTCGGCGTGCCGGTCATCGTCGTGGTGGGCGCCGTGCTGTTGCTGTCCTCGTTCGTGTGCTGCGGGGTCGTCCTCGGCGGATGAGCCCTGCGGCGGTGCTCACGGGCCCCCATGCGGGAGGTCGGCGGCGATACCGCGGTACTTCTGCTCGGCGGCGGGCACGTACCACTGCTCGATGCGGTCGAACCACGAGTACGGGTTGACCTGAACGCCGCGGAACCGGCGATCGACGGCGGCGAGGTCGTCCTGCCAGAACAGGAACGACACCGGCTGGTCGTCGTGGATCTGCTTCTGCGCGGCGCGGACGAGGCGCTGGGCCTCGGTGGTGTCTGACGCGGTCTGCGCGCTGGCGATCAGGGCATCCACGTCCTTGGACGCATACCCGCCCCAGTTGTAGCGGCCGTCGGACGCCCACGCCCACGACAGATCGACAGCGGGATCTGCGTGGTAGCCCCACACGAACGCAGTGAAGTCGCGCGCCTGGATCCTGCGCAGGAACTCCGACGGGGGCAGGGGCACCACCTGTGCGCGCACGCCGATGGACTCCCAATAGAGGCGGATCTGCTCGGCGACCTGCGCGGTGCCCGGACTGCCGTCCTGGATCAACACCTCGAAGGCCAGGACGACACGGCTCTTCTCGCGGACGCCGTCCTTGTCGCCGTCGCGCCATCCGGCGGCCTCGAGGAGGCTGATCGCCCCGCGAGGGTCATAGGGCAGCGGTAGCACCTCGGGCGCAAACCACCCGCCCTGGTTCTGGCTCACGGTGCCGATGCAGTAGCGGCCCAACTGCGTGCCGCCGCGGACGAACAGGTCGCGGATGATCCGCTCGCGGTCGATCGCGTGGGTCAGCGCCCGGCGGACGCGGACGTCCTTGAAGCGCGCGTCGCGAAGGTCGTAGCCGACGTACCGCATGGAGCCGGACGGCACCTGAAGGATCTCGAAGTTCTGGTTTGCCTGGAGTCCCATCGCGTCGGAGGGGTCGATGCCGACGATCATGTCGATCGACCCCTCCCGCAGCGCCTCGAGGCGCGCTTTATAGCTGGGAACGACGCGAAAGACGACGTTGTCGAGGTGGGGCTTGCGGTCGGCGGGCGCGGCCGGGTTCGGCGAGAGCACGAGGTTGCGACCCGGCTCGTAGCGCTCGATCCGGAACGGCCCGGAAGCGGGAAGAGTCCACTTCCCCGCATCCGGAAGGAACTC
>CAYQSE010000146.1:9574-14468 GCA_964419905.1 uncultured Enterobacteriaceae bacterium
CCTCGGCGAGGGCGTCGTCGTCCAGATCCACCAGGCGGTGCCGTGGCAGCACCGGGAAGGCGGTGACCCCCTGCTGCAGCTCGGGGCGACGGGCCCGGTCGAGGTGGAACGAGACCTTGTGTGGGTCATCCGTCGTGATCGATCGCAGGGAGCCGTGGTGACGGCTCCACTGCAGCCCACGCTTCGGATCGGCGAGGACGCCCCAGGAGAACGCGACGTCCTCGGCGGTGAGGGGCGCGCCGTCCTCCCAGCGACCCTCGGGAGGCAGTGGATAGGTCAGCGTGAGCCCGTCGTCGGAGCGCTCCCACGTCGCGGCGAGCCCGGGGAGGTAGGTGATGAGGCCCTGCTGGGTGGCGCGACGCACGAGCCCGGGGTGCACCAGCTCGATGATCATCCCGCGGTAGTCGAAGCCGGGTTCGATCGGGCTGAGCGGACCCGCGTCGAACGGCACGCCGACCACGAGCACGTCACCGCGCACCGGGAGGCGCGGATCGGCGGGAGACGCGGCGTCAGCGAGCGGGTCCGTGGGCGTGTCGGGGTTCGCGCAGCCTACGAGGAGGGCGAGCGCGGCACCGGCGAGTCGGGCCGTCGTCGAGAGCGCGGGCAGCATCGGGGGAGGAACCGCCTGAGTGGGCGCGGTGCGCGCCACGTCTTGCGGTGGTACGACGCGGAACCCCGGCTGTCAAGGCGCTTGGACGGGCACCCGCCACTGCGTTAGCGGCAGGTGTTCGGCGGGGGTCAGGTGACAGCGCACCCGGAAGTGTTCGAGGGCTCGGCGTCCTACCCGAGCCCTTCGCCCGGACCCGTCCTGACCATCGGCAACTTCGACGGGGTCCATCGCGGGCACCTGCACCTGCTCGGTCGGCTGGTCGACGAGGCGCGTGCGGCGGGCGGTCCGGCGTGCGTGTACACGTTCGATCCGGCGCCGCGCGACGTGCTGCGCCCGGGCAACCCGATCCCCCGCATCCAGACGCTCGGCGAGCGCATCGCCTGCCTCGGCCGCGCTGGCGTCGACCATGTCGTGGTCGAGCCGTTCACCCGCGCGCTCGGCGCGCTCGACGCGCAAGCGTTCGCGAAGGTGATCCTGCGCGAGCGGCTCGGTGTGCGCGGGCTGGTCGTCGGCTACGACTTCCGCTTCGGGCGCGGCCGAGAGGGCACCGTCGACGATCTGCGCCGGGTGCTCGGCGTCCCGATCGCCCAGGTCGACCCGCACGCGCCAGGCGGGGAGGTGATCAGCAGCAGCCGGATCCGGCAGGCGGTCCGCGACGGGGACGTCCGAGAGGCGGCGCGGCTGCTCGGGCGGGCGCACGTCGTCTCCGGCACGGTCGTGCGCGGAGACGCGCGCGGGCGCGCGCTCGGCTTCCCCACCGCGAACCTCGCGCCTCACACCGCGCTCGTCCCCGCGAACGGCATCTATGCGGTGTGGGTGGAGCTCGGCGATGGCGTTCGTCGGGAGGGCGCCGCCAGCCTGGGCGTGCGCCCCACGTTCGCCGATGGCGACGATCACCGCGTCGAGGTGCATCTGCTCGACTTCTCGGGCGATCTCTACGGTCGCGAGGCGCGGGTGGAGTTCGTAGAGCGGCTCCGCGGTGAGGAGGCGTTTGCGACCCCCGAAGCGCTGATCGCGCGCATCGCGCAGGACGTCCGCGACGCGCGGGCGGTGCTGCGCGCGGAGGGCGCGTGATCACGGGCGCGACGCGCGTGTTCGCGCTGCTCGGCCGCCCGGTGCACCACTCGCTGTCGCCGCGCATCTACAACGCGCTGTTCGCGCACCACGGCCTCGACGCGGTGTACGTGGCACTGGACGTGGCGCCGGATCGGGGTGCGGGCCTCGTCGAGGCGCTGCGCACCCTCGGGCTCGCCGGGGTCAACCTCACGGTGCCGCACAAGGCGGTCGTCGTGCCGGCGCTCGACGCGGTCGAGCCGGCGGTGACGATCGCGGGCGCGGCCAACGTCGTCGTCGCGCGCGCGGGGCGGCTGGTCGGGGCGAACACGGACGGCGAGGGGTTCTGTCGCGCGTTCGAGGAGCGCTTCGGCGCGATGCCCACCGGGCCTGCGGCCGTGCTCGGCGCGGGCGGCGCGGCCCGCGCGGTCGCCGCGGCGCTCGTCGGGCGCGGCGTGGGGCGGGTGGCGATCTTCAACCGCAGCCTGGCGGGCGCCGAGGCGGCGGCCGACCACCTCGCGCGCGCGCTGCCCGGCGCCGTGCTCGAGCCGCACCCGCTGACGCCCACCGCGTTCGCCGCGCTGGCCCGCGACCTGACGCTGGTGGTCAACGCCACCGCGGGCGGCGCGCGCGCGTCGGTCGAGGCGCTGCCGATCACGGAGCTCCCGCCGGGTGCGGTGTGGGTCGACCTGAACTACTGGGATCCCGATCCACCGGCGCTCGCGGCGTGCCGCGCCCGCGGACTCCGCGTCCAGGAGGGGATCGACATGCTCGTGCACCAGGCGGCGCTCGCCTTCGAGGCGTTCACGGGGCTGCGCGGCGACCCGGTGCTCATCCGGCGACACCTGGGCTAGACTGCGCGCGGGGAGGTGTGATGACGGACGTCCCGGTGCTGGTGTGTACCAGCGGATCCCTCGTGGGGGGCCAGATCGAGGTCCCGGAGGGGGGGCTCGACATCGGTCGTTCCGACGAGAACGCCGTCGTGCTCAAGGACGAAGGCGTCTCACGCTTCCACGCCCGCCTGCTCTACGACAACGGCTCGCTGTGGCTCCAGGACGCCGGCTCGCGCAACGGCGTGTTCGTCAACGGCGTTCGCGTCACCGGGCACCAGGCGCTCCGGGTCGGCGACGAGATCACGATCGGGAGCTGTCAGTTCCGGTTGAAGTGGGGCGAGTCCGAGGACGACACGGGCGTGCGCCCGCGACCCGATCTCGACGACGGCGCCGAGCGCAAGCGCTGGTGGTGGCCGTTCTGAGACCGTGCCACGCCAGGGAGGACGCCGCGTGATCGAGTCCGTCGAGATGATCATTCGCCAGCCGGGACACCCCGATCGCGTGGTGCGTCTGCAGGAGGGTGCGACCCGGATGGGGCGGTCCGAGGACTGCGAGGTCGTGCTCTCCGACGTCGGGGTGAGCCGCCGTCACGCGCGGCTGCTCGTCGCGCGCGACGAGGTCGCCGTGGAAGACCTCGGCAGCGGTAACGGGACCTTCTACCGGGGGCGCCGGGTCGAGCGCCAGAAGCTCGCGGACGGCGACGAGGTCGTGATCGATCCGTTCGTGCTGCAGGTTCGCATCCGCAAGGACAACCGCGCCCAGCCCGACGAGCCGACGCTCGACGGTCCGCTCGCGCGCCTGGACGTGATCAACAGCCCCGGGCTCGCGCAGAACAGCTACGCGATCGCGACGTCCGGGCTGACGATGGGGCGCAGCGAGACGCGCGACATCGTGATCCCCGATCCCGCATCGTCCAGGCACCACTGCTCGGTGTTCTTCCAGGACGGGCACTACGTGCTCCGCGACATGGGGAGCGCCAACGGGGTCTACGTCAACGGCTACCGCGTCAAGGAGGCGGTGCTCAACGACGGGGATCGGGTGCAGGTCGGCAACACCGAGCTGCGCTTCGTGCTCGACGACGCCACGAAGGCGGGCGGGAACACCCCGGTCAGCAGCCCGCCGCGGGTGCGTCGCCGGCGCGAAGGCGGCGATCGGTCGTTTGGGGACGATCGGTGGTCCGAGGCCGACGTGTCGTTGCCCCATCCCGAGTCCCGGCGGCGCGGGGTCGGTGGCTGGGTGTCGATGGCGCTGGGCGGCGCGACGCTGCTCACGTTCATGGCGCTGGTGATGGTGGTCAGCGGGGCGCTGCTGTTCGTGGTGGTCAAGCGCACCGCATCGCCGAGCATCAGCACCCAACCGTCGCCCCCCCCCACCTGGGTGCTCGACCTGCCCGAGCTGGCGACGGTCGACGCGGGCAGCGCCGAGCGGCTGTTCGAGAGCGGCATGGACGCGATGCGGCAGCACGATCATCGCGCGGCGCTCAAGGCGTTCTACCTGGCGCTGCACGCGACGCCCGACGATCCCTCGGCCGAGCGGTTCGCGTTCGTGGCCGGTGAGTACGTCGTGCTCGGCGCGCTCCGGCCGTCGCTCGAGAGCGCCGCCCGCCCTAACCCGGCGCGCGAGCGGCGTCGCAACGAGCTGCTCGCGGAGCTCAAGCGCCCGGCGCGGCGCGCCAAGGCCGCGCAGGAGACCCTGCTCGCCGAGTATCGCGGTGATCCGGTGGTGCAGCGGGCGATGGGCTGGGGGCCGACCACCGAGGCACGTCGCCTCCAGGATCGCATCGCCGCGGCGGCCGAGGCCGTCACGCGCGAGGCGTGGGCAGACGCCTCGGCGATCTACGCCGAGGTGCTGGTGAAGTCGACCGATCCGTCGCTGCGGGCCACCGCGCGCGGCGGCCTGAAGGTCACGCGCCGGGAGCTCGCGCGCGGGGCGTCGATCGAGTGGCGCGCCGGGGTGCGCGCCGAGGCGACCGGACAGCTCGACGTGGCGCGGGCGCACTACGAGAAGGTGCTCGCGCTCGATCCCGGCAACCCGAGCGCGAGACTCCGCCTCGCGCGGCTGGGGACGGCGCCACCTTGAGCGCGTTGCTGCTCGGGGTGCTCCTGCTGCTCGGCGGCTGCGCTCCGAAGGCGCCGCTGCCCACGCCGCCGCCGCCGCCGGCGATCGAGGGCGTCGATCCGGTCGCCCTCGACATCCTGGCCGAGGCGGCGGGCTCGCTCGACCCATCCGCTCGCGGTCGGGCGCTGGCGCACCTCGCGCGGCGCGATCCGAGCCCGGGCGCGGGCGCCTGGGCGCAACGTGGGCTGTGGGATCCGGAGCCCTGGGTGCAGGCGCGGGTCGTCGATGCACTCGCGGCGCGCGTCGACGATGCCGAGGCGGTGGCGACCCTCGCGGCGTT
>CAYQSE010000147.1:0-14287 GCA_964419905.1 uncultured Enterobacteriaceae bacterium
TCCTCGCGAACCCGCCTTCATCCTGACTTCTTGGAGAAGTGATCAATCGACGGCCCGTGCGCCCGCCCGGCGGGCCGGACCTCGATCGCGCTGCAGCTCGGGCGACATGAGCCGTATGCGCGGTCGATGCGCGCCGCGGATGCGCGCGCATCGACCGCGCGCATCCAAAGGTGCCAACAAGACGGAGAAACGCCGCCTATTCGTCGAATCGCCGGGCGCGTGCCTGGCATGACGACTGCATCGGTCCCCGCGCATCGCACGAGGAGTCTCCCATGCTCTCCCCCTTTCGCCTCGCCGCCGCCGCGTACCACGGACTGCACCTGCTGCTACGCCCCGGACACCTGCCGTCGATCTTCGGGCTGGTGACCGCGATGAACACCCCGGCTCAGCTCGCCGCGATGCGGGCGGATCTGGCCGCCCACCCCCGCGCCGCGGCCGCGCTCGCGCGACCGTTCCACCTCGAGCTGGACGTGGACGCGCTCGCGCAGCTTCCGCCGGGCACGCTCGGGCGGGCGTTCGCGGACTTCGTCCGCGCCGAGGGCATCTCGCCGGCGGTGCTCACCGACAAGGCGCTCGGCGAGACGGACTGGATCCCGATGCACCTCTACGAAGTGCACGACATCTGGCACGTCGTGCTCGGGTTCGGCACCGACGTGGTCAGCGAGGTGCAGATCCTCGCGTTCATGCTGGCGCAGCTCCCGAACACCCGGATGGCGCCGATCGCCATCTCGGTGGCGATGATCCGCGGGGTGCTCGGCCACCCGCTGCTGAAGCCGCACGCGGTACAGGCCGCGATCGTGCATGGGACGCTGCTCGGTCGCCAGGCGGACCTGTTCTTCGGCATCGACTGGTCGAAGCACTGGCACCGCCCGCTCGCCGCGGTGCGCGGCGAGCTGGGCGTAGGCAACCTCGTGGCGCCGCGCGTCGCGTGGGGCGCGTAGCGCGATCGCCCACCGCGCCCCGCGGCCCGCTAGGATGGCCGCGGGAGGTCCGATGCCGACGCGGCGCGACACCGCATGACGATCCCGTCCGTCAGCGGCGACCCGAGCTACGACACCGCGCTCGCGGCGGGGATGGTGCTCGCCGCGCTGGTGGCCGCCTCCAGCCTGTTCGTGCGCGCCCCCTACGGACGGTTCGGCACGGCCCGGTTCGGCCCGAGCCTGCACCCGAAGCTCGGGTGGATCCTGATGGAGCTGCCCGCGCCGCTGACCTTCATCTACTTCTTCGCCCGCGGCGCGCAGGCCACCCAGCCCGTGCCGCTCCTCTTCCTCGCGCTGTGGTGCGCGCACTACGCCAACCGCGGCCTCCTCAACCCGCTCTTGCTACGCGTGCGCGAGGGCGCAGGGATGAGCTGGGTGGTGGTCGCCGCGGGCGTCGTCGTCACCGCGCTGCACGGCTACCTGAACGGGGCGTGGATCGGAGATCTGGGCGTCGCACTCACCGACGGCTGGACGCAGCGGCCGCGCTTCTGGGCGGGCCTCACGCTCTACCTCGGCTCGCTTGCGGTCAACGTCCACGCGGACGCGACCCTGCGCCGCCTCCGCGCGCCCGGCGAGGGGGGCTACAAGATCCCGCACGGCGGCGCGTTCCGCTGGGTGTCCTCCCCGCACTACCTCGCGGAGCTGACCGCGTGGGCCGGCTTCTGGCTGGCCACCGCGTCGCCCGGCGGGCTGTTCATCCTCGCCATCAGCGCCGCGAACCTCGTGCCCCGGGCGCTCGCCACGCATCGATGGTACCGGGAGCGCTTCGACGACTACCCACCCGCGCGACGCGCGCTCATCCCCTTCGTGCTGTAGGTGCCCATGCCCTCGTTTCGCGAACGCTACGGCCCGTGGGCGCTGATCGCTGGCGCGTCCGAGGGCATCGGCGCCGCGTTCGCCGACGAGGCGGCGCGGCGCGGGCTCGACCTGGTGCTGGTGGCGCGCCGCCGCGAGAAGCTGGAGGCCGCCGCCCAGGCGCTGCGCGACGCGCATGGCGTGACCGTGCTCACCGTGTCGGCCGACCTCGGCCGCGCCGACGTCCTCGACACGCTCGACGCCGCACTCGAGGGCCGCGAGGTCGGCCTCGTCGTCTACAACGCCTGCCACTCGGTGATCGGCGAGTTCCTCGACCTCTCGGTCGCCGACCGGCTCGCGACGCTGGACGTGAACGTGCGCGGCCCGGTGCTGCTCGCCGGGCACTTCGGCGCGCAGATGGCCGCGCGCGGCCGCGGCGGCCTGGTGCTGATGTCGTCGCTGTCGGGCTTCCAGGGCACGGCGATGGTCGGGATCTACGCCGCGACCAAGGCGTTCGACACCACGCTGGCCGAGGTGCTGTGGGAAGAGCTCGGGCGCAAGGGCGTCGACGTGCTCGGCTGCGTCGCGGGCGCGACGCTCACGCCCAACTTCATGGCGCAGACGCCCGAGTCCGTCCGGGGCACCGCCCGCCCCGGGCACCCGGAGCAGGTGGCCCGCGAGGCGCTCGATCATCTCGGGCGCGGCCCGGTGTGGATCCCCGGCGCGTTCAACCGCCTCGTGCACTTCGGCACGCGCCACCTGCTCGGACGACGCGCCGCCGTGCGGCTGTTCTCGGCGAACACCCGCAAGATGTACGACCGGAGCGGCGCGTGAGCGCGCCGTGGGGGCCACGATGTCCGAGCCCGTGAAGCTCGTGGTGCTGCTGTGGGGCGAGCCTTCGACCCGCGCCGACCGCCGGGCGCGGGTGATCGACCGCCTCGCGCCGGACCTCCTCGCGCTGAAGCCCGCCCGGCTCGTCGCCTATGTGGAAGATCCGGACTCGGATCTCCCCTCGCCCAACCCGTTTCGCGGCCCCGACCCGCTGCCGTTCGCAGCGCTCGATCTGTGGGTGGCCGAGCTCGCCGATCGCGCGCCGTTCGAGGCCGTCCTGGAAGCGCACGGGCTGTCGTTCCACGCGTGGCGCGTCGAGGAGAGCGTGTACACCGACTACGGCGGCAACCGGCACGCCGCGCCGCGGGACTGGCCCGACGGGCAGCGCTCGCCGGGCGTGGTGGCGCTCACGCTGCTGGAGCGCCCGCCCCGCCTCGATCGCGCGGCGTGGATCGCGCGCTGGCACGGCCAGATGTCGCCGATCAGCGAGGCCATCCAGCCGCGCACCCGGTATGTCCGCAACCTCGTGGTCGAGGCGCTCACCGACGGCGCGCCGCCGTGGGAGGGCATCGTGGCCGAGTGCTGGCCGAGCGCGCGGCACGTCACGAACCCGTTCCTGTTCTACGGCGCCGGGCGCAACCCGCTGAAGTTGGTCGTCAACCTGCTCCGCATCCTCCGCGCCGTCACCGGGTTCACCCGCCTGACCCGCGTGCGCACGCTGATGATGGGCGAGTACTTCCTCGCGACGCGCTGAAGCGCCTCATCGCGTCGCGTCCAGCCCGAAGCGCGCCCGATAGGCGGCGAAGCGCTCCGCCAGGGCGTCCTGGTCGAGCCCGAAGTCCGCGAGGCGGTAGACGTGCCTCCCGTGCTTCTCGCGCGGCGCCCGCTCGCGGGCAGCATGCACCCGGGCCTCGACCTCGGCGGTCCACGGCAGGTCGAGCGCGTCGTGCACGCGGCGCACGGTGCCGACCGGATCGGCCACGAGGTCGTCGTAGCGCACGTCGACGAATGTGTTCTCGGGCGCGTGCGCGCGCACCGCCATCGCCCGGTCGACCATCCGCCCGATCTTGCGCGACCAGTGCGCGCCGACCTCGTGCGGATCGACCGCGTCGCTGCACAGGCCCCACGCGTGCGCGACCATGCTGCAGAAGCTCGCGATGGTGACGAGCGGATCGCGGTGGGTCCACACCACGCGCGCGTCGGGGAAGGCCCCGAACAGCGCGTCGAGGAACTCCATGTGGTGCGGTGTCTTCAGCACCCACCGCCCGGGGCCCTGCTGGTGGGAGAGCGCCTGGAGGGCGCGGCGCAGGTAGGCGTAGGCCGGCGCGGGGTCCTGGGCCTCGTGCCACGCGGCGTAGGAGGGCACCCGCAGCGTGGCCTCGGGCACGGTGGACAGCAGCGCCTGGTCGAGCAGGATCACGTCCTCCTCCGGCTCGGATGCGTCCAGCGGGTGCACCGCGAAGAAGTCCGGCGCGAGGTAGCGGACCGCGCTCTCGGCGCGCCGGGCCACGGCCACGCGGGGATCCTCGCCGCGCCACCCGCCGCGGAACGGCGCCGGGTTCAGCGCCTCCCACGATCGGAGCGCCCGCAGCTCCGGCGTCGACGCGAGCAGCCGATGCAGCAGCGTCGTGCCCGTGCGCTGCAGCGCGCTGATCACGATCGGCGCCTCCAGCGCGACGGACGACGCGTCTGGGTGCGCGCGGTGGTAGGCGTTCACGCGAAGCCGCGCGCGCAGCGCCCCGATCAGCCGCTGGCGCTGGATGATCCGCCCCATCGGGGTCAGCGCCGCCTCGTCCTCCAGCGCGCGGCACAGCACCGCGAGCGCATCGCGCGGATCGGGGTCCCCCCACTCCGACAGCCCCTCCTTGCGCGCTGCGGCCGCGAGCAGTTCCTCGGGGTCGAGCCCAGCGCGCAGCAGGCCCACGCGGCGCGCGACCTCGTCGTAGGCGCGCACCGCCAGCGGACGATACGGCTGGCGATAGTCCGTGGACGTGCGGCGCGTGCTCAACCGGCGAGCTCCCGGCGCAGCGCGGCCAGCTTCACGACCCGACACGACGGCTCGGGCGCGTCGCCGTCGGGGTGCACCCACCGGAAGCACATCGCCCCGTGCGCGTGACCGGCCGTCTGGAGCCAGTTCGGATGCCCCGGATCGTCGTGCGCGACGACCAGCCGGATCGTCCCGTCGGCCTCGACCGCAGCGATCGCGCTGTTCGTGTGGATGCGGAAGTACCGGTAGTCCAGCGACTCGAGCCAGTGGTTCGACAGCTGGAAGTTCCAGTGATCACACGCGGGTGGCGTCGCCTCGATGACCAGGCACTCGTCGGGCGCGAGCCGCCAGTACGAGTGGTGGTACTGGATGCCCGGCACGCCGCCCATGCTGTCGGAGAGCGCCTGATCGAAGCGCGGCAGCCGGTTGACGTGCGCCTGGAAGTCCTCGGCCCAGCCGGCGAAGATCGCCGCCGCGCCGCCCACGAGCATCCCCGCGCTGCGCAGTCCCTGATCGATGGCCTCTGCGGTGAGCGGCGTGGGCAGTCCGTCGCCGCCGACCCGCTCGATGTGGAAGGTCGCCAGCACCTCGTCGGGGGTGAGCCGGCTCTGGCGCACGATCAGCGTGCCCGTCTCGGGCGTCATCGGCAGCCAGTTCGGACCGCCCGCGGTGCTCGACATCCAGATCTCGAAGTCGCCGTTGGCGTCGGTGACCAGATCCCGCGCATCGAGGCGCCCGGTCGGCGGCATGCCGCGGCTCTGCCCGTAGTCGCCGCGCTGCGTCGCGAGCTCCAGCCAGTGCACCGTGCCCCGGTTGCCCGTGATCCGGTAGTCGAACGCCCCGCTCACCGCCCCGTTCAGGTAGTGGTTGTCGGGGTTGTCGTTGCCCATCTTCGCGGTCTCGTGGACCATGCGGCGCAGCACCGGCGCGGCCGGGTCGCGGTGCTCGACGAACGCCTCGAGCGCGGTGCGGGTGAGGCGCGTGAGGTAGCGGACGCCCTCGGCGCGCGTGAGCGGGTCATCGGGCGTGCCGGGCCGCTGCAGCACGGCGCCCGCGACCTCCAGCATCTGGCAGAACTCGCGCCATGCGCTGCCGTCGGCGACGCGCTCCTCGGATGTCTTGGGCATCGACTCAGCGCCTCCTCGGGGCGGGGGCGGGTGTGCTCTCGGGGCGTACCGCGCTCGAGAACGAGGCGTCCAGATCCCGGATCATCGCGACGGTGCGCTCCCACAGGCGCTCGCCCTCGGCCGGATCCCGCGCCGCCTCGCTCGCCTCCTTGCGCACCCCGAGGTGCAGGTAGAGGCCGCTCTCTTCGTCGATCGTCGGGCTCGCGGCGAGCCACGCCACCGGCTCGGACGCCCGGCGCGGCGACTGGAAGAACAGCTTCATCACCGGGCGCAGCAGCGGCTTGCTCCACCCCGGCGCCTCGCGCGCGATGCCGGTGTCGACAGCGCCCGGGCACAGGTGGTGCACGGCGACGTCCACGATGCCGCCGGGCCACTGGAGCCGCCGCGCGAGCTCCTCGGCGTAGGTGTGCACGAGCAGCTTCGTCTTGCCGTACTCGGCGATCACCTCCCCGGTGCCGTACTCGCGCGGCACCCCGAACTGCGCCCAGTCGATCGCCGGCGCGGAGCGGTGCGACTCCGAGCCGACGAACACGAGCCGAGCCGGCGGGTCGGCGGGCTTGCCCTCGCAGATCAGCGCGTTCGGGACGGTGCCGTCGGCGAGCAGCCGCTCCACGAGCGCGACGTGGCCGAGGTAGTTGACGTGGAACATCTCGTCGAGCCCCGCCGCGGTCTGCCGCGACCGGATCGGCACCACGCCCGCGTTGAGGATCACGACGTGCAGCCGCTCCTCGCGGCGCTTCAGGGTGTCCGCCAGCGCGGTGATCGACGCGAAGTCGGCCAGGTCGAGCGACAGCGCCTCGACCTGGGCGTCTGCCTGTGCCGCGCGGACCGCCGCCACCGACTCGGCGAGCCGGCTGCGGTTCGCCAGCAGCAGGCGTGCGCCCCGCCGCGCCAGATCGATCGCGGTCGCCAGCCCGAGGCCCCGGCTCGCCCCGGTGATCAGCACCGTCCGCCCGTCGAGGCGATCCGACGGTGCCAGCGCCACGCTCGGCGCCCGGCTCCGGACGCGATCGAGCATCCCCGCGAGGGTCGCCGAGACCGCTCCCTGCATCCGCGTGTCCGAGTCCTCCGACATGGCCCCTCCAGGAGCGAGAGCCTACCGCAGGCGCCGACCCCTGACCCTAACGTACGCGACGCGCTTGCCCTCCAAGCCCTGATCAGGTAGACTCGCCGAGTCTGCAGTCGAGATCACGGGGCCACGCTCCGACCGGCTGCGCCAGGGCGTCCTCGCTGGCCCCTCCCCACACCGGGGAGGGGCCGCGTTTCGTTTGGGAGTCCGCTGATGCCCCGCTCCACGGTCGCCGTGCTCCGGGTTCGCCCCGAGCGCGTGCTCGACGACATCGATCGCCTGCACGGGCTCGCGGGCGTCGAGCGCGCCCTCGTGCCCGGCGCACCGACGATCCTCAAGGACAACATCTCCTGGCACTTCCCGTTCCCCGGCGCGAACACCACGCCGTGGCAGCTCGAGGGCACCATTCGCGCGCTGCGCGCCCGCGGACTCGACGACCTGACCTGCGTGCAGAACCGCACCGTGGTGACCGACGCGCGCCGCGGCGAGGACCTCAACGGCTACCGGCCGATCCTCGCGCGCTACGGCGTCCCGGTGCGCCGCAACTACGAGCCCGAGGACATGTCGTGGTCGGTGTACGCACCCCGCGCCCGCATGCGCGCGCTCGATCGGATCTTCCCGGAGGGCATCCGCATCCCGGATGCGTTCCACGGCGCGAACATCGTGCACCTGCCCACCGTGAAGTGCCACATCTACACGACGACCACCGGCGCGATGAAGAACGCGTTCGGAGGGCTGCTCGACAGCCGACGGCACTACGCGCACAGCTGGATCCACGAGACGCTCGTCGACCTGCTCGCCATCCAGCGCGAGGTGCACGCCGGGCTGTTCGCGGTGATGGACGGCACCACCGCGGGCGACGGCCCCGGCCCGCGCACGATG
Source organism: uncultured Enterobacteriaceae bacterium (assembly GCA_964419905.1). GTDB lineage: Bacteria > Myxococcota_A > UBA796 > UBA796 > JAFDJI01. The sequence continues at coordinate 7,672 of CAYQSE010000147.1, forward strand.
CGTCCCACGATCAAGGACGTGATGCTCGCGTCCGCCGACCAGGTCGCGATCGACGCCGTCGCCGCCACGATGATGGGCTTCGAGCCGCTGTCGATCCCCTACCTGCGCATGGCCGACGAGGACGGACTCGGCAACGCACGCCGCGACCAGATCGACATCGTCGGTGACCCCGCGCTCGCGGACGAGCGGTGGGGGTTCTCGGTAGGCGACAACGGCGCCTCACGGATCGGCGACCTGATGTGGTTCGGCCCGTTCAAGCGCCTGCAGCGGCTGTTCTTCCACACCCCGCTGGTGCACCTGTTCGTGCTCGGCTCCGAGCTCTACCACGACCGCTATCGCTGGCCGCTCCACGATCGCCGCACCTGGCGCCGCTGGCGCGACACGACGCACTGGGGCCACCTGTTCGCGGACTACCAGCAGCGCGGCACCCTCGCCCCCGAACCCGGGGACCACGGGGTCTAGCCGGTCGTGATGCGGGGAGTGCGCGGCGGTCCCACCGCGCCGATGATCGCGGCGTCGGGCTCGCCTGCGGCGTGAAGCGCGGCGACGACGGCCGCGGCGACGTCGGGCGGCACGGCGACGAGGAGCCCGCCCGCGGTCTGCGGGTCGAACAGCGCCTCGACCTCGGGCGCGTCGGGCCCGTCGACGTCGAAGGCGGCCCGATTCTGGGCGTGAAACGTGCTGCGCCGCCCGGCGGCGAGCATCCGCGCGACGCCTGGCAGCAGCGGCAGCGCGGCGCGCTCGAGCCGCGCCGCGCGATCGGAGGCGCGCAGCATCGCGCTCAGGTGCCCCGCGAGCCCGAAGCCCGACACGTCCGTCGCGGCGTGCACCGGGAAGTCGCGGAGCACGGCGACCGCAGCCGCGGCACTTCGCACCATGCCCGCGAGCGCCACGTCGACCGGGCCTGATGCGGCCCGCCCCGCGGCGTCCTCGTGCAGCAGCACGCCGGTGCCGAGCGCGCGCGTGAGCACGAGCGCATCACCGGCCCGCGCGCCATCGAGCCGCCACAGCGGCGCCTCGACGACACCATGGACGGAGAACCCCACCGTGAGCGCCATCCCCAGGTGCGTGTGGCCGCCGAGCAGCGTGACGCCGTGCGCGTCGAGGGTCGCGCGCGCGCCGGCGAGCACCTGGAACAGCGCCTCGTCCGGCGCGTCCTCGTCCTGCGGGATCCCGACCAGCGCGAGCGCGTGCTGGGGGTCGACCCCCTTCGCGAGCAGATCGTTGAGCGCGTTCACGGCCGCCACGCGCCCGACGAGCCACGGATCGTCGGTGAACGCGGTGAACTGGTCGACGCTGTGCGCCACCTCGTGCGCGCCGAGGCGCACCGCCGCGACGTCGTCGGCGTGCGCGAGCCCCAGCAGAGCGCTCGGATCGGGGGGCGCCTCCGGGAGCCGCGCCAGCGCGCGGGCCAGCGCGTCCTGCCCGACCTTCGCCGCGCACCCGCCGCACACCATCTCGGCTTCGGGCATCGCGGGCAGCCCCTGCGCGAACGCCGGCGCGGGGGTCCCGTCCGGCGTCAGCACCTGGAACCGCGCCATGAACCGCCGGTCGATGCGATCCTTCCACCCGAACATCCACGCGCCCACCGCGTGCAGGCCCCACTTCGCGCCGATCGCCGTGCCGTCGCCGTAGTTGAGGATCGTGAAGAAGTCGCGCTGCGGGCGGTAGGTGCGCAGCGCCGTGCCGTCGAGCCACGCGCGCAGGTTGGCCGTCAGCGTCGGCCCCTGCCGCACCGCGTACACGCCCGCCTTCGGGATCTCGGGCCACGACGCCGGGACGGCGCAGTCGCCGACCGCGAACAGGTCGTCCCGCCCGAGCACGCGGAGCTGATCGTCCACGCGCACGAAGCCCCGCCCGTCCACCGGCAGCCCCGACGCGGCGAGCCAGGGCAGCGCCGCGGCGCCCGGCACCCACAGGGTCGCTGCCGACGGCAGCGACGCGCCGTCCTCGAGGACCACGGCGTCCGCCTGAATCGCGACGACGCGGCCCGTCCGGTACGCGATCCCCCGCGCCGCGAGATCGGCGAGCACGCGCCGCCCGAGCGAAGCCGGACGCGACGCGAGCGGTCGCTCCGCGCCGATCAGCGTGCCGCGCGGGGCCAGCCCGTCGCGTCGGAGCCGCGCCGCGACGCAGCACGCGAGCTCGACGCCGCCCGCGCCCGCGCCGACCACGACGATCGGCGGCTCGCCGTCGCGCTCGGGCAGCGCCGCGAGCCGCGCCGGCAGCGCCTCGACCAGCCCAGCGATCGGTCGCGTCGGCAGCGTGTGTTCCCGCACACCCGGGAGGTCCTGGCCCAGCACGGTGGAGCCGACGTTCAGGCTCGCCACGTCGTAGGGGAGCGGTGGCCGCCCCGCGAGCAGGATCCGCCGCGCGTCCGCGTCCACCCCCTCGCAGCGCGCGACCACGAGCCGCGCCCCAGCCCGGCGCGCGAGCGGCCGCACGTCGATCGACACGTCGTCCGCGGTGTACTGCCCCGCCACGAAGCCGGGCACCATGCCCGAGTACATCGCGATCGGCCGATCGACGACGACGGTGACCCGCGCGTCCGTGAGCGGCGCCATCGCGAGGCCCCGCAGCACCTGCACGTGGCTGTGTCCGCCCCCGACCAGCACGACCTCGCGGCGCCGCCCCATCGCGTCCTCCCTCGCTCCCGACCCTATCCCCTACCGCGACAGCGGTGTCGCGATCGCCGCCATCGTCCGCAGCCCGATGCGCAGCAGCGACCCGTTATGGGCGAAGGAACGACGTGGCACGCAACGTGCAAACCTCGTGGTCGAAACGCCTGGAGCTCCCATGACGCGACTCGCCCTGCTCGTCCCACTGCTCGCGATCCCGCTCGGATGCGCCGAGTACGACATGTCCCCCGAAGACCGTTCGGACTCCGACAACGGCGAGGCGCCGGGCAACGGCGACAACGACGACGGCGCCGGCGGCCTCGAGCCCGAGGCACCCGATGCCTACATCCCGCTGATGCCTGCGCAGACCGACGTATACGTGTTCGTCGCGAACCCGTCGCTCGGCACGGTGACGCGCGTGAACGTGCAGACCCGCGAGGTCCGCACCACGTCCGTGGGCCTCGATCCGCAGATCGTGCTGACCACGCCAGACTACGCGCACGCCGTCGCGTTCAACCGCGGCGACGACACGGTGACGCTGATCGACGCGAGCACGCTCGAGACCACGACCGTCGCCGTCCGACGCCACTTCAACCGCATGGTGATGAGCCCGGACGGGCGCTGGGTCGCCTTGTGGCACGACGTCAACGCGCGCCGACCGGACGATCCGCCCGCCACCGGCATCCAGTCGTTCAACGAGGTGTCGCTCGTCGACCTGAGCACCGCCGAGCACTTCGCGATGGCGGTCGGCTTCAACCCCCGCGCGATCCAGTTCACCGACGACAGCACGCTCGGCGTCGTCGTCTCCGACACCTACCTCGCGCTGCTCGACCTCACGCTGCCCGTGCCGCGGCCCGATCTGGTGCAGGTCTCGGACGACCTCGTCGACCCGCCCGCCGCCGAGCAGGTCGCGCTGACACCCGACGGCGCGTTCGCGTTCGTCCGCCAGTTCGGCGCCGACGACCTCGTGCTGGTCGACCTCGCGACCCACGACGTGAGCAGCCTGCCCGTCGGCATCGACCCGACCGATCTCGATCTCACCCCGGACGGTGCGCGCGCGGTCGTGATCTCGCGCGGCTCGGGCCAGGTGCACGTGTTCGACACGACCGATCCCTTCCTCGCGCCCGAGATCCTCGATCTGCCCGAGGGCGTGGTGCTCGGCTCGCTGACCATGTCCCCTGACGGCGAGAAGGCGATCCTGTACTCCACCGCGGTGCTCCAGGATCGCTACGCCACCTGGGACCTCACCACCGACCAGATCCAGGTGCGCTCGCTGGTCAAGCCCGTCGCCGGCGTCGCGGTCACGCCGACCGGTGGGTCGCTGATGGTGTTCCACACCCAGCAGGACGCGCCGGACGCCGACCCCTCGCCGTTCACCGGCAAGTGGGCGCTGTCGCTGATCGATCTGGGCGACTTCCGCGCGAACCCGCTGCTGCTGCCCGCCGAGCCGATCGGCTTCGCGAACGCGACGTCGGGGGAGCGCGGCTACCTGATCCTGGACGGCACCGACAGCCTGGCGGTGCTCGACTATCGGACGCTGCTCGCGGACGAGATCCGCCTGCGCAGCCACCCGGTGTTCGTCGGCGTGCTGCCCGATCTCGCCCCGGCGGACGGCGACGAGCCGCCCGCGTGGGTCAGCCAGGAACACCCCCTGGGCCGGATCTCGTTCTACGACCCCGACGACGGCTCGGTCGAAACGCTGACCGGCTTCGAGCTCAACGCCCAGATCGAGGACTGACCCATGCTTCGCACGATCGTGCTGACCGCAGCCCTCGCCGGCTGCGGCTGGAACCACCTCCCCGGCGGCTCGTCCGCGCGCTTCGACGGCCCGCTGTGGGATCCGCTGGGCGTGGTCGCGGTGACCGACGGGCTCTACGTGCCGCTGCCGCACACCGGTCAGGTCGCCTACATCGAGGTGAACGGCGACATCACGCTGATGCCGCTGCGCCCCGCGGTGGTCACGTCGCTCGTCGCGGCGCCCGACCGAGAGCGCGGCGTGGCGTTCCTGACCAGCTACCCCTGCCCCGACAGCGACCCGACCGACTGCCCGAGCGACGCGCGCGAGGCCCGGACCGAGATCGCGCTCCTGCGCGCGGGCGCGGTCGAGCAGGCCGTCGAGGTGCCGGGCGCCTACAACAGCGTCGCGTTCTCGCACGACGGCTCGTGGGCCATCGCATGGATCGACCTCTCGAAGGAGGTCGAGGTCGGCGGCGTGGTCAGCCTGTCCACCGTGGTCGTCCTCGACCTGGCCACCGGCACGGCCCATCCGGTGGGCGTCGGCTTCGCCGCGGACCAGGTGCTGTTCTCGGACGACGACGCGCGGGCGGTCGTGCTCTCGCGCAGCGAGGTGGCCGTCATCGACCTGCTCGCCTCGCCGCCGGTGCGCCAGGTGACCTTCCCGCTCGTGCTCGATCCGGACGACGTCGTGGTGCCGGTCGGCGTCGCGCTGACGCCCGACGGACGCCACGCGATGATCTCCGCGCAGGGCAGCAGCGATCTCTACGTCCTCGATCTGGAGAACCCATCGGTGAACCTCGTGTCGCTGGCGGGCGCCCCGACCGCGATGGCGGTCGACGCGGCGACTGACCAGACCGTGTTCACCTTCGCCGGCCAGGCGCGCGTGGACGTGCTCGAGCACACGTACTTCGAGGCCGCCTCGCTGCCGCTCGACGAGCCGATGCACCGGATCCTGCTCGAGGACGGCATGGCGCTGCTGTGGAACGACGCCGGGGGACACGACGCCTACCGCCTCGATCTCGCCACGCTCGGGCTGGTCGAGTACCGCCTCGAGAACCCGGCCGTGCAGCTCCACCTCGCCCCGACCCACGAGTTCGCGCTCGCGCTGACGCGCCCCGAGGGCGGCGCCGCCGGAGGCGCAGGCGGGCTCTACGACCAGAGCCCCGGGATGCAGATCCTCGACCTGCGCACCGACCGCGGCACCAGCGTGCCCTACCTGCTGGAGGGGCAAGGCATCGGCGCGGCGTTCATCGCGACCGACACCGACCTCTCCGCGCTGGTGCTCCAGCGAGACGTGCGCACCCTGTACGCGCTCGACCTGTACACCAACGACGTCAGCGCGCTCGACCTCGCCGACCGACCGCTCGCGATCGGCACGGTGCCTGATGGTCCGTTCTACATCACCCACGACAACGGGCTCGGCCTGGTGTCGTTCTACGATCCCGCCACCGGCGCGCTGCGCGAGGTCAGCGGGTTCGCCACCCTCGGCATCCTCGATGGCCGCCCCGCGCGCACGGAGTCCGCCCCATGAGACCGCTTCTCCTCCTCGCCGCGCTGGCGGCCACGCAGACGGCCCGCGCCGCCGATCACGAGCTCTCGTTCGAGGCGGGCACGCTGGTGCTCCCCGACGCATCGTTCGAGACGTTCTCGGACAGCAGCGCCGCGTTCGGGATGGGCCTGCGCGCGGCCTACGCGTTTCACGAGCACTTCGCGGTGCAGGCCGGCTGGCACCACGTCCGCACCGGCGCCTCGCTGCTCGGCCCCGCCTCCGAGACCCTCGGGCACGGCGCCTACTTCGGCAACGAGGCGCTGGTCGGCGTGCGCTTCGACTGGCCCATCCGCGACCTGTTCGTGCCCTACGCGCACCTCGACGGGCTGTTGTGGTTCTCCGACGCGCGCTTCGACTACCACACGAGCGACCCCGACAGCCCCGAGCAGCGCCGCGAGTCCGCGATCTCGGGCGGCGGCCGCGCGATGGGTGGCGTAGAGCTCCGCATCCCGCGCAAGACCACGCAGGGCTTCACCGGCGCCATCCACCTCGAGGCCGGCTACAGCCTGCTCGGCGCCGCGCAGTTCGACACGTTCGGCACGATGCCGCTCAGCGGCTTCACCCTCCGCGGCGGCATCGGCCTGCGCTATTAGGCCGCGGGCGGCGACCAGCAGACGGTCGGCCGGGACGGCCGACCCACGATTCAGCGCCGGGGCCACGGTCGGCCGGGACGGCTGTCGATCCTACACATCTTGGCTGCGGCCCGAGATCA
>CAYQSE010000148.1:0-11918 GCA_964419905.1 uncultured Enterobacteriaceae bacterium
CTGCCGCGGCCGCCATGCCGCCGCCACCCGCAGGGGCTGCAGCGCCCGCGCCCGCGCCTGCACCGCCACCTGCCGGCTGCGCGCCGGTGACCTCCTCGACCGGTACGCGCTCACTGATCGTGGTGACCCGGAAGCCCTCGGCGCAGAACCCGACGCCGACCAGTCGGTGCGGATCCTTCACCTTCTCGCCCAGCGCCTGGAGCTGCTTGAGCGGCGGCGGAGCGCCGTCGGACGAGGCGAGCACGATCAGCACGGGCTCGCCGGTATGCCCGCCGAGCTCCCACGCGTCTTCGACCAGCTTCGCGGTGCCGGCCCACGAGCCGCCGCGCGCCGTCCCGTTGCGCACCTTGTCGCCGTAGAGCGCCACCGCGGTCGACGCGACGAGCAGGCTGCCCTGGCGCTCCTTGTCATCGACCGAGGGCGCCAGCTCCCCCGAGAGGTCATCCGCGCTGCCGCCGAGCTCGGTCAGGCTCTGGACGCGGCTGTGCTCCATCTGGGCGACCGCGACCACCACCGTGGCCTCGACGACCTCGTCGCCGACGAGGAGCGCCTGGCCCGTCGTCTCGACGAGGTGGGCATCGGGGAACGCATCGCGCACCGCCTGGAGCACGTCGGGCGACGCCTCACGGTGCAGCATCACCACGAGCGTCTGCCGGGAGTCCATCCCGACCGGCAAGGGCTTGGACCAGTCGGTGTCCGGGTGGTAGTGGACGACCTCGAGCTTCATTGTGGCACCCGGTGCTGCGGCCCTTCCGGGCCGTTCAGTTGAGCCAGATCGTCTCGCCCTTGGCGCGGAGATCGCCGCCGGCGTCGATGTCGGTGTCATCGGCGGACTTGAGCTGGAGCTTGTCTCCGCTCTCGATCGTCACACCGTGCGTCGCCTTGACGTTGAACGCGCGGCACGAGACGTCGACGTCCTCGGTCGTGGTGATCTCCATCCGGCCCGCCTTGATGCGCACCAACGGGCCGGCGTCGGTCAGGACGACCTCGACCTCCAGCGCGCCGTCAGGCCCGATGATCTCGATGGACTGGGCCTCGTCGCTGTTGCGGAGCAACACCCGTCGCCCCGCGCGGAGCGGCTGGCCGATGGCCTCGGCGGGCGCTGGCTGGTCATCCTGGGGGAGCGCGAGGGAGCGCGGCTTCACCTTGGCGTCTGCCATGGGGACTCCTGTGCATGCCGGACGGGGGACGCGGAGCACGGAGCATACCTGAACACGCGCGGATCGGCGAGGCTCAGGCGCTCTCGGCGGCGCGGAAGCCTCGTCCGCTCGGAACGGGCGTCGCCTCGGGGCCGACCAGGAACGGCACGATGCGGGTGAGCGCGTCCACGGCCTCGGCGCCGAGGCGCACCAGCAGCCAGCTCCGCACGATGGGTGGGACCAGGTCCGCGGCGGCGGGCTCGGCGCCGAGCCCGTACAGGACCTCGGCGACCACCGCGATCGCGCGCGCCTCGGCGCGGCCGACCGCGAGCGCGAGCCGCCGACCGTCGACCTGGGCCGTCATGCCGCCTTGCGCTCGCCAGATGGCCAGCTCGGGCAAGGCGCGGTCCAGCCGCCGAGCCGCAGCGCTACCGAGCTCGAGCGCGACACGCTCCCGCAGACCGCCCACCACCACGGCGGCGACCTGGACGGACGCCTCGGGGGGGAGGTGGAGCTGTTGGCCGAGGGTGTCGGGGAGATCCATGTCGGGGCTCTCGGTGGGAGGGCTCCTGTAGGTCCGTGGCCGCGCGGTGGGTATTACGAAGCTCTTTCTTTCCGCGCCGGCGTGACGGCGATACGACCCGGCCCATGAACGACCTGGCGCAACCCCACGGCGTCCCCGGCGCGCTCTTCGACCGGATCGTCGACTTGCGACGTGCGCTCCATCGCTTCCCGGAGCTCTCGGGCGACGAGTCGCGCACTGCCGATCGGGTCGCCGCGGAGGTGTCCTCGCTCGGGCTCGCGGTGCGTCGCGACGTCGGGGGGCATGGCCTGATCGCCGAGATCGCGGGCGCCGTGGACGGGCCTTTCGTCGCGCTGCGAGCGGATCTCGACGCCCTCCCGATCCACGAGGAGACAGGCCTGGAGTTCCGGTCGACGCGGGACGGCGTGATGCACGCCTGCGGACACGACGGTCACGCTGCGCTGCTGTTCGGCGCCGCGGCGCTGCTCGCGAGCGGGCCGCCGCCGCCCGCGCCCGTCCGGCTGCTGTGGCAGCCCGCCGAGGAGAAGGCGGCGGGTGCGGTCGCGATGATCGCCGACGGGGCGCTCGACGGCGTCGGCGCGATCTTCGGTGGGCACCTCGACCGGCACTACCGCTGCGGCGCGCTCGTGGTCACCGACGGCGTCGTCAACGCGGCGACCGATGCGTTCTTCATCGAGGTGGAGGGTCGTGGCGGCCACGGGGCGCGCCCGCACGAGGCGCTCGACGCGATCGTGGTGGGCAGTCACCTCGTCACCGCGCTGCAGATGGTCGTGTCACGGCGCATCGATCCAGCCCACGCCGCGGTGGTCTCGGTCGGTCGGTTCGCGGCGGGGCACGCACCCAACGTGATCGCGGGCCACGCGCGGCTCGAGGGCACGCTCCGCTCGCAGGACCCCACGACGCGCGAGCACCTGAAGGAGGCGGTGGTCCAGGTCGCGCGCGGCGTCGCCGACGCGCACGGCGCCCGCGTCGAGGTGTCGTTTCGCGATGGCACGCCCGCGCTGATCAACCGCGGTCCGATGACGGCCCTCGCTCGCGAGGCGGCCCTCGCGGTCGTCGGCGCGGAGCGGGTCGGCACGCTGCACACGGCGAACATGGGCGGCGAGGACTTCGCGTTCTTCCTCGAGCGAGTCCCCGGCTGCTACATCCGCTACGGCGCCGCCTTCGCCGGGCGCGAGACCCATCCAGCGCACAGCAGCCGCTTCGACTTCGACGAGGCCGCGCTCCCGGTGGCGGCGTCCTGGCTCGCCGAGGTCGCCCGGCGCGCCGGCGCCGCGCTCACGCGGCGCTGAGCCCGAACAGCGCGCGGGCCTGCGCCGGCGTCGCGGGCTCGCGACCCGACTGCCGCACCACGTCGACGAGGGCCTCGATCAGCGCGCCGTTGCTCTCGGCGCGGCGGCCGTCCGGCAGGTAGAAGGTGTCCTCCAGCCCGGTGCGCACGTGACCGCCCTGGGCCGCGGTGGCCCGGTGCAGCGCCCATACCTCCTCGCGCCCGATGGCGATGGTCTGGAAGTGCGCGCCCTCGGGTAGCTCGTCGATCAGCAGCGGCAGCCACTCCGGGCGCGCAGGCATGCCCGACGCGACGCCCATCACGAACGACACGTGCAGCGGATCTTTGAGCAGACCGACCTCGCGGAGCATGCCGACGCTGCGCACGATGCCGGTGTCGAAGCACTCGCACTCCGGCACGACGCCCTGAGCGTACATCGCGGCGAGGAATCGCTCGATCTTGTCGACCGGGTTGTCGAACAGCATCGGCGGCCACGCCCACTTCCCGTCGCGGCGCGTGCGCAGGTAGTTCAGGCTCCCGGCGTTCATCGCGGCGATCTCGGGACGCGCGCGCGCCATCACCGCGAGCGGTCCGGAGATGTCCGGACCGACGACGCCGGTGCTCTGGTTGATCAGCAGCCCCGGGCAGGCGGCCCGGATCGCGTCGACGATCTCGGCGCACACCGCGGGATCCCAGGTGGGCAGGTGGCCGAGGCCGGGCCGCTGATCCCGGAAGTGCACGTGCACGACCGCCGCGCCGGCCTCCTGCGCGCGGCGTGCCTCTGCGGCCATCTCGGCGGGCGTCACCGGGATGGCGAAGCGGCTCGGGTCGGTGAGCACGCCGTTGAGCGCGCAGGTGACGATGGCGACATCAGACATGGGGACCTCCGAGGCGGTGCAGGATAGCCCCGCGCGCCCCCTGCGGTCACGCGCCGCGCTTCAGTCTCGCCCGTACATCGAGCGTCGCTCGTAGAGCCCCTCGAAGCTCGGGGTCCAGGTGCGTCCGCCGTCGTCGGAGCGCTCGACCTTCATGCGCAGCGTGCCGTCGGAGCGCGGCGTCCAGATGGTGCGGACTTGCCGTGAGTCACCGTTCGCGAGCGTGAGATCGCCCGCGAGGATCATCGCGCCGGAGCGCTCGAGGCGTCCCTCGGCCTGGACGAAGTGTCCGCCGGCACCGACTCGGGTCTGGACCCACAGATCTCGCGCCGGGTCGAAGTAGGTCAGGCTGGTGCCGGTGCGCCCGAACTGATCGGTCCACTGCGCGGTGATCGCGCAGCCGTTCTCGGCCTGTTTGACCCGGTCGCTGCCCACCTTCTGGCCGCTCGCGTCGCGCACCACCCAGTCGCCCACCCAGAAGTCGAACGCTCGGAACCGGGCGTCGTACATGCACGGCCGGGCGTTGCGCTCGGCCTGCTCGATCAGGGAGGCGAACCGCGCGTGCTGACGCACCGACGCGAAGTCGCTGTCGGTGCGCATCAGCTCGGGGTCGGAGAAGCCGAGCGCGACGGCGCGCTCGAGGTAGGTGATCGCACCCTCCACGTCACCCAGGAGCGCGCGTGACGCGGCGACGTTGTAGGCGGAGACCATCGGGTAGAAGTCGAGATCGAGCGCGCGCTGCCACGCGGCCGACGCCTCGGGGATCGCGTTGATCTTGTAGAGCGCGAACGCGAGCCGGAACCAGGTGGCGCCATCCGTCTCGTCGACCCCGACCAGCGCCTCGAGGGCCTCGGCCGCCTGCGCCCACGCGCCCGCCTCGAACAGCGCCTGTGCCTGTTCCGGGGTGGGGCTCTCGGGTGGGTCGGCGTGTGCCGGAGCGTCGAGCCAGAGGCTCATCCCCAGCACCAGGGTCGCGAGCATCGTTGAGGTCTCCGGTCTCGTCACGGGCTCCGTGTAAGTCGCCGGGTCGGCGGCGGCAGGTGACGATACGTCACGGCTCGTCGCGGCAGCGCGCGTGCCGATTTCACTTGAGATCCGAAGCGTCCTGTGCTCAAATGCACAATCTGGGCGGTTTTGCGGGGGCGACGAGGGCATGATTGCAGTCGCGCGTCAGCGGCGTACATCCGAGGATACCTCCGCGGACGAGGTGCGCGAAGGCGAGCGCGACGAGCTCCAGAAGGTCGACGCCCTGCGTGAGATTGGCCTTCGGAACGACATTCTCGAGGATGACCTCAAGGATCCCCTCCGCAAGTTCGGCGCCGCGGCGATGCTGCCCATCGCCCGCCTCCAGCGCATCGCCGAGATCGTGACCTTCGACGGCGCAGGTGGCGCGCCGGCGGGGGTCGAGGAGGAGTGCATCTGCGGTGGGTGCGAGGAGGAGGCGCAGGAGGAGAAGGTCGAGCCCGAGCAGGACGTCGTCCCCGACGGGCCCCAGGTCACCCCCGAGCCGCCGACGCCGCCCACCCCGCCACCGACGCCGCCCGCCGACGAGCCCGAGGTCCCCCCCGAGCCCCAGGACAAGCAGGACAACGTCCCGGGTGGCGATGCGACCCCCGATCTCCCGCCGCCGCTGCCGCCACCGCTGCCGCTGCCCGAGATGCCTGCGCCGCCTCCGATGCCGCTGCCGCCGGGCGACACCTCCGACGCGGTGGACGTCTACAAGGACATGCCGCCCTCGTCCAAGGCGGCGCAGGTCGAGGTGTTCGCCGGTCAGGTCACGGAGCGCGGCAAGGGCGAGCAGAAGGGCGTTCAGGAGGGCATGCCCACCTGCCACGTGGAGCTCAAGGACCAGACGCCGCTGCCGCCAGGCAAGACGCTCGAGCCCGACGGCAAGCCGTCGGTGCCGGTGCCGGGGCAGCGCGCCGACGTCGACACCGGCGCCACGGGCAACGTGCCGAAGCCCAAGCTCCAGGCGCCGGCCCCCAGGGGCGGGTTCCGGGCCCCGGTGGCACCGCAGATCAAGGCGCAGCCCGGTGACGAGGGGGTCAGTGGGGCCGACGTCAAGCGCGCGCTGATCGCCATCCCCAAGTCCGACACGGGGCTTCCGAAGTCTCCTGGCGCGCCGCCGAAGCTCCCGCTCGCGGGCGACGCGGATCCGAACCGCGCGCACAAGGCCGCAGCGTCTGGGCTCGATCAGGCGGGCCGCGCCCAGGCCGAGGCGGCGAAGGAGGTCGTCGAGGCCAAGGGCGTCGAGCTGATCACGCCCGAGGTGTTCTACGAGGAGTTCAAGGCGGGCGAGGTCAAGGTCGAGGAGCTCGAGAAGCCGCCGGTCATCGACGACGCGGTGAAGTACACGCAGCTCGGGCTGGGCGCCGACGTGCAGGCGAAGTTCGACGAGATGTACGGCGGCCAGATGCAGGAGAGCGTCGCGCCGCTCGCCGCGCAGGTGAAGGCGGCGACCGAGGCACGCGACCAGCAGGTCAAGGACGAGCTCGCGGCCGAGCACGCGAAGGGCGAGGCGCTGCACGCCGACGCCCAGTCCCAGCAGGACGCGCTGATCACGGAGCAGCGCAGCGCCATCCAGGACAAGAAGTCCGAGACGATCGCCGCGCAGCAGAAGGAGGTCGGGGCCCTCCACAAGGAGGCGATGGCCGAGAAGGCCAAGCTCGGCGCGACCATCGATCAGCGCGTGCAGCAAGACGAGGCGCTGATCGCGAAGCACTACGCCGACGCCGAGTCCAAGGCCGCCGCCGAGATCGCCGCGGGCGAGAAGAAGGCGCAGGCGGCCAAGCAGGAGGCCGACCAGAAGAGCGGCGAGAAGAGCTGGTGGGAGAAGGCGGTCGACGCGGTCGCGGACTTCGTCGAGAAGGTCGCCGCGGCGGTCACCGAGATCTTCGACGCGGTGCGCGCGGTCGTCGCGTCCATCCTCGACGCCGTGGTCAAGATCGCGAGCAACGTCATCGACGCGGCCACGAAGTTCATCTGCGACGCGCTGTCGTTCTTCGGGGAGTGGCTGACGCGCGCGATCAACGCGCTGCTCGCCGAGGCGTTCCCGCGTCTCGCCCGCGCCCTCGTCGCGTTCGTCGACCAGGCGGTCCAGCTCGCGAAGGCGTCGGTCCTCAAGATCGCGAACGCGCTCAAGGCCGCGGTGGCGAAGCTGTGTCAGTGGGTGCTCAACGCCATCGACACCGTGATCGCGGTGTGGCGCCACACCGTCGCGCTCGCCACCGCGACCCTGCAAGGGCTCCTGACCGGCGACTGGAGCGCGCTCGGCAAGAAGGTGCTCGAGGCCGTGCTCTCGGTGCTGGGCATCGATCCCGGCGAGTTCTACGCGATGGTCGGCTCCGCCGAGGAGACGATCGACACGATCGTGAACAGCCCCGACGTGTTCGTCGGCAACGCCATCGACGCGGCCAGGCTCGGCTTCCAGAACTTCGCCGACAACTTCATGGATCACCTGCAGAAGGGGTTCGTGAACTGGCTGATGGGCGAGCTGGGCGACATCAAGATCCCCGAGGAGCTCGACGGCGCGGGCGTGCTCGATCTCGTGCTCCAGGTGGCCGGGGTCGGCCCGCAGCAGCTCCGCACGAAGGCGGTCAAGATCGTCGGCGAGAAGAACGTCGAGCGCGTCGAGCTCGTGTGGGGGCTGATCACCGACCTGCTCGACGACAGCGAGGGCAAGGAGGGCTCCGGGCTCAAGGGCCTGTGGGGCGCGATGGAGGAGCACGTCGGCAACCTGTGGGACGACGTGATCGGGAACATCCAGAGCTGGCTGATGCAGCGCGTCGTCACCCAGGCGGTGCTGAAGCTGGCCACGATGTTCAACCCGGTCGGCGCGATCCTCCAGCTCGTGATGACGGCGTGGAACCTCTACAACTTCCTGCGCGAGAACACGCAGCGGATCTGGGGCGTGGTCACCGCGTGGGTGGCGAGCCTCGGCGACATCGCGCAGGGCAAGCTCGACGGCGCCGCGAAGGGCATCGAGGGGGCGCTCGCCGGGCTGGTGCCGGTCGCGATCTCGCTGCTCGCGAACCTCGTCGGGCTGCGCGGCGTCGCGCAGAAGGTCAAGCAGGTCATCGACGGCGTCCAGGCCAAGATCGACAAGGCCATCGACAAGGTGATCGAGAAGTTCCTGTCGCTGCTGCCGAAGGGCAAGGACGACGGGAAGGGCGAGCAGGACGGCGGCGGCGCGTTCGCGGGCACGCTGCCCAAGGGCGAGATCGGGAAGTACGCGCAGGGCGGCGCACACACCTACAAGCTCGCCGACCTCGAGATCACGGCCGACTACGAGCTCGAGATCGCGAACCGCCAGATCGCCGGGCAGCGCTACAAGCAGGCGGGCCAGAAGGGCTACGACGTCGAGAAGATCCACAACGACGCGCGGAGCTATCTGCGTGTCGTCCTGCACAAGGACATCGGGGATCCTGCCGCCGAGGCGGTGTTCGCGGTGGTCGGGCAGCACGCCTACGCGAACTTCGGCCGCCAGGCGAAGGACTACCTCGCCCAGAAGATGCACCCCTACGGGCTGCGCGTGAGCTCGGTCAAGGTCCAGGGCAAGGCGCCGCAGGGCAAGACCGGCCAGGAGATGTGGGACGCGGCCAAGGACAAGGCGATCGACGCTGCCGGCGCGCTGAAGGAGAAGGTGTTCGGCAAGGCCGGCGACAAGGCTCCCGGGCAGCCGTTCGAGTTCGGCTGGGACGAGCCGAAGACCCGCGAGCGCCTGCTCGAGCGCGTGAAGTTCGGCGGTCGGCTCGAGAGCGAGTCGCTGACGATCGAGGTCGGGGGTGGCGATCTGTGGATTGGCATCGGCGGGCCGACAGGCCGGCTGAACACGCAGATGGGCGTGTGGCTCGGTCAGCTCTCGTCGCTGAAGGACAGCGAGTCGCACCAGGCGCGCAACGCGCTCTCCGAGGCGCGTCGCCTGCTGCCGAAGCTCTCGCCGCTCAAGCGCAAGCTCCTCTACCTGAAGGAGAACGACGAGCAGAAGCAGGTCGAGCGGATCAAGACGGCCGATCAGCTCATCGCGCTGCTCGGCGAGCTGGCGGTGCCGCTGTCCGTCGTCTACCGCGCGTTCAACGGCTACGGCGTCGAGGGGGCGCGCTCCGAGGAGCAGACCCGTCGCGACAAGGAGCGCGAGGCGGCCGAGCGCGACAAGGGCGACAAGGACGCCTACAAGGACGCGGGCAAGCAGCTCCTCGATCTGCTCGCCGCCACCACGTTGCCCGCCAAGGACGCGCCCGCGCGGTTCAAGGGCTATGGCTGGCAGTACGCCGACGCGGCCGCGATCCTCGCCGCGGCCGGCACGGTGACGCTGCTCGGGCACGACTTCCCGGTGATGGTCGAGCTCGCAGGCAGCCGCCTCGACGTGAAGATCCACGGCATCGGCTTCCTCGGTGGCGTCGCGGCGCTGTGGTCGGTCTACCGTCCCGACGGCGCCGAGGCGCTCGCCGCGGTCAACGGCGGGCTCGCGAAGCTCAAGGGCGCCCACAATCGCTTCCACGAGTCGGCGTCGCACCTCGGCACGATGCTCGGTGACGAACCCGACGAGGCCGCGAAGCGCACCGCGGCTGCGGCCGAGGTGGCGGCGCGCGCGACCGAGGCGGCGAGCGTGTGCGCCGAGATCGCGGCGGTCGCGGGGCTGCCGTCTGCGCTCGGCGTGCTCGCCGAGACGCGGATGACGACCGATCACACCGCCGCGCAGGCGGGGTGGACGTTCAACGAGTCGAAGCACCTGTTCGCGAAGCAGTGGCAGGTGCAGATCGGCGTCGTCAGCCACGCCATCACCACCCAGGTGATCGACGGGCGACTCGTGCTGGTGATCGACGGCCTGGGCCCGGTCACCTCGATGCTCAACGCCTGGCAGGCGTCCGTCGCGTCGCAGCAGGATCCCGCGGGGCTCGAGAAGCTGCTGGCTCAGCTCCGCAACGACCTCACCTACCAGGCCCACTTCTCCGACGAGCTCCGCAAGCTGGTCGACCTCACGCCCGACGCCGCCGCGCGGCGGGTCGACGCGGTCAACAAGTGGCTGAAGGACGCCGCGCTGACCGTGGCGACGATCAACCAGATCGGCTCCCGGTTCGGTGCGCCGCCGAGCGAGCGCCGCGCGGTCGAGCCGTTCCAGGACGTCGAGGTCAAGCTCGCGGGCGAGGCCACCGCGATGAAGGTGGTCTCTGGCCAGGGCGGGTACAGCCTCGAGGTGCCGGGCCACGGCAACGTCCGCGACCTCGTGGTGGCCTACGCGGCGCGGCTCGACCGCGAGCAGGCGACCGATCCGACGGGTGCCTCGGTCAAGGCGTTCGCGGCGGCGCACGCGGCGTTGCAGGCCGCGTTGGACGCGTTCGACGCGGCGTCGCGCGCGCTCGTGAACGCCCCGGCCGACCTCCTCGACGCGACCTTCCGCGCGCTGCGCCGCGACCTCGCCGCGGCAGCGATCAAGGTCGGCGAGGCCCTCGCGGCGCTGTGGCGTGCGCATGGGGCGCCGGGTGAGGTCGGCGAGCAGACGTCGCAGCCCGAGCCCAGCGAGCCGCAGTCCGAGGCGGTCTCCGAGACCGAGGCAGCGACGCAGGGTGGACAGACGGCCGCGCCAACGCCAGCGGTCAAGGATGTGAAGCCCGTCCGGGGCTGGGACTTCAAGATCGCCCGCAAGTACCTCAAGGCGATGAAGGTCAAGCTCCGCGGGGGCAAGACCGTGCTCTCCGTGACCCTCACCACCGACCCGCCGATCCCGTTCCTCGGCAAGTTCGGCAAGTCGGCCGCGGACTACGCGGGCGACCTGGTCGTCGAGGGCAAGAAGAACCGGAGCCGGCTGCGCAAGGCGCGTCGCCGCTTGATGTCCGCCCTCACGCGCTTCAAGGCGACGATGTCGGCCCTCGGGCCGGTGGTGGGCGGTGGAAGGAAGGCCGAGCGGCGCCGCAAGGCGCTCGCCAAGCAGGCCCGGTCGCGGCTCAAGCTGGTCCGCACGCGCCTCCAGCAGATCCCGCGCATCGCGCGCCGGAGCGACGAGCCGAAGCCGAAGCCCAAGCCGAAGCGCAAGGCGAAGCCGAAGTCGAAGAAGCGGCTGTCGATCCGCATCTTCGGGCGCACCATCAAGCTCCGCTAGCGCCTGCGCGCACCGGCGAGCTCACCGCGCACCGCAGAAACCTGGGTCAATCGACTGATTGTATTGTGGGCGATGGAGCGGGCTTCGACGCCGGTGCGCGCGCGCTGCGCTGGCTGGTCGTTGTGCGTAGCGGCGGCATGATGGAGAGTGCCATCAGGCACGGTCGTCGGACCGTTCCGCAACATCATCGTGTCCGGAGAGATCCGGTCGGCAAGGGGGAAGCATGAACGAGTTGCAGTGGGGTCGCGTGCTCGCGGCTGGCGTCGTGGCATCACTCGGACTGGTTGCACCTGGCACCGCGTCCGCAACCATGGCCGGATGGTTCGACTGCGTCGTAGAGACGACCGAGGCGTGGGAGGCCGGGGGGGGCACCGTGTCCGCTGACGAGTTCGCGTTTGTTCAGGACGGATGCGCGGAGATCCATCTCAATTCGATGGCGGGTGACGTGGTCGGTGTGGGGGTGGACCTCTATCCGTGGCTCACCACCGAGACCGTGCTCGCCGTACCCATCCTGGAGAACCAGGGAGCCATCTTCGATCTCCAGCGGATCGTCAAGGCGTCGGGCGAGGGGTTCAAGGAGGGCCAGGCGCTTCAGGACGGCAGGTTGGAGGCCCTCGAGAAGGCCTCGAAGGCTGTCGAGGAGCTCCGCGCGGTGGTTGCAGCGCAGGCCAGGCTCTTGGAGACCTACCAGGCCAAGGACGCCGAGCAGCAGCGACAGATCGCGGAGCTGGCGGCTGGCCTGGCGGCGGTCCAGGAACAGGTCGCCGCGATCGCGGAACTGAAGGTGATCTCGGCTCAGCTCGAGGATCAGAAGGTCAAGATCCGGGCCATCGAGGAGCAGATCACGAGGTGATGTCGCGCACCGGGCGTGGTCGCGCTGCGGTCAGCGCAGCGCGGCCTCGAGGACCTCGCGGACGAGCGGCGGGTTGGCGGTGCCGCCGGTGCGCTGCATGACCTGCCCGGTGAAGAAGCCGAGCAGGCCGGTGCGGCC
>CAYQSE010000148.1:12018-14256 GCA_964419905.1 uncultured Enterobacteriaceae bacterium
TCCTTGAGCACGCGCGCCAGCTCGTTCAGGATCCAGTTCGCGACCGAGGCGGCATTGTCGTGCGCCTGCAGCGCGTCGGCGAACGCGGCGGCGAGCGCCTCGTCGCGCGCGATGCGGTCGGCGTCGTCCTCGGGCAGCCGGTGGGTGAAGGTGTAGTGGGCGAAGCGGACCTCCTGCGCGGCGGTGCGCGGCGCGCGCTCGGCAGGTGGCTCGGCGGGCGCGGCAGGGCGCGCCTTGACCGGCTCGGGTGCGGGTGGGGGCGCCGCGGCGCGCGACCACGAGTCCTTCAGGGACACGACGCGGTTGAACACCGGCGCGCCCGGTGCGCTCGTGACCGGATCGACGAAGAAGTAGCCGGTGCGCTCGAGCTGGAAGTGCGCGCCCGCCTCGGCGGCGGCGAGCGCCGGCTCGGCCTTCGCGGTGACCTCGACCAGGCTCTCGGGGTTCAGGTCCTCGTCGAACGGGCGTTCGCTGCCGGGCGCCTTCGCGGTGAACAGCTGATCGTAGAGGCAGACCCGCGCGTCGACCGCGTGCCGGGCGCTGACCCAGTGGATGGTGCCGCGCACCTTGCGCCCGTCGGCCGGATCGCCGCCGCGGCTGTCCGGATCGTAGGTGCCCCGCAGCCCGACGACGCGCCCGTCGGCGTCCTTGTCGACGCCGGTGCAGCGCACGACCCACGCTCCGCGCAGCCGCACCTCGGCGCCTGGCGACAGGCGGTAGTAGCCCTTCGGCGGCGCCTCGAGGAAGTCGTCGCGCTCGATGTACACCTCGCGCGAGAACGGCACCGCCCGCGCGCCCGCGCGCCCGACGTCGGCCGGCCACTCGGGGATGTCGAACACCTCCTCGGCGCCCTCCGGGTAGTTCTCGATCACGAGCTTCAGCGGATCGAGCACCGCCATCCGCCGGGGCGCGGCGTGGTTCAGGTCGTCGCGGACGCAGGAGGCCAGCAGCGCATAGTCCACCGTGCTGTTCGCCTTCGCGACGCCGATCCGCTCCGCGAACGCGCGCAGCGCGGTGGCGGGGATGCCGCGGCGCCGGATGCCGGCGATCGTCGGCATGCGGGGGTCGTCCCACCCGCTGACGTGGCCGTTCTGCACCAGCGCGAGCAGGCGGCGCTTGCTCAGCACCGTGTACTCGAGCGCGAGGCGCGCGAACTCGTACTGCCGGGGGCGGGGGTCCCACGCCTTCCGGACGTTGTCGAGCACCCAGTCGTAGATCTCGCGGTTGTTCTCGAACTCCAGTGTGCAGAACGAGTGGGTGATGCCCTCGAGCGCGTCCTCGAGCGGGTGTGCGTAGTCGTAGAACGGGTAGACGCACCACTTGTCGCCGACGTGAGGGTGCGTCGCGTGCCGGATCCGGTACAGCAGCGGGTCGCGCAGCTTCATGTTCTCGGCGGTCATGTCGATCTTCGCGCGCAGCACGTGGGCGCCGTCGGGGAACGCGCCCGCGCGCATCTGCCGGAACAGCGCGAGGCTCTCGTCGACGGGGCGGTCGCGGTAGGGGCTCGGCGTGCCCGGCTCGGTCACCGTGCCGCGCGTCGCGCGGATCGCCTCGTCGTCCTGGCTGTCGACGTACGCCTTGCCGTCCAGGATCAGCCCCTCGGCGAGCGCGTACATCTCCTCGAAGAAGTCCGACGCGTAGAACAGGTGGTCGCCCCAGTCGAAGCCCAGCCAGCGCACGTCGTCCTGGATCGCGTCGATGTACTCGCGCTCCTCCTTCTCGGGGTTCGTGTCGTCGAAGCGCAGGTGGCAGCGCCCGCCGTACTCGGCGGCGAGGCCGAAGTTCAGGCAGATCGACTTGGCGTGGCCGATGTGGAGGTAGCCGTTGGGCTCGGGGGGGAACCGCGTGGCGATGCGGACGTGGCGGCCGTTCGCCAGGTCGTCCTCGATGATCGCGCGCAGGAAGTTGGACGGGGCTTCGGGGGGCACGGGGACGCCTCGCTCGTTGAGACGCCGACGGACGTAATCGGCGCGGGCTCCTCCATCACCCATCAACAACAGGTGAGCACCCTCAGCCTGGGCGGACTCGGTGCGGGCTCGGGCATGTGCCGCCGCGAGCGCCCCCGGCTGCTTCGCCTTCGCCGGCTGATCGCGTCACGGGCGCCGGCTCCGGCTCGCGTCGAACGCTGTCGTACAGCCATTCCGTGGGCCGGCCGTCCCGGCCGGTCGCCGCCTGGGCGGCCCCGGTGCGGGCTCGGGCATGTGCCGCCGCGAGCGCCCCCGGCTGCTTCGCCTTCGC
>CAYQSE010000149.1:0-14191 GCA_964419905.1 uncultured Enterobacteriaceae bacterium
CCACATGATCTCGGGCCGCAGCCAAGATGTGTAGGATCGACAGGCGGGACGCCCGGCCCACGGAGGGCACTGTGCGTCGATCAGCTGCCGGACCCGCGGCCGGGCGGGACGCCCGGCCCACGGAAGGCACTGTGGCGCGATCAGCCACCGGACCTGCGGCCGGGCGGGACGCCCGGCCCACGACGCGCGAGCGCCACGCTCGTCTCGGGTCGGGGATCTGGCTATGCCCACGACCCACAGGAGGTGTCCATGTTCGTCCGCCCGCTGCGCGCTGCGCTGCTCGCGACCACCCTGCTCACCGCGCCCGCTTGGGCCACCGACGCCCCGCGCGCGGCCGAAGCCGCCACGCCCGCCGCCGCCGCCCGCCTGATCGGCACGTGGAAGGTGCAGCTCGACGAGACCCAGCAGGCCGAGCTGAAGATGATGAAGCTCGCGCTGCGCGACCCGCCGCCCACCGAGGCCGAGCTGAAGGAGCTCCCCGAGGAGCTGCGCACGATGGTGCAGGTGCTGGGCGCGATGCGCGAGCTCGATCCCGAAGGCGCGCAGCTCACCGAGATCAGAGCGATGATCGACGGCCTCGAGAGCGCGCGGATCACGTTCGACGCCACGTCGATGCGGCTCGCGTTCGGCGCGGTCGACATCCAGGGCCCGTACACCGTCGCACGCGGCCAGGGCGACGCGCTGACCCTCGTGCACCGCCCCGAGGGCGCGCCACAGCAAACGATGACCGTCCGCTTCGAGGGCGCCACCGTGCTCGCGATGGACAACGAGGCGGGCAAGACCACCCGGTTCACCCGCCAGTAGTCTGCCCGTTCGGCAGTTGACGACAGGCTCACAGCGCGTCGAGGCGCGCCGCCCTACGGTACTTCGACGCCTGGAGACCACATGCTCGCCCTGCTCGCCCTGCTCGCCGCCTGCACCCCACAGCTGGACGACGAGCCCACCGCGCTGGTGTTGTCCGAGGTCGTCGAGATCGACGCGCTGATGGGGCACCTGGACGCGCTCGAGGCCCTGGCCGACGCGAACGGCAGCACGCGGGTGTCGGGCACCGAGGGCTACACCGCGAGCGTCGCCTACCTCCAGGAGAAGTTGGAGGCCGCTGGCTACACCGTGACCCTCGATCCATTCCCGGTCACCGGCTATCGCGTCGAGGCCGCCTCGCTCACCGTCAACGACGTCGCGTTCACCGACGGCGAGGACTCGGCCACCGGGTTCACCGTGTTCCCGATGTCGGGCTCGGGGGAGCTCGAGGCGGCGGTGGTCGGCGTCGACCTGACGCTTCCGCCCGGCAGCACGAACAGCGCCACGTCGGGCTGCCAGGCCGACGACTTCGATGACTTCCCCGCCGGCGCGGTGGCCCTGATCCAGCGCGGCTCGTGCACCTTCCTCGAGAAGGTCGACAACGCCATCGCGGCCGGCGCATCGGCGGTGCTGCTGTTCAACGAGGGCCAGCAGGGCCGCACCGAGCTGCTCTCGGGCAGCCTCGGCGAGACCCAGGTCGCCATCCCGGTGATCGGGCTGTCGTTCGCCGCCGGCGCCGCCCTCGCCGAGGCCGCCGCGCCCGTCGCCACCCTCGAGGTCGACGCCGCCGTCAGCCAGCGCACCGAGCACAACGTGCTGGTCGAGACCCCTGGCGGCGATCCGGACCGCGTGGTGATGGTGGGCGCCCACCTCGACTCGGTGGCAGCCGGTCCGGGCGTCAACGACAACGGCTCGGGCAGCGCGCTCGTGCTCGAGCTGGCGCTGCAGGCGGCCGAGCGCGGCTGGCAGCCGCAGAACAAGGTCCGTTTCGCGTGGTGGGGCGCCGAGGAGACCGGGCTCGTCGGCTCGTGGTACTGGGTGCACGACCGCGTCACCGGCGATCCTGACCCCGCGCGGGTCGATTCGCTGATCGCCTACCTCAACTACGACATGGTCGCGTCCGGCAACGGCTTCCGCTTCGTGTACAACGGCGGCGCGCGCGAGGGCGGCACCGATGGATCGTCCGCGATCACCGCGATCACCGAGGACTTCTTCGAGGCGCGGGGTCTGGCGTATGGCTCGACCGGGCTGTTGATCCCGTCGGACAGCTACTGGTTCGTGCTCGCGGGGGTGCCCACCGGCGGCCTGTACTCGGGCGCGATGGAGTCCAAGCAGGAGGCCTGGGCCGACGCGATCGGCGGCGAGGCCGACGCCCCGCTCGACGCCTGCTACCACCGTGCGTGCGACCGGGTCGAGAACACCGACGCCGACCTCTACGCCGAGCTGGCTGCCGCCGCCGCGCACACGGTGCAGGCGCTCGCCGAGGCGGCGCCGGCGCCGTCCGCCGCCCGGATGGTGCGGCAGTCCTTCGATCTCCCGCGCCCACGCGGATGCCACGATCACGCGGTGTGGGACCGATGAGCGACGTGTGATAGCGTGGCGCCCCAACCGGAGGTCCCCGCATGTCCCGCCGCCAGTTCATCGTCCCCGCCGCCAGCGCCCTCGGGCTCTCGCTCACCGCCGCTTGCTCCGACCCGATCATCGGCGAGTGGCAGCTCACGAGCCTCGGCTACGTCGGTGAGCAGGCGTCCGAGTACCCGTACACCTACACGTCCACCTACGACGGCACGACGATCTCCTCGACGATCGACTACCGGCTGACGATCGACAAGGAGCTGGCTGGCGAGTTCGTCGGCATCTACACCTACACCAAGGGCACCGACACGCCCGAGGTCTACGAGTACGCCTACGCGCTCACCGCGACGCGCAGCAAGAAGACCTACGCGATCAGCATCACCGGCTACGACATCGATCTGTCGTGCACGATCGACAAGACCGCGCTGGACTGCGAGCAGACCAACGGCGAGGAAGATCCGTACACGATGGGCTTCGAGAAGGTCTAGTCCCGGGCCCTGACGTGGCCCGGCCGTCCCGGCCGGGCGGTCGGCCGGGACGGCCGACCCACGTCCTGGGCACTGCCTGCCTCCCCTCCGGGCCTCATCCAATCCGTGGCCCGGCCGTCCCGGCCGGGCGGTCGGCCGGGACGGCCGACCCACGAATCGGGCACCGGCCACTCTGAAGCACACCCTCCCGCACTCGGCGCTTCCCCTACTCCGCCTCGCGGCCCCGCTCGCGCGACAGCGCGCCGAACTGCGGCTCGAGACGCTGGTAGGTCTCGTTGAGCGCGTCGAGCAGCGGCTTGTCGAGCCGCTGCGTCTGGTGCACCTGCTCATAGAGCGCGTCGAACACCGCGAGCGCGTCGTCGTCGACCCCCGGGTCGGTGTCGTCGTCCGGCGTGGAGCGCGCGAGCCGGGTGTCGACCGCGGCGAGCGCACCGCTCAGATCGCCGCCGCCGAGCCACTCGAGCACCTTGCCTACGGTCGCCTCGGGCTCGGCGAGGAGCCGGGCGTAGCTGCACAGGTTGACCGCGTAGCGGCGCGTCGCGATGTCGCGAATCAGGTCGTAGTTCTCGAAGAACCACTCGACCGCGGGCGGCAGCGGGCTGCGCAGCCCGCGCGCCCACGCGAGCGTCTCGTCACCGGTCATGCCCTTGCGCGGGTTCTGGACGAGCCAGTCGTCCTCGAGCGCGTAGAGCTTGCGCAGCGAGCGCGCGACCTCGCGCCACGGCCGCACCGTGGCGACGACCTTGTCGAGGTAGGCGTAGTCGGTGCGCACCAGTCCCGGGATGAACACCTTCACGACGTGCCGGCGCGTGGCCTGCGGGAACAGGAAGGCGCCCGTCTCGGGGTCGGGGTTGGTCGCATAGAACAGGCCTTGCCGGAAGCGCGACTCGTAGAACCCGCGCGGGTTCGCGTCGCGAATCGACTTCTCCCACGGCCCCGGAAACGCCTCGCCGAGGTGGGGCAGGCCCGCGCCGACGAGGATCTGCATCCACAGGCTGGTGCCCGAGCGCTTGGTGCCGGTGACCAGGATCATGCGCGCACCGCCTCGAGCCACGTCGCGATCTCGCCGCGCAGCCAGCCGACCCAGGCCGGGTCGAGGTTCAGACAGGGGACCAGGGTGAGCTCTTCTCCGCCCGCGGCGATGAACGCCTCGCGCCCGCGGATCCCGATCTCCTCGAGCGTCTCGAGGCAGTCGGCGACGAACGACGGGCAGAGCACGACCAGGCGCTTCACGCCGCGCGCTGGCAGCGCCTCGAGCTCGATGTCCGTGAACGGCTGGAGCCACGGGGTGCGGCCGAGCCGCGACTGGAACGACACCGCGTAGCGCTCGGGCCCCCAGCCCGCCCGCGCGACGACCTCGCGCGTCGTCGCGAACACCTGATGCCGGTAGCAGGTGGCGTGCGCCGGCGAGGGCTTGTCGCAGCAGCCGTTCACCGACAGGCACCACGCGCCGGACGCGTCCGACTTGCGCACCTGCCGCTCGGGGATGCCGTGGTAGCTGAACAGCACGAGATCCGGCGACTTCTCCGCGACCACCGGCCCGAGCGTGCCCCACAGCGCGTCGAGGTAGCCGGGCGCGTCGAAGAACGGCGGCAGCACGTGCACGTCGAGGTCGCCGGCACGAGCGAGCGCCTCGGCCACGACCGTCTCGTAGCTGGACATCGCGTAGTGCGGGTACAGCGGCACCACGAGCACGCGATCGACGCCCTGCGCGCGCAGCGCGGCGAGCCCGTCCGCGATGCTCGGGCGCCCGTAGCGCATCGCGACGACGACCGGCGCCGACAGTCCGCCGCGCAGCGCCGCCCCCAGCCGCTCCCCGAGCACGACGAGCGGAGAGCCCTCCGCCGTCCAGACCTTCGCGTAGGCCTCACCGGACTTCTTTGGGCGAAACGGAAGAATCACCCCGTAGAGCAGCAGCCGCCGCAGCGGCAGCGGCAGGTCGATGACGCGAGGATCATCCAGAAACTCGGCCAGGTACCGCCGCACGTCAGCCACCGACGGCGAGTCCGGGGACCCGAGGTTCACGAGCAGCACACCTTCGCTCACGGCGCCTCCGAGCCACTCCCCTACCCTCCCCGGGCCGCCCACGCCCCCCGACCGCGCCCGCTCCCACGCCCTCCTGTGCGAGAACCCACGCCCTCCGTGGCGCGATCCGCCTGGACAGCCGCGAAGCGGGCGGCCCGCTCCTTGCACATACCCCAGGTGCACCCGCTCTCCACGGAGGTGAGGGATGCGCACCACGACGATCCTGGGAACCCTCCTCTTCCTCGCCAGCTGCGATCCGACCGCGACCGAGCTGGTGGAGCGCTACGAGCTCCACGCGGAGGCGATCCGCACCGCGTCGATCGATCTGGTGATCGACGTCGGGCAGGCGGGCGGCATGAACGCCATCGATCGCGCGCACGCCCGCTACGAGCGAAGGCTGCATCGCCACGCCGACGCGCTGGACACGGTGATCGCGCGACTCGACGACTGCGCGCTGCCCAAGGACGCCGAGTGGACGATCGATGAGGCCTCGCTGTGCGTCAACGACCTCGTCGTCGCCCAGCACGGGCTCGCCCTCGCGCACGCCCAGCACTGGGATCCCGCGCAGTGCGCAGAGGCCGTCACGCGCCACCACAAGGTGGTCGAGGCGTCCGTGCGCGACCTGCTGATGCCGTGCGAGACCTGGGCGGAGTACGCGGACTGCGACCTGCCCGAGCGCACCGCGCCAGTGGCGCAGTAGCGATGCCCGCGCGGCCCGCCCCGGATACCTCTGCGTGCAGGTAGACCCGGAGCGGCCACGTGCCTCCACTTCCCCCCGACCTTCGCTGCTCGGCGACATCCCGCGCATCGGCCGAGCCGCTCGCGGGCACCGCGGTCGAGCGCACCTGGCTGTGGGTGGGCGTCGAGCACCGGTCCGCGTGGCCAGCTCGCGGCCCAGACGCCGTGGTCTGGCCCGAGGCGCTCGCGGCCTTCTTCCACGCGCTCGGTCACGTCGCGGGCGCGCGCGTCCAACTGCTGCGGCAGCCACGGCGGCAGGGCCCCCCCGTCGCGATGGTCGCCGATACCCGGCCCGGAACCGAGCGGCTGTGGCGCGTCGCGCGCGACGACCTCCCGACGCTCGACCTCGACGCGCTCCTCGCGGGCGCGGCGCCGCACGCCGCGCCCGTCGCGGGGCCCCAGATCTGGGTGTGCACGCACGCGCGACGCGACGCCTGCTGCGGGCTGCACGGCGGGGCCACGTTCGTCGCGCTGCGCGACGTCCTCGGCGACGCGGTGTGGCAGACGAGCCACCTCGGCGGGCATCGGTTCGCGCCGACCCTGCTCACGCTGCCCGACGGGCTGTGCCACGGTCGCGTCGACGCCGGCGACGCCGCGGCGCTCGCGCACGCAACGCGCGACGGCGCGCCACCGAACGCGGACACCCTGCGCGGGCGCACCGCGTTCTCCCGTCCGGCCCAGGTCGCCGAGATCGCGCTGCGTCACGGGGGCGCATGGGCGCGCACCGAGGCCCCGCCCTTGCTGTCCGAGTCGGTCGACGGCGAGCTGGCCCACGTCGCCTTCACGCTGCCCGACGGCGTACACACGGTCGCGCTGCGCCGCGAGGCGCTGCCGGCACCCGTGGTGGCCTCGTGCGGCGAGGCGCCGACGCTCACCTCGGCATGGCGGGCTATCGAAGCGGCGTGACCAGCGCGCCGGTCGGATCGCGCCGCAGCGCGCGATCCACCTCGGCGATCCGCGCCGCTTTCCCATCGGCGTCGAGGCGGCGCCACGCCTCGGGCGCGTCCACGTGCCCTCCGAAGATGCCGCGGAGGTGCCGCCGCGCGTCCTCCTCGACGTCCGCATAGTCCGCACCGTAGCGGGTATACGCGAACGCGCCGCCCGCGCCGACGAGCGCGCGGTTGATCTCCAGCCGCCCGAGGAAGCAGCGCGCCACGGTGCGACCATAGCGATCGGTGTCCTCGCGTCGGCAGGTCACCCGGCGCCCGCCGACCAGCTCGCGGAGCGCGCGGGTGACGTCCTGCCCGCACGGGTAGCGCTTGCCGGCCGCGTTCCAGCACGGCTGATCGGCCTCCGGCGCGTCGATCGCGTGCAGACGCACCTTGACGCCCTCGACCACGAGGGTGTCGCCGTCCACGACGTCGGCGACACCGCGCACGACATCGCCGCTGCCGGCGCACGCCACAGCGAGCAGGACCGCTGTGATCAACACGCGTCCATCACGGCGCGAACGTGAACGCGGCCGTCGCGCGCTCACGCGCGCCGATCGTCAGCGGCTGGCGTTGCGTGCCGTAGACCTCGTGCCACGCCGCGAGCGTGTACTCACCAGGGGGCAGCCCGTCGAGCGCGAACGACCCGTCCGCTGCGGTGACCTGGAACCAGGGGTGTGCGATAACGCCCAGGCTGGCGAGCATCCACGGGTGGATGTCGCAGCGGGCCTGCACCATCACCTCGGGCTTCTTGAACACCTTGGTGAACTGCGTGTCCTGCCCCACCATCATCTCGTTGAACGTCGGGTTGGCCGAGGCGACCGCGCGGACGTTGTGGGGCACCGGATCGCTGTTCAGGAACGTGACCGGCTGCCCGACGCGCACGCCCACCACCGTCGGCGTGTACAGACAGCCGGACTGGTCCACGATCACCGCGTCGGCGGGCGGCGGCGGCACCGCCCAGCCCTCGGCGCCCGCCTCGATC
This sequence comes from uncultured Enterobacteriaceae bacterium, assembly GCA_964419905.1. Lineage (GTDB taxonomy): Bacteria > Myxococcota_A > UBA796 > UBA796 > JAFDJI01. The sequence goes on from CAYQSE010000149.1 coordinate 7,542, forward strand.
CACACGAACACGTCCGCAAGGCGCCCCGCGTCGACGCGCACCTTCTGGATCTTCGCGGGCCCGTCCTCCTGCTGCGGGCAGTTGATGAGTCGGACCTCGCGCGGCGGCGGCACCTCCCCGTCGAACCGCACGACGCCCGAGACGCCGCCCGCGACGGCGGGGTCGAGCGCTCGGAGCGCGCTCGCATCGACGGCGACCTCGACGGGCTCCGGGCGCGACTGCCACGCCCACAGCGCGAGCGCCCCGATCAGCGCGGTGGCCGTCGCCCAATAGAGCCCGTGGTGATCCCCATGCCGGTTCATCACGTGCTTGATCGCGCCGCCGATCAGCACCATCACCCCGAGCAGCACCCACGCGTGCTCGCCGCCGTAGATCGTCGGGTAGTGGTTGCTGATCATCAGGAACAGCACGGGGAACGTCAGGTAGTTGTTGTGCACCGAGCGCTGCTTCGCGCGCATCCCCTCGGCCACGTCCAGCTTCGACCCACCCGCCGCCGCGGCCACCATCTTGCGCATGGCGGGGATGATCACCATCCACACGTTCGCCGCCATGATCGTCGCGAGCACCGCGCCGACGTGCAGGAACGCGGCGCGCCCCGACAGCACGCTGGTGAGCCCCCAGCTCATCACCAGCGTCAGCGCGTAGCCGACGAGCAGGAACAGCGGCACGTTGCGCACCAGGGGGCTCTTGCACATCAGGTCGTACACGACCCAGCCCAACACCAGCGCGCCGAGCCCGATGCCGTGCGCCATGCCCATGCTGATGTCCGCCTTCGCGGGATCGATCAGGTAGACGCCGCCCCCCAGGTAGAACACGACGATCAAGAGCAGGAAGCCAGAGAGCCAGGTGAACGCCGACTCCCAGCGAAACCACTTCAGGCTGCCGCGGATCCGCTCGGGATAGGTCCAGGTCTTCTCGACCTTGAAGAACCCACCGCCGTGCACCATCCACAGCTCGCCGGCGAGCCCGTCGCGCGGGTCGTCCTTCTCCGGCGGCACCAGGAGGTGCTCCAGCTCGTTGAACAGGAACGAGTGGCCGATCCAGAAGATCGCCGCGATGACGTGGGTCCAGCGCAGGATCAGGTTGATCCATTCCAGCGGTGTCGTGTCCATTCAGTCCCCTCGTCCCTTGGCCGGCCCATCCTCGCTCAGGACGCGCGCGATCGCGGCGCCCGGTTCGAAGTCCTCGTCCTTCCACTCGGCGTCGAACACCAGTCCGGGGCGTAGCAGCACCACCTTCACCGAGTGGCGGATCCCCTCGTGCGCGTCGGGCAGCGCGAGCACGCTGAGCATCGACGGCAGGGCGTCTGCGAGCAGCGGCTCGGGGCCGGTCGCGAGCGTGAACCGCGCCGGGTCGATCCCGTGGCGCGCGCCGAACGCCGCGAGGCGCTCGGGCGTGTCCCACGCCGGGTCGAGCGTCAGCGCCAGGATCGCGAGCCGCCGATCTCCGGTACGCCCACTCGCCTCGACCTCCCGCCACGCCTCCTGCGCCGCGACCAGCTTCCCCATCGTCAGCGGACACGCCGCCGCGACGTGACAGCGCGTGAACACGAAGCTCATCAGCACCCAGTCGTCGCGATGACGATCCAGGCGAAACGTGGCGCCGCGCTGATCGACGAGCTCGAACGCCGGCAGCGGCTGCGGCCAGGCCCACGCCTCGACCTGGGAACGCCACGCGGGCACCGGCTCTGGAACCGCCCGACATGCAGACGCGAGGGCGATCGCGACCACAGCCGTGGCGACAACGCCGAGAGGGGTGCATCGTGGCCGATGATGACAGAGCATGGAGAGATCGCTCCTCACGGGGCACGTATATAGTGGACTCCCTGCTCTCCCCATGGCGCTCTGCGCTCGCTGAGGCCGCCTTGCTCCCGTCCCGCGACGCGTCACCGCACCACGGACGACGCGGAAACTACCATCTCATCATGACCATGCTGGTCAGCGCAGCGATGGGAATGGCGGCGCTCGCGATCGACGTGTCGTGGATGCGGATCGCGCACACGCAGGCTCAGGACGTGGCCGACGCCGCCGCGAACGCCGCGCTGATCGAGCTGCGCCGCACCGGCGACGTCGAGCTCGCGGCGGCCGCCGCCGAGGAGTTCGTCTCACGCAACGTGGTGGGCGACCGTCCCGCCGAGCTCCTCGAGATCGAGTTCGGGCGGTGGGACGAAGAGGATCTGTCGTTCCAGACCGACTCGCTGAGCCCGCACGCGGTGCGGGCCGTGGTCGGCCGGCCGCACGACAACCCGCTCCCGCTCTACTTCGCGCACGCGCTCGGCTGGAGCACGTTCGCGGTCGAGAAGGAGGCCCTCGCCGCGACCCGCTCGATGCAGGTCGTCCTGGTGATGGACGTCACCGGCTCGTTCGCCGCCGACATCGGCAGCGCGCGCGCCGCCGCGCTCGAGTTCCTCGACCTGCTCGACGCGACGCACGGCGAGTACGACATGGTCGGCATGGTGCTCTACCACGGCCGCTTCGGGGTCGAGTACACCCCGCTGAAGTACCTCGACGACGAGTTCCTCGACAAGACGGCGCGCGCCGACTGGCAGAAGATCAACGTCGCGAGCAAGCGCCACTGGCTGTGGGGCTGGAGCTATGGCGGCACCTTCCCGGACATGCCGCGCGAGTATCCGGACGAGGCCGGCACCGATCATCACACCGGCATCGAGATGGCGCTCCAGATGTTCACGGAGAAGCCCGACCCCTACGCGTTCAAGGCGATCGTGATGCTCACCGACGGCCGTCCGAGCACGCTGTCCACCCCGCAGAACCGGGCCAACGATGGCTACGTCGAGACGCGCTGGCGCGCCTACGAAGGCCCGGCGCCGCACTCGACCTCGCAGATCCGGACGCGGAGCCTCCAGTCCGCGCGGCGCGCATGGGAGGAGCACGGGATCAACGTGTGGTCCGTGTCCTACGATGCGCGCGAGGACTTTCTGGTGGACATGGCCCAAGGCGTGGGCAGCTTCTACTACACCGAGAACGCTCAGATGCTGCGAAGCATCTTCGCGGAGATCGCGTCCTCGCTACCCATCGCGACGGTGAGGTAGAGTGTGAACCGTTGGGGGGGCGCGTTGCGCCGACACCGAGGTGCCAATGCCATCGAGTTTGCGCTGTGCATGCCCCTGTTCGTGCTCATCGTTGCTGGAATCGTGGACTTCGGATGGTTGTTCTTCCATCGTTCGGCCGTAGACGCGGCGGTCCACTCGGGCTGCCGCGAGGGGTCGCTCGTCGACCCGATGGTCGGAGACCCGATGGCGCGCGCGACGACGGCGCTGGTGGAGGCCCTGGACAGCGGTGGGCTGCCGTGCAACGACCGCTGCACCACCACGGTCAGCGAGACCGGCGCGATCCCGAACCGCGCGCTGCGGTGCGAGCTGACGTTGGAGTTCGACCCGCTGTTCGGCCTGATCACGGGCGGGCGGTCGCTGCGCGCGACGACTCAGGTCCGCTTCGAGTGGCAGCGCGACGACGCGGAGTTCATGCCCGGCTCGGGTGGCTGACCGCGTGGCGAGCGCGTCGCGGCTCGGCCGCGATGGAGTTCGCCCTGTGGCTGCCCGTGATCATGGTGCTCCTCGGCGGCATCCTCGACGTCGGCTGGTATCTGTCGCGCCAGCAGAACGTGATCCGCGCCGCGCGAGACGGCGCCCGGATCGGCTCCACCGTGCTCGAGGACCAGACCGACAACCGCGGCGCACAGATCGAGGCCGCCGCCGAAGCCCAGGCCAAGCTCGTGCTCGACGGACTGGGCATGCCCTGTGGCACGGGCTGCGAGGTCGACGCCCTGTACGAGCAGTCCACCGGGCGCGCCGCGGTCGTGGTCACCGTCCGCTACCCGTTCGGGCCACTCGTTGGCGTGGTCCCACTACCCACCCACCTCGCCGCGCAGTTCACGATGATGACCCAGCAGCAGTGGTGATCACGGGCAGTCGATGCGCGTCGTGAGCGTGTAGGCGCCCGGCGCGCCGCCCCAGCTGTACACCTCGACCCACACCTCACCGGCCGACGCCGCGGTGTACGCGACCGCCTCGTCCGCGGTGTAGGAGTCGCTGACGCCCAGCAGCACCGCATCCTGCGCGTCGTAGAGATAGAGGTCGAGGTCGGGATCCATCGGGCCGTGGGCAAAGGTCAGCGCCGCGGTGAGGCTGCACCCCTCGTCCAGCCACGCCGCGAAGAAGTCGCTCTCGGCACCGCACGTCACCGCCTCCACGACGGTCCGCTCGCGGTTGAGGCGCGGCAGCGGCCCGACGAGCGGGTCGTCGTTCGGCTCGAGGTGGTCGTTCTCCGGGCACGCCGGGCGAACCGACGACGGGCAGGAGAGCGCGCTCCGCAGCGTGTAGCCGTTCTCGTCGCCTGCCGCGAACGGGAGGACGACGAGGTCGAGGCGCGACGCGCTCGACGCGATGTAGCTCAGCGACTCGCGGTCCTGCACGCCGACGCCCCAATCGACGAGCGTCCCCCCGTCGAACAGCCCGACGTCGAGGTCGCCCTCGGCGTGCACGAAGTCGACCGTGGCGCTAAACCAACAGCCCGCTTCCACGTCGACGGCCCACCAGTCCGGGTCGCACGCGGTCGCCGTCACCGTGGTCTCGCCGTCGTTCAGCGCGAACGCTGCGCCGGGCGTGTCGTTGGGCTCGAAGTGGTCGTCGCCCGGACACGTCGGCGGCGTGTCGTCGTCGGGACAGGTCGTCCACGTCGACAGCGTATAGGGACCGCTTGCCCCCTCCCAGCCGGCGACGACGACGTAGAGCGGCCCATCGGCGTCGGCGATCCAGGTCTGACGCTCCACGTCGTCCGACGAAGCAGACAGCCCCACGAGCCCGCCCGCGCCGTCCAGGAACACCAGGTCGAGGTCGGCCGTCGCCGGATCGAAGTCCAGCAGGGCCTCGAGCACACAGCCACGCGCGAGGTCGGCGACGAACCAGTCGTCGTCGTCGGGACACACGATGGCGCGCACCACCGTGGCGAACGGGTTGAGCGCGCTCGCCTCGGCGGGCCCGTCGTCCGGCTCCAGCCGGTCGTCGCCGTCGCGCGCGCAGTCCTGCGGCGGGGTCAGGTCACAGCGCTGGGTCACCGCGAGCTCGTAGGCGGCCGACGCGCCCGAATGGCCGTCGACGAGCACGCTGTAGTATCCGTCCGCGCCGACGTGGTGCGTGAACGCCTCGCCGTCGACCACCCCGTAGCTCGCGTTCACCAGCGCGCCGGAGGGATCGTAGAGCCACAGGTCGAGGTCTCCGTCGGTGTGCGCGAAGTCGAGCCCGACCTGCACGACACAGGCGTCGAACCCGAACAGCGAGAACCAGTCCTCGTCGCCCTCGCACACGACGCCCGAGAGCATTGTGTCGAACAGGTTGAGGGGCGCGGCGGTGGTGGGCGTGTCGTTGGGCTCGAACACGTCGTCGCCCGGACACGTCGGCGGCTCGTCGGGGCAGGTCGCCGACATCGCGAGCACATAGTCGTTCTCTGCGGCCTGATAGCCGACGATCTGCAGGTAGAGGTCGCCGGAGGAGGACGCGACGTGCACGAGGTGCTCGTCGTCCGACTCCGACACGGCGAGGTCGAGGAGTGAGAGCGCCGCGTCCCACAGGTAGAAGTCGAGGTCTCCCAGCGCGTGTGTGAAGTCGAGCGAGAAGCTCAACACGCACCCGGCCTCGGTCGAGACCTCGAACCAGTCGACGTCGCCAGGGCAGATCCGACCGCTCGCCGAGCCGGTCAGCGCCCGCGCCACATGAGGCCCGTCGTCGGGTCCGGCCTCGTCATCGACACAGCCCGAGCCGCCGATGTCCGTCGGTCGGTCGGTGTCCATCGGCTCCTCGGAGTCCACGGGGGGGGTGGTGTCCTCGACGTCCTCCGGATCCTCGGTGTCGTTCGGCGCCGCGGTGTCATCCGGCGCGCTGGCGTCGAGGTCGAGCGGCACGGTGTCGCCCACGGGGACGCGCCCCGAGCAGGCGGTGAAGAGGGTGAGCAGGAGCGCGGTGCGGAACATGCCCCACCAGTGTGCGCCGAAACCCACGCGTCCCGCCAGCCCAGCCCCATGCCCACGCCACGTCGAACCGCGAAGCGGAGGCGGCCCGGCGCGAGCGCGCGCCGATCCGCATCCGTCGCGAGTCCGCGCAGAACACCTTGGCACGCTGGATATCGCTGATGACGCTCGGCCTCGGAGCGGGTAGGATCTCCGCGTCGCCTGCGTGTCCCTCCACGCGGTGCGAGGCAGCCCCGGCGCCTATGTCCCCCCTCCTCCCCCATACGGCCTCCTCGAGGTTCACCCGATGACCGATCGTCGCTCGGATCGCGAGGCACGGCCACGGGGCACCGAGGTCGAGACCGAGCACGAGCACGCACGGGACGAGGTGCGCGCCCCGTCGACCCCGGCCGCCGATGGCCTCCATCACGCGCACGGGGCGTTGGGCAACGCCGTGGTCGTCGACGCGCTCGCCGGAGCGACCCTCGATGGACTCGGCGCAGCGCTGGCTGGCGACGTCAGCCTCGCGCTCGCGGGGATCCAGGCGCCCACGACAGCGCTCGGCACCAACACCGCGATGCTGCGCGCGATGCGGGACGCCGCCGCCGCCCGAGACGTGTCCGCGCTGTCCGGGATCGCGGCGCGCGCCGGCGGACGGCCGCTGCCCGCCGCCGAGGCCGCCCGCTTCG
>CAYQSE010000150.1:0-14186 GCA_964419905.1 uncultured Enterobacteriaceae bacterium
AGCGGACCCGCCCCCGTCGACGAGGTGGGCGGCGGCGGCCTCGGCGGCCTCGAGATCGTCGAGCAGGGCGTGACAGGCAACCCGCCACGCGTCGCACAGGCGCGCAGACGGCGTCGACGCGGCGAGGCGGGCGCGCGCGCCGTCGAGCAGATCGCGGGCGCGGGGGGCGTCGCCGGCGAGCAGCGCGACGATCCCGGCGTTGACGCGGGTGGCGCCCGCGACGAGGCGCCCGCCGAGCACGTCGTCCTGGGCGAGCAGCTCGCGGTACACGCGATCGGCCTCGTCCATGCGGCCGAGGCGCACGTAGGCGTTCGCGAGGTTCACCGAGATGATGTGCTCGATGCCGGGTTCGTCGAAGGGTTTCGCCAGGTCTGCCGCGCGTCGGATGCAGTCGAGCCCGCGCTCGACGTCGCCCTGGCGGGACAGGACCGCGCCGAGGTTGTTCCAGTCGAGCGCCGCCGTGCGCCAGTGTCCCTGGGCCTCGGCCTCGGCGATGGCGTCCCGGAACACCGTCGCGGCCTCGGCGTCGCGCCCGAGGTGATGGAGCGCCACGCCCCGACTGGCCTGGACCCGGGGCCGGAGCGCGTCCCAGCCGTGTCGGTCGACGGCCTCGAGCCCTGCCGTGGCCAGCTCCAAGGCGTCTTGGGGCCGGCACTGGTCGACGGCGACACTCACCGCGCAGCAGAGCAGCTCGACATGGGTGGGGTCCTGCGGGTCGACGCGCTCGAGGCCGCGCTCGACCTCCACCCGAGCTGCGTCGAGCTCTTTTCGGACGGTGTGGACCCACGCGAGCGCGAGGTGCAGCCGCGCGGCGGCTCCGCCCGTCGGCGCGAGGCGGTCGCGGGTCGCCCGCAGGCGCGCGATGAGGTCGACCGGTCGCCCCGTGCCTACGTAGATGCCCATGAGCGGAGCCACGAGGTCGATCGCGCGCGGCGAGCGCGTCGCGAGGAGCCAGTCCTGGGCGGCGAGCAGGTTCTCGAGCTCTCGATCGAGCATCGACAGCACGAGCGGCGCGCTGTCGCGTACATCGTACCACCGGCGGCCCCACGCGACGGCCCACGCGGCGTGGCGCTCGCGAGCACCGTCGAGCCCCACGTCGGCCCGCTCCAGCGCGAAGACGCGCACGGCCTCGTAGGGGGCGAACCGGCGCCCGTGGGGGGTCTCGAAGGCGCGGATCATCGACTTGTCGAGCAGGTCGGCGAGCAAGGAGACGGGCTCGTCGTCGCCCCGCACCACCTCTTCGGCGGCCTCGAGCGAGAACCCCCCACGGAACACGCAGAGCTGCATGAGCGCGCTGCGTTCTGCGCCCGAGAGGAGCCGCCACGACCAGTCGATGGCCTGGTGCAGGGTTTGCTGGCGGGCCGGGGCGTCTGGGCGGTCGAGCTTCAGGAACGCGAGGCTCGAGCGGAGACGCGCGCGAAGCTCGGCCATCGGCAGCACCCGCACGCGGGCCGCCGCCATCTCGAGGGCGAGGGGAAGCCCTTCGAGCAGCGCGGCTACGTCGCGCAGGGCGTCGGGATCGAGCGCCTCGCGTGGGCGGATGGCCTCGATGCGCGCGCGCAGGAGCGCCTCGGCGTCGGCGGGGGGGAGGGGTTGGAGGGGGTGCAGATGCTCGGCGGCCACGCCGAGGCGCTCGCGGGAAGTGACGAGCACCCGCAGGTCGGGCGCCTCGCGCACCAGGGTCTCCACGAAGACGGCGGCGTCGGCGGGGAGCTGTTCGAAGTTGTCGAGCACGAGCAACGTCGGGCCGCGCACGCGCAGGGCGGCCAAGAGGGTCGCGGTCGCCTCGACCTCGGTGGGCCCGTGGGGGAGCCGGAGCGCCGCGAACACGGCAGCGCGGGCCGCTTCGACGGTCCGGGCGCCCGAGAGGTCGCAGAACCACGCGCCGCCGGCGAGGTCGGCCCCGTGCGCCGCGGCGTGGCGGCGCGCGAGTCGCGTCTTGCCCAGGCCCGCCGTCCCGTGGATCGTGACGAGCCGTGCGCCCACCGCGAACGCCGCCGCGAGGCGGGCGAGGTCCTCGGTGCGCCCCACGAAGCGGGAGGGGTCGTCGAACACCCTCGGCGCCAGGACCTCCGGGACCTCGGCCGTAGCGCGCGCCCCGGGCGGCACGAGCTGGTAGCCGCGGCCCCGCAGGTTGAGCAGGTGCACGGGCCGCCCGGGATCGGGCTCGATCTTCACGCGCAGGCGCTGGATGGTCGTCTCGACGGTGCGGGTGCGCATCCCGGGCCGGTAGCCCCACACCGCGACGAGCAGGTCGTCGCGCGACACGATCTGGCCGGGACGCGCCAGGAGGTTGTCGAGCAGCGCGCGCTCGATCGGCGTGAACTCGACCCCCGGCCACAAGGCAGCCAGGGGATCGTCGCGGGACTGCTCGGACGACACGAACCCCTCCACGGTCAGGGTACACCTCGAGGGCACCGCGCTACGCACCGTCGGCACCGGATCGACGTCCCCCCGCCGGTCGACTGGGGCGCGGGGCGACGCACCCATGCCCTCGAAGAGACGTGCACCCGACGTCAGTGAGGGTTCAAGGTGGTCTGTGCGAGCGTGAGGTTGGGGGAGGGTCGCTTCATGAATAATGAAGTGATAGGCTGAAGTGGGAGGCCGCCATGCTCCAGCCCGTCGACATCGCCATCGCCTTCCTCGCGGCCTACCACGCCCGACAGCGTACCTGGACTCCCAAGGCGGTGCGGGAGGATCTGCACATCTCCTGGTCCTCGATCCACCTCTCTCTCCACCGTCTCGGGGAAGCAGGCATTCTTCGTGGCGGGCGCGTCAGCCGGCAGGCCCTCGCCATCCTCCTCCCTTCCCTGCAATACCTCGTGCCGGCCCGACCCAGCGGGGACGAGCTGGTGCAGGGAGTTCCCACCGGCGCCTCCAGCCCGGGATTGAAGGGCCGCCTCGTGGTGTCGACCCCGATGGTGTGGCCCTCCGGCCTGGGCGACGTGGTGGGCGTCGCGGTGAGGCCTCTCTTCCGGACCATTCCCGACGCGGCGCTCGAGGATCCGGTGCTCCACGATCTCTTTGGAGCGATTGACGCAGCGCGCACGGGTCGCGCCCGAGATCTCGAGCTCGCGCGGGAGGTACTGGGCCGGTTGGTGGGGCTTCCCGAGCCGATGGCCGTATGAGTACGCTCCTCGACGAGCGCCTGGAGAGCGTCGCTGCGGATCTGGACGCGCTCGGTTGGCGTGCGATGTTCATCGGCGCGGGCGTCCTGCATCGTTACCTCGACGTGCCAGCTGTGCTCGCGGAGCCACTTCGGCCGACCGAGGACGTGGACGCGCTCCTGCACGTCGTGCTCGACCAGTCCGCACAACAGGTCGCGCGGATCGTCGAGGTCGCGTTGCAGCGCCACGGCTGGCGGCCCGACATGCGAAGTCACCGTCGAAACGTCCATGCCTACGTCTCTCCCGGCGGCATCCCGGTCGACATCGTCATCGACGCGCTCTACCCGGAGGATGACTGGCCGGTCGTGGCACAGCAGACGGCGGAGGAGCAGCTTCTTCCGAGTGGTCGTGTGATTCGGCTCCCGTCGCCCGCGCTCTTCCTGATCTGCAAGTTGCACGCATCGATGAGCCCCAGACGCTGGGAGGGCCCTTATGAGAGTCACGACCTGGAGGACGTCGCGCAGATGATCGCCGGATGCTCCCGGCTGCCGGGGTCCGTCGAGGGATGTCCGAAACCGGCGCGAGATTGGCTTCGCGCCTGGTCGCGGGACGTCTTGGCGGGCACGACCTTCGGCACCCAGACCTACGCCTGTCTGGAAGGGAACTGGCCCAAGAACATTGGACTCGAGCGTCTCGATACCTTGCTCGAGCGCTTGGCGTTGGAGGACTGAAGGCGGACGGCGGCGCGTGACGTGTCGCGCGGATCGGGTAGACTCCCGGGCCCTTGGAGGCTTCATGATCCTGGCGCGCTCGGAGATCCTCGCGGCTGTCGATGACGGCCGCATCCGCGTGGACCCCTACGACCCGGCCAACGTCGGCCCGGCGTCGATCGACCTGCACCTGTCGCGCGCGTTCCGGCTGTTCGTGCGGATGCCGATGACGGTGCCGGTCACCGACGACATCGACTTCAAGCAGTACACGAAGGGCGTGTGGGTGCCCGAGGGGCAGTCGCTGATCATGCGTCCGGGCGAGACGGTGCTCGGGATCACGCGGGAGCGGATCACCGTGCAGCCAGAGCTGTGCGGGTGGCTCGAGGGCCGCAGCCGGTTCGCGCGCGTGGGGCTGTTGATCCACATCTCGGCGAGCTTCATGCAGCCGGGCATCGACAACCACCAGGTGCTCGAGATGTCGAACTTCGGGCACCTCGATCTCGCGATCGAGCCCGGCACCAAGATCTGCCAGTTCGTGTTCCAGCGCACGGTGGGCGAGGGGAAGTACAACGGCCAGTACGCGGGCCAGACCCCCGACAACTTCTGGCGCGACTGAGCAGGCGGCGCGCGATCAGCCGCCGCAGTCGATCGGGCCGAGGGGCAGCGACTGGTCGGCGAGGAACGCGAGCACCATCGGGCTCTTGTGGTGCGTGCCGAGCCAGTCGTGGATCTCCTCGCTGGCGCCGCCGATCGAGCGGTTGCTGCGCGGCCCCGTCTCGTAGCCACCCGACGCGACGACGGCGCGACCCGTCACCGGGTTGTAGGCGAGCATCCGCGTGCCGGGGAGCGGTCGATCGAGCCAGAACATGTTGACGTACCAGGTCTCGTCGAGCGCGGGGACGGGCTGCCCGGTCGATCCGCGCGCGTAGACGTCGCCGGCGATCGGGCTCGGCGCCCACGGCTCGCGGCGCGACATCGGGTAGCCGCTGGCGGCCTCGGTGACAGCGTAGTGGGCCTGGATACCGTCTCGCGTGGCCGTCGGCCACGCCTGCCCGCCGGCGTTGAACTCCTCGGTGGTGACGAGGTGCGCCTCCTTCGCGACCGGTCCCCACGCGGGCGTGCGCAGCCAGACGCGCGGCTCGCCGTCGTGGTCGTCCGCCTCGAAGCAGTCGACGCCGTCGGCGCAGTCGGGCCACCACATGCGGCTGTCTACCGGCACCACCGCGCACGGCCCCTGCTCGAGATCGAGGAAGTCGAGCTGCAGGTCGAACACGCCGGCGAGTGGATCGCCCTGGTCGTCGAGCCGGGTGTCGACGACGACGAAGTACACGCCGGGCTCGACGAACCAGGTCAGCGTGTCGTCGGCGCGCGCGAGGCAGGCGTGTGGGTCCTCGGCGTCGAGCAGGTGGACGCCGAGGTCGGCGAGCGATCCCGCGTCGAGCGTCGCGGTGAGCAGCCCGTCGGTGGGCACGAACACCTGGAACCACGCCTCGGGGCCGGAGAGATCGAGGTCGGGGGCGCAGCCGTAGAAGTCGAGGCCCTCGTGCAGCGCGGTCGTGTCGCCGTGGTGGAAGTACGGGAAGGTCGCGACCTGCCACGGCGCACACAGCGAGCCGTCGTGGCAGTCGTCGTCCACCGGGCTCCACGCCAGCTCCGCGAAGGACGGCCCGGAGGGGTCTCCAGGGCCGCACGCGGACCACGCGAGCAGGACGGCGATGGCAGGGACGCGGAGCGACATTCTCTCTATGCTACGCACGCCGGGCGCCGGCGGCGACCGTCCGATGACCCGCCCGACGCGAAGAGGGGCTCTCCAGGCCCATCAGGAGGTCGATTTGGCCGTGCTCTCCGCCCCGCCGCCCATGCCCGTCGCGCGCGTTGGGATGATCGCCCGCTGGAAGCCGGTGCACCTCGGCCACGCGGCCGTGCTGCGCGGGCTGTGTCGCGCGGGTCGCGAGGTGTGGATCGGCGTCGGATCGTCGAACAAATACGACCTCGACAACCCGTTCACGTTGGACGAGACGGTCGCGATGATCCGCGCGGTGATCGGCCCCGTGCCGCACGTCCGCCTGCTGGCGGTGCCCGATCTCGGGGATGGTCCGCGGTGGGCCGCGATGGTGATCGAGGCGTTCGGCGACCTCGATCTCTACTGCACCGCGAACGCCTGGGTGCGTGATCTGCTCGCACCGACCTGGGACGTGCTGCACCCGGTGCACCTCGTGCCGCCCGCCGAGCGCGTGCCCGTCGAGGGCAGGATGGTGCGGGACGCGATGGCGCGCGGCGCGGACTGGCGCGCGCTGGTGCCGCCCGAGGTCGCCGCGCTCCTCGACGGGGAGGGGTGGGCGGCGCGCTTTCGCCGGGAGTTCGGGCTCGCCACCCTGGCGCGGGCCGCGCCCCCGGCGCGCGAACCTTGACGCGGACGCTCCGCCGCGCGATCGTCGCGCTCCGCTGGAGGCCCGATGTACTCGTGGTCCGATGATCCGACGTCCTGGTACGGCAGCAAGCCCTACAGCTACGGCAAGACGGGCGCCGACCGCCGCGAGAGCGCCGCGACGCGCGCCTCCGAGGCGGGTCCGCGCACCTACGACCGGAAGGGAGCGCCCGATACGCAGCGCGTCGATCCCACCAAGCGCATCAAGTCGCGCGGCAAGCACCCGCTGGTGGTCGCCGTCGACGTCACCGGCTCGATGGCGCGCTGGCCCTACGAGATCTTCGACCGCCTGCCGCTCCTGTACAACACGCTCGCGCAGTACCGCGAGGACGTCGAGATCAGCTTCATCGCGATCGGCGACGGCGGGAACGACCGCTACCCGCTCCAGGTGACCCAGTTCGCCGACGGCTTCGACCTCGAGCAGCAGCTCGGGTCGCTGTACGGCGAGGGCGCGGGCGGCGACATCCCCGAGAGCTACGGGCTGCTCGCGTGGTACCTCGCGAACCGCGTGGACGTGTCGTCGTCGGACCACAAGCCGTTCTGCATCGTGTTCGGCGACGCGCCGATGCATCCGATGACGCCCGCGGGCCAGATCCAGCGGATCTGCGGGGTGGAGGTTCCGGGCGACGTCGACGCGTACACCGCGTGGGGCGACGTGCAGCGCACCTTCGACACCTGGTTCCTGCGGCGCCCGACCGGACGCCCGGGCGATGAGGTGGATCAGAGCTGGCAGCGCGCGTTGAACGCGAAGCGGGTCGTGCAGATCGAGGACGAGCAGCGCGCCGTCGACTGCGCGATGGGCATCGTCGCGCGCGCGTGGGGCTTCCTCGACGACTTCAAGGCGAACATGCTCGCGCGGCAGCCCGAGGACACGGTGCGGCGCGTGACGCACTGGATCGAGCGCTACGGCGTGACCGCGCTGAACTGCCCGAAGTGCAGCGCGCCGGTGCCGGCCGGCGCGGTCGGTCGGTTCACCTGCGCCCACTGCGGGGCCACCCTCGAGGTCTGAGTGCGCGTCCGGGCCCTCGTCACCGCGCCCCCCTACGCCGACTTCCTCGACGAGGTGGTCGCGCACCCGCTGGTCGACGGGCTCCGCCTGAACACGGTGATGCCGGTCGCGGGCGGGCCGGACGCCGCGCTCGATCTGCTCGGGCGGCACGGCGCGCCGGTGTGGGTCGATCTGAAGGGGAGGCAGCTTCGCGTGGTCGAGGCGGGCGTCCCGCCGTTCACGTCGATCCGCATCAGCCACCGGGTCGAGGTGCCGCTGCCGTGCGACGCGTTCTTCAGTGATGGGCGCGAGCACGCGCGCGTCGTCGCTGTCGACGGCGACCGGCTGATCCTCGCCGACAGCCCGCGTCGGGTGGTCGGGCCGGGCGAGTCGGTGAACCTGCCGCACCCGGACCTCGTGGTCCACGGGACGCTCACCGACACCGATCGGGCCTACCTGGCCGCGATGCGCGCGCGGGGCTGGACGCGCGTGATGCTGAGCTTCGTGGAGTCGCCCGAGGACGTGGCCGAGGTGCGCGCGCTGCTGCCGGACGCCGAGGTCGTCAGCAAGATCGAGTCGGTTCGGGGCCTGCGGCACGCGGTCGCGCACGGCGCGGCGCACGGGCGGCTGATGGCCGCGCGCGGCGACCTCTACGTCGAGGTCGGGCGGCCGCACCAGGTGATCGGCGCGCTCCGGCGTCTGATCCGCGCGGATCCGGACGCGATCGTCGCGTCGCGCCTGTTCGACAGCCTCGGGTACGGCGCGGTGCCGGAGTCGGCCGACCTCGGCGACGCGGCGTTCCTGATGGGCCTCGGCTATCGCACCTTCCTCCTCGGCGATCAGGTGTGCCTGCGGCGCGACAGCGTGCTCGCCGCGCTCGATCTGCTCGCGGCGGTCGCGCGGGAGCTGGATTGAGGGTCGGGCTCGGGCAGGTGAACACCCGGATCGGCGACCTGCGACGCAACGCGGACGCGATCATCGCGGCGACCGAGGCGGCGTGGGACGCCGACCTCATCGTGCTGCCGGAGCTGGTCCTCACCGGCTACCCGCCGCGTGACCTGCTGTTCGACGATCGCTTCGTCGACGACTGCGAGGCGGCGCTGCAACGCGTCGCCGAGGCGCTGCGGGGCGCGCCGCCGGTCGTGCTCGGCGCGCCGATCCGTGCGCCGCGCCGCGATCCGCACCACCCGGGGCTCTACGACGCCGCAGTGGTGGTGCACGAGGGGCGGGTGGTCACGCACCGGGCGAAGCGCCTGCTGCCTGCCTACGACGTGTTCCACGAGCCGAGATGGTTCGTGCCCGGCCCGCGCGCGGAGCCCGTCACGCTCGGTGGTCTACGGCTCGGGTTGCTGGTCTGTGAGGACCTGTGGGACGAAGGCTACGCGGCGCACCCGCCCGCCGACCTCGTGGCCGACGGCGCACAGCTGCTCGTCAGCCTGTCGGCCTCTCCGTATCGGCGGGGCGTCGTCGCCGAGCGCCTGCGTCACGCGCGTCGCACCGGGCGGCCGATCGTGTGGGTGAACGCGGTGGGCGCGCACGACGAGCTGATCTTCGACGGGCGGAGCTTCGTGCTCGACGCGGCGGGGCGCGAGATCGCCCGGCTGCCGGCGTTCGAGGAGGCGGTCGTCGTCGTCGACCTCGACGACGAGCCAGGCGCGCCGCAGGACGTCGATGACCTCGCCGACGTCTACGACGCGCTCGTGCTGGGGATCCGCGACTTCTGCTGGAAGAACGGCGTGCGCGACGCCTGGCTGGGGCTCTCGGGTGGGATCGACTCCGCGCTCGTCGCGTGCCTCGCGGTCGCCGCGCTCGGCGCTGCGCACGTCCACGCGCTGGCGATGCCGTCGCGGTTCACCGATCCGCGCTCTACCGACGAGGCGCTCGCGCTCGCGCGCACGCTCGGCATCGACTGCCAGGTGGTGCCGATCGACGGGCTGCACACAGCGACCGAGGAGGCCCTGGCGCCGCTGCTGGCGGGTGCGCCCCCGGGCGACACGACCGGCGAGAACGTCCAGGCGCGCCTGCGGATGCTCGTGCTCACGGCGCACCTGAACCGGCGCGGCGGCGTGCTCCTGAACACCTCGAACCAGACGGAGCTGGCGCTGGGCTATGGCACGCTCTACGCGGACCTGGCCGGGAGCCTGTCGCCGATCGGCGATCTCGACAAGGTGGAGGTGGTTGCGCTCGCCACCTGGATCGCGGCGAACCGGGTCCACATCCCGACGTTCATCCTCGAGCGCACCCCGAGCGCGGAGCTCGCGCCCGACCAGGTCGATCCGTTCGACTATCCGCGCGTCGCGCCGGCGGTGCGCGCGCTGGTGCGCGGTGAGCAGCCCACGGGGCTGCCCGAGGCTGAGGTCACCGGGCTCGCCCGCAAGGTGCGCGCCGCCGAGCACAAGCGCTGGCAGCACGGCGTGATCTTGAAGGTGTCGGATCGCGCGTTCGGAACCGGACGCATGCTCCCGATCACGCGCGCTCGCTGACGGACGCGCAGAGACGCCGAGCAGGCCCGCGGGGCGCGGTGCCGGCTACTCGATCGGGAGACCGAGGCGGAGCACGATGACGGGTACCGGCGCGCGGCGCACGATCTGCTCGGCGACCGAGCCCATCCACAGGTGCGCGAGCCCGGTGCGACCGTGCGTCGCGACGAGCACGGCGTCGAACGAAGGCGCGAGCTGGCACACCATCTCGGCCGGATCGCCGGTGAGCAGGTGGACCCTGCCGCGGTTGGCCTCGGGGAGCTTCGAGATCAGCTCGCGGAGGCTGGCCTCGGCGGCCGCGTTGTTGCGGTCGGCTTCCTCCTTCACCTCGAGGTTGGAGCCGAACGCGTTGATGTAGACCAGGTCGAGTGTGGCGCCAAGACGGGTCGCCCAGGTGGCGGCGTCCTCGAAGGTCAGCGTGCGCTTGGCGTGGATGTCGATGGCGAGCAGGAGCTTCATGTCACCTCCAGAAGTGTGGGCGAGGCCATGCGTAACCGATGGCTGCGCGTCGGCATGCGTCGATTACGTGTCCTCGACCTGATCGGGTACCGGGACGACCTCGAAACGCACCGTGTCGCGCTCGGCTTGCACGGCCTGCGGATCGGGGCGCGGCGTGGGGTGGAGCCACAGCACCATGTAGTCGGCCTCCCATGCGTAGGGCGCGCCGTTCAAGCGGACGCGCCCCTCTGCCAACAGGGTGGTGACCTCGAGCAACGGCAGGCCCCCGAGGTCGCGGATCAGCGCCTCGAAGCGTCCTTGGCGTGCTGCGTTCGTGAACTGGAAGTGGCTGCGGGCCGCATAGGCGGTGTGGTAGTGGGCCGGGCGGAACGCGACCCCCTCCAGCTCGAGCCGCTGTGCGATCAGCGCCATCAGCTCGCCGGCCTCGCGCGCCATGCCGAGGCCGGGCACCTCTTGTCCCGGAAGTCGCGGGCGCTTGTCGCTGAACCGCCCGACAGGGTGCCGCAGCGTGAGCCAGTTCACGAACAGCACGCGGCGCTCGCCGACGCGCTCCTTGGACATCACCGCCTCGATCAGCAGGTGACGCTCGCCGCTGTGCCGACCGGTGATCCGCAGGATGTCGCCGGTGGTCGACGTGCCGATCGACACCTCGAGGTCCCGGTAGTTCAGCCGGCGCAGCTGCTCGAGGATTCCGTACTGCGAGAGCGCGTACTCGATGGCCTCGGTGGTGTAGTAGCCGAGCAGCTTCGGCTTGGCCGAGTGACTGCCGAGCCCCAGGCTGCCGAGATCGGACTCGGTGATCCACGGCACGGGCTCGAACACGGTCTCGCCGAGCTCGTCGTAGACCTTGCCGAAGTGCAGCGTGAGGGGATCCATCTCGACGGGGACCTGCAGGCGGGAGCGGTTCGCGAGCACGAGCGCGGTGCCGGCGAGCGCGCGCCACGACGACGCGTGGTAGCCACCGCCCGGCAGCCACACCGAGGGCACGCCCGCGAGCGCTGCGGCGATGCGACGATCCCGCTCGCGCACACCGTCCAGCGTGAGGTCGAGCAGTCCGAACCGGTCGTCGGCGAGCACGTCGCCGCCCGCGATCACGAACGCGAGGTCGGGCCGGGGCATGCGCTCGAGCATCGCCGAGAGCGCCGCGAGGTAAGCCTCGTCCTCGCCGTGCACCAACACCGTCTCGTCGACGCCCGGGAGCTCACCCCAGTCCGAGCCCGAGATCGACCCGATCCACGCGCTCTCGTCCCCCTGGAGACAGTCTGCGGTGCCGTCGGGCGGGTGTGCGTCGAGGTCGAGGATCACCGCCTGACCCGCAAAGCCGTCCGCGCGGACCACCGCCAGCGCGGTGGCGATGTCGTTGACGGGGCACAGCCCCGCGCCGCGGTCGCGGTAGGCGTGATGGAAGCCACCGAGCAGGTTCAGCGTCGGACCGCGCAGCCTGAGCGCGGTGCGCGCCGCCGCGAGGGTGCCGCCGCATGCCAGTCGCACCGTGTCCATCACCTCGTCGACGGGCACGTCCCAGGCGTCCGCCCCGAAGATGGGCGCCAGCGTCTCGGCGTGGCCGAGCGACTGCAGGTAGGCGTCGTCGTGTACGCGGCGCAGGTCGGCGTAGGACACGCGCGTCGGTCGCCGCAGATCCGCAGGGGCGAGGATCTTGCGGTGCTGCAGGTGCCACGCGACCAGATCGGCGCGCCGCGGCTCCAGGCCGGTGCGCGGCTCCAGGCTGGTCACCGGCAGGCGATAGTTCGGGTGGTACCACACCGGGTAGCGCCGGTTGATCAGTCGCCGGGTGATGGCGCGAAGGGCTGCGAACAAGCGTCACTCCCGGAAGGACCGATGCTCGGGATAAGCGCTCGAACTCGCGCCGTCCACCCGGGTGTACGGCTACTTCGCGGCCATCGGGGCGGCGGGCTCCCGCGGCGCGACCACGGGATGAAAGGTCAGCCCGGTGTAGGCCGCCATCCCGTGCTCGCCGAGATCGAGGCCGGCGTGCTCCTCCTCGGCAGAGACCCGGAGGCCGATGACGCGGTCGAGGACCCAGAACGCGCCGAAGCTCAACGGCGCGCAGAACGCTGCCGCGGCGGCCACCCCGATGAGCTGGGTGGCGACGGCGTGCTCCGCCGAGAACAGCCCGACCGCGACCGTCCCCCAGATGCCGCAGATCAGGTGGACCGGTACCGCGCCGACCGGGTCGTCGAGGCGGACTCGCTCGAGCAGCCGCAGGCCGCTCACCACGAGCACGCCCGAGATGGCGCCGATCGCGACGGCTGCGGCCGGCGTCACGACGTCGGCGCCAGCGGTGATCCCGACGAGCCCGGCGAGCGCCCCGTTCAGCGCCATGCCGAGGTCGGCGTGGCCATGCGTGCCCCAGGTCAGGGTGGCGGCGACCATCATGCCCATCGCCGCGGACAGCGTGGTCGTGACCACGACCAGCGAGACGGCAGCGGGATCGGCCGAGAGCACCGAGCCACCGTTGAACCCGTACCAGCCGAACCACAGCAGCAGCACGCCGATCGCTGCGAGCGGCAGGCTGTGGCCCTTGGGCTCCGCGTGGGCGTCACCCGAGAAGCGACCCAGCCGGGGTCCGAGCATCCACGCGCCCATCAGCGCGCCCCAGCCGCCGACCGAGTGCACGATCGTGCTGCCGGCGAAGTCGTGGAACCCCGTGGCCTGCAGCCAGCCGCCGCCCCAGTGCCACATGCCGACCATCGGATAGACGATGGCGACCCAGAACGCGGCGAACAGCAGGAACGCGTGCAGGCGGATCCGCTCGGCGACGGCGCCCGAGACGATCGTGGCCGCGGTCGCGGCGAACATGGCCTGGAAGATGAAGTCGGTCCAATAGGTGTAGTGACCATCGGCGTAGGCGGCGGTCATCCCGTCGGCGCCCGGGTGCAGGCCCAGGTTGGACAGCCCGAACCAGCCGCCCGCGAACGCCTCGCCCGGGTACATCAGCTCGAAGCCCACGAAGCCGTAGGTGAGCAGGCCGATCGACAGCACGGCGACGTTCTTGAACAGGATGTTCACCGTGTTCTTCGCCTGGGTCATCCCCGCCTCGAGCGCGGCGAACCCGAGGTGCATCAGGAACACCATGAACGTGGCGATCAGCATCCAGGTGTTGTTGATCCAGAACATCACCTCCTCGGGCGTCACCGGCGCGGTGTCCGCGGCGAAGGCGGGCGTGGCGAGGAGGGTGGCGAGGAGGGGCAGGTGACGAAGCGCGGTCGGCAAGGGCGGTCCTCGGGTGCGGGCGCCGGGCCCGGGTCGACCGTGCGCAGAGCAACCTGCGTGCCATGCCGGGTCGGCGCGTCGAAGCGCACGGTGGAGCGGGCATCCCCCCTCCGCGGCGCGACGAGGCGAACCTACCTGGATGTAGGAATCTGTTGGGGCCCCTACGCGACGGTAGGACGTCGTGTCACGCGCGGACCTTGAACCGCTCGGGGTCGAGGCCGTACTTCTTCACGCGCAGTCCCATGATCCGCTCGGTGATGCCGAGGTTCCGCGCCGCGCGGGTCAGGTTGCCCTTCGTGGCCTTGAGCGCGTCCACGATCAGGTCACGCTCCACCGCGTCGAGCTGCGACTGCAGCCCCTCACCGCCCACCTGCCCCGAGCCGTCGTCGAGCTGCAGCGTCGGCGGCAGGTGGTGACCGAGGATCGCGTCGCCGCGCGCCAGCAGCACGGCGCGCTCGATGCAGTTCTCGAGCTCGCGGACGTTGCCGGGCCAGTGGTAGCTCATCAGCATGTCGATCGCGGGCGTGGCGATCCGGCGCACCGCGCGGCCGTGCGCGCGACTGAACGTCTCGACGAAGTGGTCGGCGAGCAGCAGGATGTCGGCGCGGCGCTCGCGCAGCGGCGGCAGGTGGATCGGGAACACGTTGAGGCGGTAGTAGAGGTCGGAGCGAAACGTGCCCGCCTCGATCATCGCCTCGAGATCGCGGCTGGTGGCGGTGACGACGCGGACGTCCACCGACAGGGACCGATGCCCGCCCACGCGCTCGAACTCGCGCTCCT
>CAYQSE010000151.1:0-13935 GCA_964419905.1 uncultured Enterobacteriaceae bacterium
GTCGAGGACTGCGAGCTCGAGGAGGGCACCCGCCTGGTCACCGAGGCCGAGGGCTGCGCGTTCGATCGCAAGGTGGGCGCCGCGTGCATCAAGGCGATGAAGGAGGCGACCTGTCCGGCGGAGCCCTCGGAGTACGTGCTGCCGGCGATCTGTGACGACGTGTTCGCAGACTGCCCGGTCGACGACACCGGCGACACCGGCGACACCGGCGACACCGGTGAGACGACCGAGCTGGAAGACGCAGCGCTCTGATCGTTGATGGGGTTTTGATGATGCATCGTTCCCTGCTCCTTGCAGGTCTCCTGATGGTGTCCGCGCCCGCCGCGTGGGCGGACTCGTTCGGCGCGTCCAGCGAGGCGCGCACCGAGGGTGGCGTGCACGCCGCGTCGCTGGCGTTCGACGGCAACCTGGCCACGAGCTGGGCCGAAGCCGAGGACGGTCCGGGCGCCGCCTCGTGGCTGGAGCTTCGGATGGACAGGCTGACCGACGTGGTGTCGGTGTCGGTGTGGCCCGGCGATCTCTCCCAAGGCTGGCGCTCGGCGCGAGCCAGCGCGCGGCCGCGCACCCTCACCGTCACGCTCGGCGGTGGGTCCGGACCAGACGTCAAGCAGCAGGTCCGGCTCGAGGACATCGGGGTCACCGGCCCTCAGCGCGTGGACGTCCCGATCCGTGGCCGGGCGCGCACGGTCCGCATCACCATCGACGAGGCGATCGAGGGCGTGGTCGATCCCGACACGCTGCACATCGCCGAGGTCGCGCTCAACTTCACCGAGGGTGAGCCGCACCCCTGGGTGAGCAAGATCTACACCTGGATGGGCGGCGAGGAGGGGGTGGCGCCGCGTCGCGACAACCTCGCCGAGATCGAGGCGCTGAAGGCCAAGGCCGCAGGCGGCGGCGACGACGCGCGCGGCGCGCTGCTCGATCTGATGGATCAGGCGGGAGACGGCGCCCCTTACGTGCGGCGCTGGGTCAGTCGCTATGTGCCCCGCGGCTACTTCGTGCACGCGATCCCGCCGAACCAGGCGGCGATCGACGCGCTGCTCGAGCTTCGCGACCCGAACGCGATCCCTGCGCTCGAGCGCGCCTCGCTCCGGGTCACCGGGCACGCGCAGGCTCGCCTCGCGCAGCAGGTCGAGATGTTCTACGCCTACCAGGACCTCATCGGCGGTCCGGCGTCGAACGTGCCGGCGTGGGGTCGATCGGGCTGGTCGCGCGGTGAGCTGCGCGGCTTCGGCGAGCCGCTCCCGGTCGCCGTCGATCAGCTCGGCAAGGTCTATGTGGCCGACGTGGGCAACAGCCGCGTGCAGCGTTTCGGCGCGACCGGTGGGGTCGAGCGCGTGTATGGAGCCTCCGAGGCGGATATCAGCGGCGCATGGTTTCCCAGCGACCGCAAGTGGTACGTCACCGGCAGCCGCCCGGGCACCGAGCGCGGTCAGCTCCACCTGCCGCTCGACGTGGAGCTCCTCCGCGGCAAGACGGAAGATCAGCTCGCGGTGCTCGACGCCATGGGGCGTGTCCAGGTGTTCGGGCCCGATGGTGACGTACGGGTCTCGTTCAAGGCGCCGGTGGTCAACCTGCGCATCCTGTCCGGCGTCGGCGGGCAGGCCTACCTCGTCGGCACGAAGAAGCACCTCGTCGTGGTCTGGGGCAACAACGCCTGGGTCTACACCCTGGACGGCGAAGAGGTGAACGGCTGGCCCATCAACGATGGCGTGCCGTCGGCGGCGGTGGCACTGAAGAACGGGAAGCTCGCGCTCGCGTTCGACCAGACGCTGGTGGCGTACGGCACCGATGGGTTCCGGCTCGGCAGCATCCTCGGCGAGACGCTGCCGTCCGGCTTCGAGGGCTGGGACGTGTCGCTCGACCCCGCGGGCAGGCTGTGGGTCGTCACCGACACCGGCTGGGCGATCAAGTACAAGAAGCCCGGGAAGATCGACTACCAGGTGCGCCTCGACGAGGACGGGTTCACGCTGCCGCGGTTCGCGGTGCGTGACGACGTGCTCTACGTCACGGACGGGGATCGGGTGCGCGTGTTCGACGCGCTCGAGATCAAGGCCAAGGCGGAGCTGGCTGCGGAGAAGCGGTGAGGTGCGCGGCGCTCGCGCTCCTGATCGCCTGTTCGGGCGGCGAGGCACCATCCGTGCCGGTCGCACCAGCGCCCTCCGCGGCGCCGCGGTCTCCGGGCACGGTCGTGCCCGAGGTGGCGTGGCGTCTCCCCGAGCGTGACGCGCGCACGCCGGCACCGCTGGCACCCTCCGACGACGTCGCGGCCACGCGCGCGCTGCTCGCGGAGGTCGTGCGCGTCTACGCCCTCGATCCCGAGAACCCGTGGGCCGTAGCCCACGGCCTGCTCGCGCTCGGGCCCGATCTCACCCTCACCAACGGGGTGTCGGCGGTCGACTTCCTGTTCGCCGAGTACGCCCAGGAGGTCACGGTCGGCGACGCTTCGCTGCTGCGCTTCCCGACCGCGCGGGGCGCCATCCGCATCGAACCGCACACCGACCTGCTGCTCAAGTCGTTCGCCGCCGCCGGGCTGTCGCCCGAGCGCGAGGTCGTCGCGGCGGAGAAGCCGCACCGGCTGGGCGATCTCTACCGTGGCGCGCTGGCACGAACGTGGGTCGACGGCGCGCGCGTGTCGGCGTCCGGCGCGTGGAACGACACGCCGTGGACGCTCCAGGGCCTCGCCACCTGGGCGCCCTCCGAGCTGGCGTGGACGGCGGACGGGCACGAGATGACGCTCGACGGGCTCACGCACGCGGTCGTGGTGAAGCTCGACGCCGAGTACGCGTTCATCCGCAAGGCGCTCGCGGAGGGCGGGACCTTCGAGAAGCGCGGGCAGGGGATCTTCGCGTACACCTGCGGCGGCGCGCACCTGCTCCAGGGCGCAGCGTACGCGGTGGCGCGTGGGTTTGGCGAGGAGGGCGACCGCGCCACGGTGCAGGCGCAGATCCCGGCGTTGTACGCCCGGGTCGACGTGGAGCTCGCGCAGGTGGACGCCGCGCTGCGGGCGCGCCCGGACTACACGGTGATCCTGCTCGTGCAGCGCCTGAAGTTCCTCGGGCACTTCCTCGAGACGGCGCACACGCTCGCCGCCCTCGGGCTGTACACGCCGGACGCGGCGCAACGAGCGAAGCTCGACCAGGCGGCCGCGCAGCTCGTCGCGACGGTCGCGGTGATCCATCAGGGCAAGCTGTTCGAGCGCCTGCCCGAGCTGCGCGCGAAGGACGAGCAGGTCTACCTGGATCTGGTCGGCGACGCGGCGCACGCGCTGCGCGGGCTCGATCTGGCGCTCGGCGAGAGCGGAGTCCGCTACTGAGCGTCGTGCCCCTCGGCGGCCCGCTCGCGATCGATGACCTGGTTGACCGTATAGGTCACCATGTCGACGATCTCGGAGACCGACGCGTGCACCGGGATCACGTTGACCGGCGCGCCGATGCCGACGAGCAGCGGACCGACGACCTCGCAGTCCGCGAGGTGCATCAGCAGCTTGTAGGCGATGTTGCCCGAGGTGAGATCGGGAAACACCAGCACGTTGGCGGGGCCGTCCAGGCGTGAGAACGGGAAGTTCTTCCGCATCTTCTCAGGGTCGATCGCGGTGTCGGCCTGCATCTCGCCGTCGATCTGGAGGTCGGGCCGCATGCGACGGACGATCTCGACCGCACTGGTGACCTTCTGCACCTGCGCGTCCTGATGGTGCTCGCCGAAGTCCGAGTACGACAGCATCGCCACGCGCGGCACCTGCCCGAACGTCTCGGCGACGCACGCGGTGTTGAGCGCGATCTGCGCGAGCGTCTCGGCGTCGGGATCGATGTTCACCGTGCAGTCGCCGACGAAGATCTTCCGATGCTTGAACAGCATCGCGTACACGCCGGACGTGCGCGACGCGTCGGGCGCGCTGCCGAGCGCCTGGAGCGCCGGGCGCAGCGTCGCCTTGTACGGGCGTCCGACGCCGCCGACGAGCCCATCGGCGAGGCCCTTGCGCACCATCATCGCCGCGGCCCAGGTGCGATCACCGCGCAGCTTCGTGCGCGCGGACGCCGGCGTCATCCCCTTGCGCCCGCGCAGCTTCCACAGCTCTTCGGCGAGCGCGTCGAGGTGCTGCCCGTCGATCTCCTGGATCTCCACCTTGTCGAGGTTGATCCGACCGGCCCTGGCGCGCTCGCGGATCTTCTTCTCGGGACCGAGCAGCACCGGCGCGCAGATGCCCTCGTCCACGAGGATCTGGGCGGCGCGGATCACCTGGTCGTCGGTGCCATCGGGGAACACGATCCGCTTGCACGGGTGGTTGCGCGCGCGGCGGACGAGCGGGGTCATCAGGCTGCGCGACCGCTCGACGAGCACGTGGAGGCGCTCGCGGTAGGCCTCGAGGTCGGTGATCGGCTCGCGCGCGACGCCCGAGTCCGCGGCCGCCTGGGCGACGGCGGGGGCCACCCACAGCAGGACGCGCGGGTCGAACGGCTTCGGGATGATGTAGTCGGTGCCAAACGCCATCTTCTCGGCGTCGTAGGCGCGGAGCACCTCGTCGGGGACATCCTCGCGTGCGAGGGCGGCGAGCGCGCGGGTCGCGGCGATCTTCATCTCCTCGGTGATCGCGCGGGCGCGACAGTCGAGGGCGCCGCGGAACACGAACGGGAAGCCGAGGACGTTGTTGACCTGGTTCGGGAAGTCGGAGCGCCCGGTGGCGATGATCGCGTCGGGCCGCGCCGCCTTCGCCTCCTCGTAGGAGATCTCGGGGTCGGGGTTCGCCATCGCGAAGATGATCGGGCGCTTGGCCATCCGCTTCACGTCGTCGCCGTTGATCACGCCGCCGACGGAGAGCCCGACGAACACGTTCGCGTCCTGCAGCGCCTCGCCGGTGGTCGCGGGCCCGTCGAAGCGCGCGAACTGCGCCTTGATCGGGTGCATCTCGGGGCTGTCCGGGGTCACGAGGCCGTGGCTGTCGTACATCCAGATGTTCTCGACGCGCGCGCCGAGGCTCACGTAGAGGCGCGCGCAGGCGAGGGCCGCGGCGCCGGCGCCGGAGAACACGATGCGCAGCTCGGAGAACGGCCGCTCCATCAGCTCCGCGGCGTTCAGCAGCGCTGCGGCGCTGATGATCGCGGTGCCGTGCTGGTCGTCGTGGAACACCGGGATGTCGAGCTCTTCGGCGAGCCGCCGCTCGACCTCGAACGCCTCGGGCGCCTTGATGTCCTCGAGGTTGATCCCGCCGAAGGTCGGCGCGATCGCGCGGACGGCGGCGACGATCTCGTCGGCGGTCTTCGCGTTCAGCTCGATGTCGAACACGTCGATGTCGGCGAACTTCTTGAACAGGTTCGCCTTGCCCTCCATCACCGGCTTGCCAGCCAGCGGGCCGATGTCGCCGAGCCCGAGCACCGCGGTGCCGTTCGTGACCACCGCGACCAGGTTGCCACGCGCCGTGTACTTGAACACGTCGTCGGGGTTCGCGTGGATCGCACGGCACGCCTCGGCGACGCCCGGCGTGTAGGCGAGGGACAGGTGGCGCTGGGTGGAGAGGGGCTTGGTGGCCACCACTTCGATCTTCCCGGGGCGACCTGCGGAGTGGTACTCGAGGGCGTCGCTTCGGTCGGACATGGGAGGCTCCGTGGCGGGGTAGGACTCTCTCCTACCCCACCTGGCGGGTCAAGGGTTGCCCCGCGGACCCTGCATCCTTACGCTGGGGGCGTGCGAGGCGGAGAGGAGACCGCCGGTGGCTTCGCGCCACGGGAGGAAAGTCCGAGCTCCATAGGGCAGGCTGCCGGGTAACACCCGGTCGGGGCGACCCGGAGGAAAGTGCAACAGAGAGCAGACCGCCGATCTTCGGGTCGGTAAGGGTGAAAGGGTGCGGTAAGAGCGCACCGGCGTCCTCGGCAACGAGGGCGGCCAGGCAAACCCCAGCCGGAGCAAGACCAAGTAGTGGGGCGCTACAGGACGGCCCGTCCCATGCCCCCGGGTAGGTCGCTCGAGCCCGTCGGTGACGACGGGCCTAGATGAATGGTCTCCACCGTCGCCCGGGCGACCGGACGGCGGCACAGAACTCGGCTTACCACCGCCTCGGACCGCCGGTCTCCCTTCGGGGGGGCCGGCGCGTCGCTACCCCTGGATCAGCCAGCGCCCGCAGCCGCGGCACGCGACGATGCGGTCCTGGTTGAGGTCTGCGAGCGCCTGGGCGTGCACCGTGGACAGGCACTTCAGGCAGGTGCCCTTGTCGATCCGCGCGACCGCAGGTGGCTTCTGGGCCGCGAGCACGTCGTAGCGGCTCTGGAGCTCCTTGGGCAGCGGCGTGTACTGCGCGTCGCGCAGCGCCTTGATGCGACGTGCCTCGGCGAGCGCCTCGGCCGACCGCGTGGGCGCCTCGGCCTCGGCCGCGACCAGGCTCGCCTTCGCGTCGGACAGCGCGCGATCGGCCGCGGCGAGCGCCGGTGCCTGCGCGTCGAGGGCCTCGAGCGCCTCGAGCATCTGCGTCTCGAGCCGATCGATGATGTCGAGGCACTGCACCCGCTGCCGCTCGGCGGCCTCCGGCGCCCCGAGCCCCTCGGCGAGCGCCTTCTCGGCGCGCGCGAGCCGCACCCGGTACTGCTCCAGCTCTCGGCTCACCGCGCGCTCCGCCTCCTGCAGTCCGGCACGCTCGGCGGCGCGCGCGGCCCGATCGCCCTCGGCGGCCTTCACCGCGGTGTGCCCCGCCTCGACGGCCCCACGGGCCGCGGCGAGCGCGGCCATCGCGTGATCCAGCTCGGCGTCGAGGTCGGACAGGCGCCACAGGCGCTCGAGGTCGGGATGCATGGGACTCCTCGCGGCAGGAACGAGGAGCCTACACCGGTCCCGACGCCGGTGCGAAGGTCGACGCGTCGGTTAGGGGAGGGGCGGCGGGCCCGTAGCTCAGTTGGTCAGAGCACCCGGCTCATACCCGGAGTGTCCCAGGTTCGAGTCCTGGCGGGCCCACCACCTCGGACCAGTCGCTCGCCCGGCTCATCGGATCGGCACGGGCACGCGTCGTTGCGTCCTACGCGGATCTCACGCGGGGCTACGCCACGCCGACACGCGACGATACCCTGGACGGGACGGGGGTGTCGGATGGCGTCGAGGGCGCGCGCGGTAGTCACGACGGGGGGCGCGAGACAATGGATCCTCGGGCACGGCGATCTGATCGGTCGGCTGTGGTCTGCCACGCTCTGCCTCGACGATCCGCGGGTCTCCGAGGCGCACGCGATGGTGAGCCACCGTGACGGCGCGCTCAAGCTGCTCGCGCTGCGGCGGCGGTTCGTGGTCGGCGGCAAGCCGGTCTCCGAGATCACCCTGGCGCCCGGGCTGAAGGTGGAGCTCACCGAGGGGCTGACGCTGCACGTGGTCGAGGTCACGCTGCCCGACGCGGTGCTCGCGATCGAGGGAGACGGGATGCCCCGCCAGGCGCTGCTCGGCGTGTGCTCGCTGTTCGCGCGCCCCCGGCCCTCGCTCGCGCCTGGCTACGAGGGGGACGCGGACGCGTGGGTGTGGACCGACGGCGAGCGTTGGTCCCTGCGGATCCGTGGCGAGGATGCGCGCCCTCTGGTCGCGGGCGACGCGTGGACGTTGCAGGGGCGTGCGTTCGAGGCCGTCGAGATGGCGCTGCAGTCGCAGGAGCCCACCCGCGCAGACACCGTCCGCAACGGGCCGCTCCACCTCGTGGCGTGGTACGACAGCGTCGAGATCCGGCGCGTGGGGCAGCCGCCCGTGGTGCTCGGCGGCGTCGCCGCGCGGATCCTGTCGGAGCTGGCCGCAATCGGCGGGCCGGCCCCGTGGGAGGCCGTCGCACGCGAGATCTGGCGCGACGATCAGTCGGGTGCGCTGCGGCGCGTGTGGGACGTGAACCTGTCGCGCCTGCGCGCGCGACTTCGTGAGGCGGGGATGCGCACCGACCTCGTTTCCGCGGACGGCACTGGGAACGTGCGTTTGCTGCTGCACGACGGCGATACCGTGGAGGATCGGACCTGAGCGCGCCGTCGCGCCTCGGGTGCGACCGTGCTTGACTGTCGCTGATGGCGCGCGGTGACGAGCGAACGTGGACGGGCAGCGGCGGCGGGTGGTCCGACACCCCGGAGGGCGACGATCCGGTCCCGCTCCCGGTCGATCATCCGTTCGGCATCGTGGAGCGCTATCGCCGAGGGGCGACCATCGGAATCGGCGGGATGGGGCACGTCCAGGTGACCTGGGATCGGCGCCTCCGACGCGACGTCGCGCTCAAGGAGGTGCGGCACGAGGTGAAAGGCCCGGCCGCACAGCGGTTGGCGCGCGAGGCGTGGATCACGGCGCACCTCGAGCACCCGGGCATCGTGCCGATCTACGACGCGGGGCGCGGGGAGGACGGCGCGCTGTTCTACGCGATGCGGCTGGTGCGCGGGCGAACGCTCGCCGAGGCGCTGGCGACGGCGCTGGATCGCGACGCGCGCCTCGCGCTGCTGCGCCCCTACCTCGCCGTCTGCGAGACGATCGCGTACGCGCACGCTCAAGGGGTCGTGCACCGCGATCTGAAGCCCGCGAACGTGATGGTGGGCCCCTTTGGCGAGGTGCAGGTCGTCGACTGGGGGCTCGCGAGGGGGCTCGAGGAGGCCGACAGCGACGCCGCGCCGTGGCGCGACGTCGCGAATGGGCTGACGGTGTTGGGCGCGGTGATCGGGACGCCCGGCTGGATGAGCCCGGAGCAGGCGCGCGGCGAGCGCGCCGACACGCGCTCGGACGTGTGGAGCCTCGGTGCCATCCTGTGCGCGCTGCTCACCGGCGCGCCGCCCTACCCGGAGGGAGAGGGGTCGGCGCTGGTGGCGCGCAGCCGCGAGGCGCCCGAGGTGGACCTCGACCGGCGGACGAAGGGCGCGCCGCCCGAGCTCGTCGCGATCTGCCGGCGCGCGCTCGCGCCGTCGCCCGAGGACCGGTACGCCGATGCGGCAGCGCTCGCTGCGGATGTCGCGTCGTACCTGGACGGGCGGCGCGTCGGGGCGCACCGGTACACGAGCTGGGAGCTGCTCTCGGGGCTGGCCCGGGCGTGGCGCGCGCCGCTCGTGGTGGGTGGGGTGGCCGTGCTCGTGCTCGCGGTCGGCGGAGCGGCGGCGTTCGTGCAGGTGCGGACCGAGCGTGACCACGCGCTGGTCGCGGAGGCGCGGGCCGAGGCGGCGCTCGTCGACGCGCGCGTCGCGCTGGCTGCGGTGCTGGCGAGGCAGGCCCGCGACGCGGCGCGTGACGATCGACGGCCCGAGGCCGAGACGCTCGCGGTGCAGGCGCTCGCGCTCGCGGAGTCGCCCGACGCGCGTGGCGTGCTCGCGCGCTTCGCGGCGGTGCCTCGCGTGGAGCGACTCGGCGCGTCGAGCCTCCCGGTGTGCCGGATGCGCGTGGTGGGTGAGCGCCTCGCGCTGTGTCTCGAGGACGGCACGACCTCGCTGTGGGATCTGGAGGATGGTTCTCCGCGCTGGCACGTCCCCTACGACGTAGAGGACGGCGCGCTCGTCGAGGCGCTCGGGCGCGTCGTGCTGGTCGCGGAGCGGCGCTTCGTCGTGCTCGACGTCGCGGACGGTCGGGAGGTCCACCGTGTGCCGCACGTGCTCGAGAACGACCGCGGCTTCCTTGCAGGCAGCGCCCGACGCCGGGTCGCGTTTCTCGCGCGCGAGGTGTCGGTGCTCGACGTGGCGACCGGCGCGCTGACGGTGCACGCGCCGTGCGGCGCTGACCATCCGGCGGCGCTCGCGGCGATCGACCTCGACGAGGAGCGCGTCGCCGTCGCGTGCGGCGTGGATCACCTCCGCGTGGGCGGCGAACACGGATTCGGGCCGGCTGTTCCGTTCGGGCTGGGCGAGGGTCTAAGCGGCCCCACCGCGCTCGGGTTCGCGCAGGGTCATGTGCTGATCGGCACCGGAGATGGGCGGATCGCACAGGTGCGGGACGCGGAGATCAGGGTCGTCGCCGAGACCGACAACGCCGTGCGCGGCTTTCGCTCGGATGGCCGCCTCGTCGGGGTCCTGATGGAGCAGGGCGGCGCGCGGCTGCTCGACGCGGCGACGTGGACCTGGGCGGGCAGCCTGCCCGGCTCGCGGTCGCTGCTCGACGTCCGAGACGGCGTGGCGTGGACGACCGGGCGGCTGCTCGAGCGGTGGCGGGTGCCGCTGGGAGGCGGGGTCGCCCGCCTGAACGCGCCTGTCGGACTGACCGCAGCGGTGCCGTCGCCGGACGGGCGCAGTCTGATCGTGACCGGCGGGCGCGGCTACGCGGTCGAGCACGCCGTCGCGGACGGGGCGTCGCTCGACACCGCGCCGCCGCGCCCGTGCGTGGTCAAGGACGCGGCGTGGTCACCGGACGGGGCGTGGGCGGCGATCGGCTGCGCAGGGGTCGACGGCCTCGCCGTGCGCGGTCCCGCGGGCTGGGCGGAGTGGTTCGGGCACCGCGGGATCCGCCGCGTCGCGCTGCTCGAGGACGGCACGCTGTTCACGCTGTCCTACGATCCGGGGCCGCTGATCCACGCGCCGGGCACGCCGGAGCCCGATCCGACGCGTTCGGTGGGGGTGCTGTTCTTCGATTTGTCGGCGACGGCGGACAGCGTCGTCGCGCTCGCGCAGGACGGCGGCGCGTGGCGGTTCGCGGCGCCGGACCTTCGTGGCGAGCGGCTGTTCGCCGATCCGGACGCGGTGGCGGTCGCGTGGGACGGCGCGCGCGTCGTCACCGCGCACGCAGACGGTGTGCAGGTGCGTGATGCGGCAGGCACGGTCTTGGCGAGGTGGGGCGCGTCGGGCGCGCGCCTCGTCGACGTCGCGCTCTCGCCGGATGGCCGGCACGTCGCGGCCGCGGACCACGATGGCTCGGTGTGGGTGTGGCGAGCCGACGACGGCGCCATCGCGGCGCGAATCGACGCGCATCGCATGCGGGCGGTGTACGTCGCGTTCGAGCCGGGCGGTGTGCTGGTCTCGGCGGGCTGGGACGGCGTCGTCGGTCGCTACGGCCTCGGCCCGCTCGACACATCCGTCGACGCGCTCCGCGCCGAAGTGGACGCTGCCTGGGCGCCGTGAGCTGGCGTCACGGCGCGCTGAACAGCGCAGCGAGCGCAGCGGGATCGGTGGTGGGGGCCAGACACAGCCCCTGCTCGCAGACGTAGGCGGTGGGCTTGCCGTCGCGCGCGACCTTGTCGCGGACCGGCGCGACGCGCACACCGACGCCCGCGACCGCGTGCTCGGGCACGACGACGATGACGCGGTTGCGCGGGCCGTGTCGCGCGACGACACGCAGCAGCGGGGCCGCTTCGGCGCGCTCTCGCGGGGTGACGATCACGATCTCCTTCGGGCGGTCCAGGCGCCAGTCCACCGCGATCAACATCTCGGTCAGCACGCCCCGGGCCAGCGCGTCGCCGTGCGCGCGCAGCGCGCGGTCCCCGCGGGCTCGCCACGCGTCGTCGCCGGTGAGCGCGCCCAGGCGGTACAGCGTCAGCGCGTGCACGCTGGAGCCGGTCGGCTCGGGTCCGTCGTGGTCGGGGCGCTCCCGCGCGAGGAGGTGCTCGCCGTCGGCGGGCGTGCGGAACCACCCCCCCGCGCCGTCGGCGAAGTGGCGCTCGATCTCGGCGTCGAGGGCGATCGCCGCCTCGATCCACCGGGTGTCGCCGGTCGCCTCGAACAGATCCGCCAGCCCGGCGGCGAGGAACGCGTGGTCCTCGAGCATCGCCGGATGCGCGGCGCGCCCGCCCGCGTGGCGCCGGTGCAGGCGCCCATCGACCCGCAGGTGCGCGAGCACGAACGTCGCCGCCCGCGCCGCGGCCTCCGCATACGCCGGCGCGTCGAGCGCGAGCGCGCCGCGGGCCAGCGCGCCGATCGCGAGGCCGTTCCACGCCGTCAGCACCTTGTCGTCGCGTAGCGGGGTGGGCCGGGTCGCGCGCGCCGCGCGCAGCCGCGTCGACAGGTCGTCGAGCCGCGCGGCCAGCGCCTCCTCGGGCTCGTCCAGCGCGGCTGCCGCCTCGACCACGGACAGCGGCGTGCGCAACGCGGAGCGACCGTCGACGTCGCCCGTGGCGCGCACGTCGAACCACGCCATCGCGAGCGGCGCGTCGTCGCCGAGCGCCTCCCGCAGCGCTTCGGGCGTCCAGGTGTAGTACGCGCCCTCGACGCGCGCGCCGGTGCGCGGGTCGCGACCATCCGCGTCGATCGCGGACGCGAAGCCGCCGTCGGGGAGCTGAAACTCGCTGAGCAGCGCGTCGAGCGTCTCGCGCGCGATCGTCGCGTGCGCGGCGGCTCCGGTCACGCGCCACGCCTCGAGGTAGGCCATCGCGAGCAGCGCGTTGTCGTAGAGCATCTTCTCGAAGTGTGGGACCCGCCAGCGGCGGTCGATGGTGTAGCGGTGGAACCCGCCGCCCAGCGGGTCGCGCAGCGCGCCGCGCGCCATGTGGGTCAGCGTGTGCTCGGCCATCGCGAGGGGCGCCGGATCGCTCGTGCGCAGGTGCTCTCGCAACAGGAACCGCAGCGGCAGCCCACTCGGGAACTTCGTGGCCCCCAGCGCGCCGCCCCAGATCGGGTCGTAGCGCGCCGTGAGCCGGGCGCGCACCCCGTCCAGCGTCGCCGCTCCAGGGAAGTCGCCCGCGAGGTCCCGGTCGAGATCGGCGCGCAGGTGGGCGGCGAGTCGGGCCGCATCCTCGGCGACCCGGGCCGGATCGGCGTCGAGCGCCGCGCGCGCCTGGCGCAGCACGGTGAGGAAGCCGATCGGACGCCCCCGGTCGCCGTCGCGCGCCGGGAAGTAGGTGCCAGCATAGAACGGCTGCCGCTCGGGGGTGAGCCACACGGTCAGCGGCCAGCCGCCGCGTACGCCGAGCGCCTGCGCGGCCGCCATGTAGATCGCGTCGAGGTCGGGGCGCTCCTCGCGATCGACCTTGATCGGCACGTAGAGCGTGTTCAGCGTCTCTGCGATCTCGGGGTC
Source organism: uncultured Enterobacteriaceae bacterium (assembly GCA_964419905.1). Classification (GTDB taxonomy): domain Bacteria; phylum Myxococcota_A; class UBA796; order UBA796; genus JAFDJI01. Next base: position 12,910 of record CAYQSE010000151.1, read on the forward strand.
GCGGAACGACTCGTCGGCCATCACGTGGCACCAGTGGCAGGTCGCGTAGCCGATCGACAGCAGCACCGGGCGCCCGAGCCGCGCGGCCTCCTCGAACGCCTCGTCACCCCACGGGCGCCAGTCGACCGGATCGTGCGCGTGCTGGCGCAGGTAGGGGCTCGCCTCGAGCAGCAGCCGGTTGGTGAACGGCGGGCGCGCGCCGTCAGGGAGCGCGTCGCTCAGCGCCGCAGCCACCTCGGGCGGGTAGGGCTCGGCCCCGGGCCCCGGTGTGGGCACGTCCGGCGCGCCGCACCCGAGCCCGAGTGCTGCGAGCAGGATCCACATCGCGTGGCGATCAGGTCTCGAGGAACGCCTTGAGGCGCTTGCTCCGCGACGGGTGCCGCAGCTTGCGCAGCGCCTTCGCCTCGATCTGACGGATGCGCTCGCGGGTGACCTCGAAGTCCTGGCCCACCTCCTCGAGGGTGTGGTCCTGGGTCTGGCCGATGCCGAAGCGCAGGCGCAGCACGCGCTCTTCGCGCGGGGTCAGCGTCGCGAGCACCTTGCGTGTGGTCTCGGAGAGCGACTGGTTGACCATGTTCTCGGCGGGCGACGCGGTCTGCTTGTCTTCGAGGAAGTCGCCGAGGTGGCTGTCCTCCTCTTCGCCGATCGGGGTCTCGAGGCTGATCGGCTCCTTCGCGATCTTCAGGATCTTGTGGACCTTGTCGACCGGGAGCTCCATCTTGTCGGCGATCTCCTCGGGCAGCGCGGGGCGGCCGAGGTCCTGCTCGAGGTGGCGCTGGGTGCGGATCAGCTTGTTGATCGTCTCGATCATGTGCACCGGGATGCGGATGGTGCGGGCCTGATCCGCGATGGCTCGGGTGATGGCCTGCCGGATCCACCAGGTGGCGTAGGTCGAGAACTTGTAGCCGCGGCGGTACTCGAACTTCTCGACCGCCTTCATCAGCCCGATGTTGCCTTCCTGGATCAGGTCGAGGAACTGCAGGCCGCGGTTCGTGTACTTCTTGGCGATGGACACGACGAGGCGCA
>CAYQSE010000152.1:0-13694 GCA_964419905.1 uncultured Enterobacteriaceae bacterium
GGTCGTGGGCCGGCCGTCCCGGCCGGCCGCCGCCCGCCCTCCGCGGGCGCCCTGCCTCCCTCGGGTCCCCGTGGGCCGGCCGTCCCGGCCGGCCGCCGCCCCGCTCTCCCGCAGCCTCGACCCTACTCGGGCTGCCACTCGCGCAGGAACGCCTTGACCTCGTCGTAGCCCCACGGCTCGATCTGGTCGGTGCCGCGCGCGGCCATCCGGGGCAGGCCGAGCTCGTCGCAGACCCGCCGCGCGAACCGCATGCGCCCGCGCGCGCCCTTCGGGAAGCGCAGGCCGATCACCACGAGCGAGCCCGGCTCCATCGCCGCGATCAGCTCGTCGAGCGACCCGTCGGCGTCGTTCTGGCACATCAAGGTGATGCGCCCGGCCTGCTGCCGCTGCCGCATCAGCGCGCACAGGGCCGCGACCGCCGCCGGCCGCGTACGCAGCCACACCGGACCGTCGAACACCACCGCGCGCGCCTCGATCAGCGCATCGGACCACTGCTTGCGTGCCACGTAGGCGACGAGCGCGTCGTGGGTCTGCCGGGTATCGAGGTAGAGATGCCGCTCGCCCGCGAGGCGCCGGGCCACCGAGGTCTTGCCCGAACCCTCGGGCCCGAACAGCACGACGTTCGCGCGCTCCGACAAGATGCGTGGGAGCGCACGCTTACCGAGGTACTCGGAGCTGGTTCCCGTGATGAGGGCTGGCTTGGCGATCACTGGCTTCTGCACATCGGTGTTGCGCACCCGCGTTGCCGCTCGGCGACGGGGCAGCCGGGCCCGGTCGAACGTAGGGGGTCAGGTGGATGCCGTCAACAGGACTGTGGAAGAATCCACGCGACCCGAACGGTCTGTCCGAGATCGATCGAGGAACGCGCGGCCGTCACGAAGATTTCTCGGCTTCTTCGCCGAGAATCCTCACTATGGACAACCTGTGGACAACCCTCATTCGGGGCGCACGACGTGTGCCTCGATGAACTTCGCGATCGCGTCGATCGCAGTGCCCGGTGGGAACACCTCGGCGATGCCCTCCGCCTTCAGCGCGAGGGCGTCCTCGTCGGGGATGATGCCGCCCGCGATCACCAGCACGTCACCGAGGCCCTCGGCGCGCAGCAGGCGCACCACCTCGGGCAGCAGTCGGTTGTGGGCGCCCGAGAGCACCGAGAGCCCGATCACCTGCACGTCCTCCTCGAGCGCGGTGCGGACGATCTGCGCGGGCGTGCGGTGCAGGCCCGAGTAGATCACCTCCATGCCCGCGTCGCGCAGACCGCGCGCGACGACCTTGGCCCCACGGTCGTGCCCGTCGAGGCCCGGCTTGGCCACCAGCACCCGGATGCGCCCCTCGCTCATCCGAGGGTGTCCTTCGCGATGACCAGGCGCTGGATCTCGGAGGTGCCCTCGTAGAGCGTGGTGATGCGCGCGTCGCGGTACAGGCGCTCCACCTCGTACTCCTGGCTGTAGCCATACCCGCCGTGGATCTGCACGGCCTCGTAGGCGCAGAAGTTCGCGACCTCGCTCGCGTAGAGCTTCGCCATCGACGCCTCGGCCGAGCCGCGCTCGCCGCGGTCCTTCATCACCGCCGCCCGCCAGGTGAGCAGGCGCGCCGCCTCGAGGCGGGTGCGCATGTCGGCGATCTTCCACTGGATGGCCTGGTGGTTCGCGATCGTGCGCCCGAACGTGGAGCGCTCGTTCGCGTACTGCACCGAGAGATCGAGGCAGCGCTGCGCGATGCCGAGCGCCTGCGCGGCGATGCCGATGCGCCCGCCGTCGAGCGTCGCCATCGCCACCTTGAAGCCCTGCCGCTCCTCGTGGAGGAGGTTGGCCGCCGGCACCCGCAGCCCGTCGAACAGGAGCTGCGAGGTAGACGAGCAGCGGATGCCCATCTTCTCTTCGACCTTGCCGACCGCGTAGCCGTCCCAGTCCCGCTCGACGATGAACGCGCACACGCCGCGGTGGCGCTCCTCGGGGGCGAGGTTCGCGTAGGTGACGATCGTGTCGGCCTGCGGACCGTTCGTGATCCACATCTTGCTGCCGGTGAGCACGTAGTCGTCGCCGTCGCGCGTCGCGCGGGTGCGCTGCGAGCCCGCGTCGCTGCCCGCCTCGGGCTCGGTCAGCGCGTAACAGCCGATCTTCGCGCCGCTCGCGAGGTCGGGGAGGTAGCGCTGCTTCTGCGCCTCGCTGCCGAACGCGAGGATCGGCCACTGTACGAGGCTGTTCTGCACGCTCATCACCACACCGACACCGGCGTCCGCGTAGCAGATCTCCTCGAGGGCCAGCACGTAGCTGAAGATGTCGAGGCCCGTGCCGCCGTACGCCTCGGGCACGAACATGCCGAGGAAGCCCATCTCGCCGAGCTGGGCGACGATCTCGGCGGGGAAGGCGTGGGTGCGATCGCGCTCGGCGGCGCCGGGCAGGATCTCGCCCCGCGCGAAGTCGCGCGCGAGGTCGCGGATCGCGGTCTGCTCGTCGGTCAGCTGGAACATGGCGCTCCTCCGGGAAGGAGGCTTGGCTAACACGACGTCACGGGCCGGGAGCCGACCGCTCGGATCAGCGGCCGGTGAACGCCGCCGGGCGCTTGCCGACGAACGCGGCCATGCCCTCCTTCTGGTCGGCCGTCGCGAAGCACAGCCCGAACAGCGACTTCTCGGCCGCGAGGGCCACGTGCAGATCGGCGTCGGCGTTCTCGAGGATCGCGCGCTTGACCAGCCGCACCGCGACCGGACCGTTCGCGGCGATCAGCGCGGCGGTGTTCAGCGCCTCCTCGACCACGTCGCCATCGACCTTTCGATCGACCAGTCCGATCGCCAGCGCCTCGTCGACCCCGAGGATCCGGGCCGTGGTGCACAGCTCGATCGCGCGGCCGACGCCCACCCGGCGCGTGAGGCGCTGGGTGCCGCCGAACCCCGGGATCACGCCGAGCTTCACCTCGGGCTGCCCGAACTTCGCGTGCGGCCCGGCGAGCAGCACGTCGCAGGCCATCGCGAGCTCGCACCCACCGCCGAGCGCGAAGCCGTTCACCGCAGCGATCACCGGCACGGGCAGCGCCGCGATCAGATCGCCGACGCGATGCCCCGCGGCGGCGAACGCCTCGGCCTCGAGCGCACCCAGCCCCTGCATCGCCTTGATGTCGGCGCCCGCGACGAACGCGCGCCCGGCGCCCGTGAGCACCACCGCCCGCAGCGCGTCGTCCGCCGCCAGCACCGCGAGGTGCCCCGCGAGCTGCGACAGCACGTCGGCGTTCAGCGCGTTCAGCGCGTCGGGTCGATCGATCGTGAGCAGGGCCACCGCCCCACGGCGCTCGCAGCGCACCACCTCGTTCGTGCTCATCGCCTCACCCCTTCGCCGAATAGTCGTAGAACCCGCGCCCGGACTTGCGCCCGAGCCAGCCCGCCTCGACGTACTTGCGCAGCAGCGGGCACGGCCGGTACTTCGAGTCGCCGCCGTTGCCGTCGCGCAGCACCTCGAGGATGGCCAGACAGGTGTCGAGCCCGATGAAGTCGGCCAGCGTGAGCGGGCCCATCGGGACGTTCGTGCCGAGCTTCATCGCCACGTCGATGTCCTCGACGCTCGCGATGCCCTCGTAGAGCGCGTACACCGCCTCGTTGATGTAGGGCATCAGCACGCGGTTCACGATGAAGCCGGGCATGTCGCGCCCCAGCACCGTCGTCTTGCCCATGCGCACCGCGACGTCGCGCACCGTCTCGTAGGTCTCGTCGGTGGTCGCGAGCCCGCGGATGATCTCGACGAGCTTCATCAGCGGCACGGGGTTCATGAAGTGCATGCCGATCACCCGATCGGGGCGGTCGGTGTGCGCAGCGATCGCGGTGATCGAGATCGACGACGTGTTCGACGCGAGCAGCGCGCCCGGACGGGCCGCCTGCGCGAGCCCCTCGAAGATCTTGAACTTCAGGTCGACCCGCTCGGTCGCCGCCTCGATGATCAGGTCGGCGCCCCCCAGGGCGGCGACCTCCCCGGCGAACGAAAGCCGCTCCAGCGCCGCCTTCGCGTCGGCCTCCGACACCTGCCCCTTGCCGACCTGTCGCCCGAGGTTCTTCTCGATCGTCGCGCGCGCCAGCTCGAGCTGCGCCGCGGACACGTCCTGCACCGTCACCGCGTAGCCGGCGAGCGCCGCGACGTGCGCGATCCCATTGCCCATCTGTCCTGCACCGACCACGCCGATGGCTGCGATGTCCACGCGCGCACCTCCTCCGCTCAGGCGGCCTTGCGACTATCATCCGAGGCGATGCTGAACAACACGCCGCCGGGCGGCCCCGCCCTCCCCTCGTGGTGCGCGCCCCCCGATCCGCTGATCGGTCGCGACGACCTGGTCGTGCGCGTCCGCGCCGCGCTCGGCGATGGCCCGGTCACGCTGGTCGGCGCAGCGGGCGTCGGCGCCACCGCGGTCGCGTCTGCGGTGATCTCCCAGCTCGTCGCAGAAGGCGCGGTGGGCCGCGTCGCCGCCTGGCGCGGCTTCAGCGGCGCCACGCTCGGCGACGCGGCGCTCGTGCTCGGTCTGCGCCTGAACGCCGCCCTGCCGGGCGACCTCGCCTCGCTCGAGCGCTCGCTCGCGCAAGAGCCGCCGACCGCGATCCTGCTCGACGACGCCGACCTCTCGCCCGGGCCGGTTCGCGAGCTCCAGGCGCTCGGCGGGCGCGTGGTGTGGGTAGCGACGGGTCGGGAGCCGGTGATCGGCGCCGCGATCGAGGTGCCGGCCCTACAAGGCGTCACGCCCCCGATCTCGCTCGACGAGCTGCCTCCCGAGCTCGAGGTGTACGCAGCGCTCCCGATGGGGCTGCCCGCAGATCCGGACTCCGTACCGTCCGCGTGTCGCCTGGCGCTCCGGCAGCGCGTCGTGATCCGACGCGCGGTGCGCGAGGCGCTGGGCGCGCACCCCATCGCGAGCCCGACCGCGCTCGCGGCCGCATTGCGCGACCGGCTCGACGCGCTGCATCGCCTGGCCCTCGACCTCGACATCGGGCACGCCGCGGAGGACCTCCCGCTGCTGCGCGCCGCCGCCCGACGCGTCGCCGATCCCGAGCTTCGCGCGCTGGCCGCAGCCGGTGCGGCACGCCTGTCGCTGCGCGCCTACCAGGCCAGCGAGGCGCTGAACATCGCGCGCAACGGCCTGCTCAGGCCGCTGCCCGCGGGTGCGCGCGGGCTGCTGCGCTGGCTCGAGGGCGACGCGCTGTGGGCCCAGGGCGCGGACGTCGAGGCGCGTCACGCCTGGCACACCGCGGGCTCCGACCTGCGCGACGGCGCGCTCGAGGTCGTGTGCGCCGCGCTCGCCCGGAGTTGTGCAGACCGCGAGGCGGCGCGCGGGCGCTTCGGAGAGGCGCGGATGTGGCTCCAGCTGTCGCGCGAGGCCCTCGGCGTCGCCAGGGAGCCCATCGCGCTCGCGGACTGCATGCGCATCGAGGGCGACCTCGCCGCCGCGTCGGGCGAGCTGGTCAGCGCCGAGGGCCTCTACGACGAGGCCGAGACGATGTTCGCGCGCAGCGCGCCCGAGGACGCGGCGCTGGTCGGCGTGTGGCTGGGTCGGGCGGCGTTGGCGCTCGCGCGCGGCCAGCTCGACACCGCGAGCACGCTGCTCGAGCGGGCCGCGGCGCGCGCGCGGGATCCGCGCGACGAGGCCGCGACCGCCTTTCGTCGCGCCGAGCTGGCCCTGCGGCGCGGCGATCGGTCCGGCGCCAGCACCTGGGAAGCGCGGGCGCGGGCCGAGTGGCGCGTCGTCGGCGGGCTGCACGGGCTGACCCTGTGCGCTCGGCTGCGCGGCGACATCGCAGCCCTCGACGGCGATCGACCCGGCGCGCTCGTCGCGTGGGACGAGGCGCTCGCGCTGTGCGGACGCCAGCGCGACCTGGGCGGACTGCGCCGCGTGCTCGCGCGCGTGGTGGCGGTCGAGTCGGAGGGCGTGCCCGGCCCCCACCTCGACGCCTGGCGCGAGATCGCCGCGCTGGCGGACGTCGTGGCCGAGCGAGGCGCCTGAGCACGCGCGTTCCGAGCCGACGGTGCGTGCGCCCGGCCGATCGGATATCCCCCCCGCTCGCCACGGGTTTGCCTTGCGCCTGCTTCTTCCTCTCCTGCCGTTGCTCTCCTGGGCCTGCGTGCAGCCCCGCGGGCTCGGCCCGGACCTCGGTGCGTGCGCCGCACCGCCGGCGGGCGTGCACACCTTCGGTCAGGTCGGCATCGGCACCTGCCTCTCCGGTCCCGCCGACCTCCGCTTCTTCGCGCAAGACGGCAAGGACTGGCTCGCGGTCACCAACGCGAACCCCCAGAGCAACTTCGCGACCGGCAGCCTGCTGCTGATCGACTGGGCGTCCATCGATCCCACCCGCGAGGTCAACTACCTCCACGAGGTCGACGCCTACGCGATCGACCTCGACGCGTACGTCGGCGGTCTCGGCTACGTCGCCGACCCGGGGAAGCAGGTGGTGATGGTCGCGGGCAGGCTCTCCGACGACGCCCGCACCCGCAGCGAGCACGACACGCTGCACGTCGTCGATGTCAGCGATCCGACCGATCCGCGCCCGTGGGCGCTCGGCGACCGCCTCACGCTGCGCGACGACCCGATGCCGATGGAGGTCCACCCGGAGTTCCAGCGCGCCTACGTCGGCAACATCACCGACCACTCGATCTCGGTGCTCGACACCTCTGGCGCGCCGATCCGCGAGATCGACGTCGCGCCGCAGGTCGAGCTCTCGCCGGGCGTGTTCGTCGACGCCGATGCGTCGGGCTCGACCGCCGAGCTCAGCCTCACGCTGCTCGACGCGACCCGCGTGCCCGACGATCGGTGGCAGCTCTCGTGGGTCGAGGGCAGCCAGCGCCTGTGGGTGCCCGACCAGGGCGGCCTGCAGCGCTACAACTACGGCGGCGGCGACTACGTCCCCGCGTTCGCGCTCGACCTCGATCCGTCCGAGTCCGTCTCGGTCGACCTGGTGCACGACGCGTTCTACAGCCCCGACTTCGCCGTCCCGCAGATGCTGTTCTCCGACGACGGCGTACTGTGGGCGATCCCCGCGGTGGCGGCGAGCTTCTGGGACTGGTCCGCGGCGAGCGTCATCCTGCGCGGCGGCGGCTCGGGCGCGTGGGACGCGTGGCTCGACGCGCCCGCTGTCCTCCGCGCGAACGGCGTCGTGCTGTTCTTCCACGACGCGCGGGAGGCCGAGGGCGAGCCCGCGTCGATCGCCCTCGCCGTCGCCGACGGCTCTGGCGCCGCGACGCGCTTCGCCGAGCCGATCCTCTCGCCCTCGGGCGACTGGGTCAGCTACGAGGACCCGTTCGTCCGCAACGACGTGCTCGCACAGCGCTACCGCATGTGGCTGAGCCTGTGGAACGGCGAGCGGTGGAGCCTCGGGCTCTCCGAGAGCGGCGACACGATCAACTGGTCGCAGCCCACCGAGGTGCTCGCCGTCGACGGCGACGTCGCGTCGCCCGCGGTCGTCTACACCAACGGCCGCTACCAGATGTGGTTCGCGCGCGGCGACGGCGAGCGCTGGGCCATCGCGCACGCGTGGTCCTACGACGGCGTGCGCTGGCACGACGTACAGGACGTGCTCAGCGTCGACGGCCCCTACGATCCCCTGCAGCCGCCGCGTCCCGCGGTGCTCTCCGACAGCACCGGCGCGTGGCGCGTCGAGGGCGACGCGCGCGGGCTGCAGAGCTCGCTCGCGGTGTCGTCGGCCGAGTACGTGCTCGGCGGGCTCGGCTTCTCGTTCCGCCCATCCAGCGGCTACGCGATCTCGCCGTCGGTGCTCGCCTACGACGAGGACCCGACCGCTACCTCCACGTTCAACGGCATCCTCCCGGTCAGCGCCGCCCGCGTCGGCGGCCGCGACCTGCTCTACGTGAGCACCATCGACGGCAGCTCGCGGCGCGGCCTCGCAGCGCTCGAACAGGTCGACGGCGAGTGGGTGCAGGCGTCGGCCGACCTGATCCCGCCCGGTGAAGGCGGCAACGCGGCGGGAGCCCGCGGCCCGGTCGTGGTCGCCGACGAGAGCGGCGCCACGATGTACTACGCCGCGATCGAGAGCGACGGTGTCGGACGCCTGCGTCGCGCCACCTCCACCGACGGCCTGACGTGGACCGCGACGACGATCACCGCGCCCGAGCACGGGGAGTGGGAGGCCGCCGCGCGCTGGCCCCACACGCTCGAGCCCCTCGCGGGGGGCGGCTTCCGACTCTGGTACACCGGCTCCGACGGCGAGAGCGACCGAATCGGCGCACTGACCAGCACCGACGGCGTCACCTTCGTCGCCGATCCCGGCCAGACCACCCCGTGGCAGCTCGGCCTCGGCGCGCTCGGCGAGTTCGACGGCAACGGCGTCGCCGACCCGCACGTCGTCGTGATCGGCGAGACCACCACCCTGTGGTACGCCGGCTTCGACGGACGGATGTGGGCGATCGGGCGCGCGACGCGCGGCGCGGGCGAGACCGCCTGGAAGCGCGACATCGACCCGGTGACCGGCGAGTTCCAGTCGAAGCTGTTCGGCATCGCGCGCACGTTTTCGGGTGCCGGCGTGCGCTCGCCGCTGCTCCTCGACCCCGAGGCGTCCGCCGAGGGCGACGTCCAGGCCCTCTACGGCGGGTTCGACGGGTCGCGCTGGCGCGTGGGGCGCGCCGTCGGCTCGCTGTCGCGGCTGTTCCCAGCACAGCGCTTCCCGACGCTCGGCGACACGCTGTCGTTCACGACCCGCCGCGGCGATCCTGCGGGCGGCGTGATCGAGCTCGAGCAGTCGCTCGACGGCTACTACGTGTCGGGGCTGGGCACCTCGGCGCTGCACCTCGACAAGGAGCGCGGGTTCCTCTACGTCGCCGCGAAGAGCACGATCCGCCCCGCGAACTACCTCTACGTCATCGACGTCCGCGACGACACGCGCGACGGCTTCGTCGACTCGAACTTCCTCGACATCGAGGCGATCCTCGAGCTCGGCCAGACCGTCTACGGCTCGGGGTTCCGCGACGCGATCCCGATCCCTGGCACCGATCTGCTGTACGCGACCGGCCACCTGCCCGATCAGCTCGTCGTGTTCGACCTGAGCCGGCTCGTCGACAACGATCGCAAGGACGTCATCCGCGACGGCGTGGTCGCCACGCTGCCGGTGCTGCGCGTGCCCGGCTTCGCGCCGAACCGCCCCATGCAGTCCGAGGACGCCGGTATCCAGACCCAGGCCCGGATCAGCGGCGCAGGGCTCGCCCTCGCGCCCGACGGTCACACGCTGCTCATGGCGCACTTCCGCGACAACAGCCTGATCGCGTTCGACCTCCGCCTCGGCGCCTACGGCGAAGAGATCCGCCGCATCCCCTACGTCGGCGAGAATCCGCACGTCATCCGGATCTCGCCCGATGGTCGTTATGCGGTGGTCGCGAACTACCTCGGCGATGTCGACGACCAGATCGTCAGCTCCACGCTCGCGCTGATCGACCTCGACCCGACCAGCCCCGACTACCTGCAGGTGGTCTCCTGGATCAAGAACCGATGAGCCGCGCCCGACTCGCCCTGTCGCTGGCCGTCACCCTGGCGGCGTGCACCAAGCCGCCGCCGTGGGAGGGCACGTTCGACGTCCCGGACGCGGGCGCGGTGCTCCAGCCGCAGACCGGCGGCCCGTTCATCGATCCGGTCGGGTACGTCGCCAGCTTGCACGGCGGGCAGATCGCCATGCTCGACCTGCGCCAGGGCACGTTCCTCTCCGACCAGCCCACCGCGTCGTTCGTGCGCTCAGCACCGCTCTCTGCCGGACGCGCCCGGATCCTGTCGGGGCTCGCGGTGTACGCGCCCGATCAGGTCGTGGTCGACGTATTCGCCACCGACCGGGCGTACGGCCACCTGCTGCGCATCCCCCACGTGGTCGGCGCCGACGACCGCGGCGCCCCGATCCGCCACGAGCCCACCGCCACCGAGCCGCTGTTCGTCGACGCCGACAGCAGCGGGGACAGCGCGCGCGTCGAGGGCCTCGTCGTGCGCCTCGGGTACACGTCCACCGAAGACTGGACGCTGACCTACGACGGCGAGACCTGGCGCGTGGTCGGCTCGCGCTCTGGCCCGCAAGAGAAGCGGCCGCGCATGGGCGAGACGTTCGAGGGCGATCGTCGCGTGATCGAGCTCCGCGTCGAGGGCACCGCGAGTGCTGGCGACCGCATCGAGTTCAGCACCGACAGCGGCATCGCCGAGATCGACCTCGGCGGCACCCCCACCCGCCTCGCGATGGCGCCGGACCAGTCCGTGCTCGCGGTCGCGGTGCAGGACACCGAGTCCGACACCGGCGCGCTCCGCCTCGTCGATCCCGCCGCCGGGGCGTCCAAGGAGGACGTCCCCCTCCCCCTCGACGCGATCCCGGGTCGGATGGCGTGGTCGGAAGACAGCACCCGTCTGTTCGTCTCCGACGTGCGCCGGCCCGCCGCCTACGAGGTGGTGCTCGACGCGGGCGCGTTCGTCGAGCTCATCGAGCACACGCTCCCGTGGCCGGTGTTCGACGTCGCGCCGATGCTCGGCGAGCGCGAGGACGTCTTGTGGGTGGCTCCGGTCGAGGGCCGCTCGGTGTGGCTCTACGACCTCCGGGCGGGCGCGCTGCGCGACTACAACCCGCTTACGCCGGGCGTCGATGGGCTCTACTTCGACACGCCGGTGCGCGGCCTCGAGACCCTCCCGCTCGCCTACCAATGGCTCGAGACCGACGACGAAGGCACGCGCATCTGGGGCCGCTCGGTCGCTGTCAGCCTGTTCACCGGCCGCCTCGTGTTCCTCGGCGAGCACACCCACTGCCTCGTGCAGGATCCGCTCGGACCGCGCACCGACACGAACGCCTCGGTCACCGGCGTGGTCGACTACACGACGAACTTCGCCGGTTCGCAAGGCGCCGCGTTCCTCGAGCGCAACGGAGCGAACGATCGGAGCGTGCTCGTCAACCGCTGTGCGGGCGTCGCGCGCCGCGAGACGTGGAGCCTCACCTACAAGCGCGACCTGCAGGCGTGGGAGGTCGAGGGCAGCCGGTCCGGTGTGCAGCAGGCGCTCGTCTACGAGGACCAGCGCTACGTCTCCGACGAGGGCGCGTTCAGCCTCACCCTGCGCGGCGGCACGCAGCCCAGTCAGGAGGGGTGGCGGGTCTCGTTCTCGGTCTCGCCCGGGATGGTCGAGGCCCAGGGCTACAACGACCAGGACCGCCTGCGCGACGTCGAGCTGGACCTCCCCTCCGATCCGGTGTTCTTCCACCACGACCGGGTCGAGACGCAGGGCGAGGCGTGGTCCGAGGTGCGCGACGCGCCGTTCGTGATGGTCGCGGCGTCCGCGAGCGATCTCGTCGGCCGCATCGACCCGGTGGACGGGCGGATCGAGGTCGCGTGGTGGTGAGCCTCACGGCGCAGCGCGCGCGGCCCTGCGTAGGGTGAGGCCGCCGAGGGCGAGGATCGCGACGACGAGCGTGCCCGCGCTCGGACCCGTGTAGCCAGCCCCCCACCCGGTGAGCAGCGCGAGCGCGGACCCGAGCGCGAACGCCCACGCCATACGCGGCGTGGGCAGCGCCAGCGCGCCCAGCAGACACGCGAGCGCGAGCGCGAGCCACAGCGCAGCGCTCCACGCGATCCACGCGGGCCCCCGCGCAGCCGCCGCGAGCAGGAGCACCGGCAGCGTATAGACCGCGCTCGCCGCGAGCTTCGCCGCGACCAGCCGGGGTGCGCCGAGACGCGAGACGACGAGCAGCGGCCAGGTCCCCGCGGCGCGCTCGGCGGACACGCCCGCCGTCGCCGCGACCGCGACGCCGAGGATCGCCGTGGTCCACAGCGCAGCGGCGAAGCCCAGCGTCGGGGCGCGCGCGGGACTCGCAGGGGCGGCCCACCACCCCGCGAGCAGCAGCCCGCTCGCGAGCGCGACCGCCCACCACGTCCACGGTCGCACGCCGAGCCCGCCGCGCGTCGCGACCTCGCGCCACACCACCGGATCGGGACGCACCGTCCGCGGCGCGCGGTCGGCCGGCCGCCAGCCGCGCCCGAGCACCCGCTGCGCACCGTCGAGGAATGCCGCGGTGCCCCCGATCAGCAGCGCCAGCGCGCCCACCCACAACACCGCGCGGGCCTCGACCTCCGGGAGGCGCAGCCCCCAGGCCCACAGCGCGACGCCTGCCGGGAGCGCGCCCAGGCGCAGCCCGACACCCAGCCGGGTGGGCAGGGCGCCGAGCCCGACGACCCACAGCGTACAGCCCACAGCGACCAGCGGCAGCAGCCCGCCAGGCGCTTCGGCGCGGGTCGCCGCCACCGGGCTCAGCAGCTCGGCGCCGGGCCGGAGATCGAAGCCGAACGCCCAGCCGCGCGCGAGCCATCGGCCCACGAGCCCCCGACCCCGCCAGTGCAGGAAGACCTCGGAGTACAGCGCGTACTCGAGCAGGCTCGGCAGCACGAAGAACGCGAGCCAGCCCCACGCGAGCGCCGCGAACACGGCGGCGAACGCGCGACCCGTGCTCGACGCGAGCGCGGCCGCGACGAGACCCAGCGCGACCATCAGCCCGATGCTGTTCGCCGTCGTGTTCACCACGGTCCACGGCGCCACGCCGCCCATCGACGCGATCAGCGCCGCGACCGGGAGCCCGCCCAGCACGACCAGCCCGAGCGCACCCAGGCGCGCCAGCGCGCGGGCGACCACGGCGCGTCGCTCACCGACGCCGGCCAGCGCGAGCAGCGGCAGCGCCGGATCCCGGCGATCCTCGACGGCGCCCAGCGCGACGAGCGCGGGCGCCACGCCCACCGCGAGCAGCAGCACCGCCTCGCGGTAGACCGCGAACAGGTCGTGCCCCAGGCGCGGCCCGTCCAGCCGCACGTCGCTTAGCGCCGCGGCCCACAGCGCGACCACCAGCGCGAACACCAACGCGCCCCAGCCCAAGCGGAGGGCCCAGGTCGACGGGCGCCGCGCGAGGCGTCGGGCCTCGGTCGCGACGACCAGCCATGCGCCGGTGGTTCCCGGCATCAGCCCTCCCGAAGTCGACGGCCCGACGCGTGACGGATATCGCCACGGGATGCACGACCCCGATGACATCCTCCGTTTCTGGTACGGCGACGGCAACACCGAAGCCGCCCTGCTCGCGAACGCCCCGCGATGGTTCGCCAAGAACGACGCGTTCGACGCCGCGATCCGCGCGCGGTTCGAGGGTGCGGTGCACGCCGCGGCCACCGGTGCGCTCGATACATGGCGCGATGTCCCGGCGCCGTGCCTCGCGTTCGTGATCCTGCTCGACCAGTTCCCGCGCAACCTCTACCGCGGCACCCCGCGCGCGTTCGGCTTCGACCTGCAGGCCCTCGCCGCGAGCCTGCGCGCGCAGGCGCTCGGTCTCGACCGCGACCTGCCGCTCGCGTACCGGGTCTTCCTGTACATGCCGATGATGCACGCCGAGGACGCCGAGGTGCAGCGCGCGTGCGTGGCGCGCTTCGAGGCGCTCGCCGCCGAGGCGCCCGACGACGTCGCCGCCAGCTACCAGAACAACCTCGTGTTCGCGCAGCGCCACGCCGAGATCGTCGAGCGGTTCGGCCGGTTCCCGCACCGCAACGCGGTCCTCTCGCGCGCGTCCACGCCCGCCGAGATCGCGTTCCTCGACGAGCCGATGTCCAGCTTCTGAAGGCGCGCGGCTCGTGAAGGGGCGGCCGGGCGGGACGCCCGGCCCACGGCTCGGGCCCGCGGCCGGAGGGTCTGGGGGCTGGGACCTGGGGGAGGCAGAAACCAGATCG
>CAYQSE010000153.1:0-13682 GCA_964419905.1 uncultured Enterobacteriaceae bacterium
GATCTCGGGCCGCAGCCAAGATGTGTAGGATCGACAGCCGTCCCGGCCGGCCGCCCTGCGAAACACGGGCGGGCCCCGCGAGCCTGGGCGCCGCGCTACCCCTCGCGGCGCGGCCCGGGCGTGGGGGTGGCGAGCCCCTCGCGCATCGTGCGCTCGATCCGGTCCCGCTGCTTGCTCCGCCCGAGGCGCTCCCACTGGGACATCGCGAGTGGACCCGCCACCCGGAGCGCCTGGGCCCAGCCCTCTTGCCGCGCGCGGTTGCAGATCACGGTGAGCAGGAACGCGACGTCCGGGTCGACGATGTCGTCGATGCCCAGCTCCTGCGCCGACCACACCCAGCGCCAGGCCTTCTCCCCGTCGCCACGCATCGCGTGGAACGCGGCGCCCACCAGTCGAACGGACGCCCAGAGCCAATGGCCGGGCACCGGCTCGAGGTACGACTGCGCCTGACGTGCGTGATGGATCATCCCGGCGAGGTCACGCCGCCCCAGCGCCACCTGCGCGAGCTTGAGCCGCGCGAGCACCATGTCCTCGAGGGATCGGAGGCGACGGGCCTGCCTTAGCTGCTGCTCGTAGATCTGTGCGGCGCGATCCGCCTCGCCCGAGCTGCGCAGCACGTCGGCGAGCGCAGACGCGCACTGGAGGTGCAGGTGCGTCGCCCCGAGCTCCTCGGCCTGCGTGCGCGCCTCGCGCAGCAGCGTACCCGCCTCGGCGAGCTGCCGGCCCTGCCAGCGCGCGACCCCGAGCCCGTACCGCGCCTGCGCGAGCGCGAACAGGTCGTTGGCCTCACGCGCCGCCTCCTCGGCCTCGCCGAACAGCTCCACCGCCTCGTCGCGCCGCCCGGTTCGGCTCGCCACGAACGCGCGTCCCAGCAGTCCGGCCGCGACCCCTCGCGGATCGTCGCTGCGCGCCGAGCGGGCCATCGCGCGGGTGAACAGGATCTCGGCGCCCTCGAAGTTGCGCTTCTGCTGCTCCAGCCGCGCCAGCCCGCGGATCACGCGGACCTCGGCGCGTGGATCGCCCAGCGCCTGCGCGAGCGAGAGCGCCTCCTTGTAGCGGCGGTCGGCCCGAGCGAAGTCGCCGCCGTTCAGTGCGGCCCAGCCCATCCCGGACAAGGCCTGGACGCGCCCCGGATCGTCCTCGGTGTTCGCGAAGATCTGGTGCGCCTGGAAATAAGCCTCGGCGGCCGCCTGGCTGTCGCCCTGGAGCTGCGCGACCCGCCCGAGCCACAGCCGCGCCCAGCCCGCGCGCCAGCGAACGCGCGCATCGTGGTTGCACGCGTCGACCGCGAGCGCCGCGGCCTCGGCCAGCTCTCGGGTGCGGCCGCGGCCCCACGCGCTCTCCGCCGCGGCGAGGAGGTGCTCGACCGCGAGCGCCCAGCTGCCCGCGGCGTGCGCGTGGCGGCCGATCTCCAGCGCGTGGTCCTCGCCGGTGCCCTTCGCGATCGCCAGCCAGGCGCGCGCGAGCCGCTCGTGCAGCGCCCTCGCGTCCGGCCGTGCGGCGGCCTCCGCGCGCAGCGCCTGATGCAGCAGGCCGTGGTCGAAGCGCAGGCGCTCGTCGACCTCGGCCCACAGCCGCGACGCCCGCAACGTGGCCTCGAGCTCCGGCCCGGCGAGCGCGTCGAACACCCGCCGCGGCACCGACTGGCCGGCGAGCGCGATCAGGTGCACCGCGTCGCGGAAGGCCGCGGCGTTCCCAGATGCCTCCGCGAGGGCGTCGACGCGGGCGCGGAACAGCGCCTCGGCGTCGGCCGGTACCGCGGTGTGTGGATCGACCCCGTCGACGAGCCCGAAGCGAAGGCCGCCCGCGTCACGCAGCCAGCCGCGGTTCGCCCACTCGAGCAGCAGCTGACGCGCGAACAGCGGGTTGCCCTCGCAGCGCGCCGCCAGCAGATCCGACAGCGCCGGTGTGAGCGTCAGCGACTCGTGCAGCAGCGCCTCTGTGCCCGCGCGGTTCAACCGAGGCAGGTCGACGCGTCGCGCGCCCGCCGTCTCGAGCGCGCGCACGCGGTCGGCCAGATCCGGGTCGTCGGCGAGATCCTCGGCGCGCACCGTGGCGAGCACGAGCAACGGGCGCTCGCCGTCCTCACCCGCGCCGTGTGCGACCGCCTCGGCGATCGACAGCCCGTCGCCCTCCTCGACCGCGCCTTGCACGTTGTCGAGCACCAGCACCGACAGCCCGCGCCACGCGCGCGCCTCGAGGTGACGGTACACCCCGCGCAGCCCCACGCCGGCAGCCACCGGCTCCTCGCCGTCGCCGAGCAGACCACACCACCGGGCGAGCAGCGAGGCCTCTTCGCGCGCGGCCTCGTCGAGCGCCCCGCGCTCGCGCGCGATCCACCGCGCCAGCCGCGCCTCGAGCGTGCGCCGCGTCTCGTTCCACGGCTTGAACAGCCCGCGCGCCGCGCCCGCGTAGCCGTCGTCGGAGCCCGGCGGGCGCTGCCACTCGAGCAGGAGCGGCTCGGCCCACCCCCCCTCCTCCAGCGCGCGCACGACGCTCTCGACCAGGTGCGTCTTCCCAGCACCCGCCTCGCCGACGATCACGACCACGCGCGGCCGCCGCGCGCGCGCGACGCCCACCGCCTCCTCCCACAACAGCGAGCGGTGGGCGTCCCGTGCGATCAACGGGAGCTCGCGGAGCGCGAACAGGGGCAGGCTCGCCCGCGCCGACCCACCCTTGCCGGACTCCGGCGGCGGCGTCGCCGGCAACGGGGGCGGAAGGGGTCGGTTCCACAGCGGCGCGCTCGGCAGCGCGTCGTCCTCGGGGTCGTCGGCGTCGCGCGGGAACCACGTCGCGGTCGTCGGGGCCGGCTGTGAAGCGCTCTCCGAGCCGTCCGAGAGTGAGCTCGCCGGTGGCGTCGGACGCGGCGCGCTGACCGCGACCGTGCCTGTGCGCGCGCCGCTCAACCCCTCGCGCACGCCGCGCATCGCCTCGGCGTGACCGAGCGTCGGCCCCCCGAGCGCGCGCAGCTCGGTGACGAGGTCGGCGACGAGGTCGTACCGGGACAGGGGCTCGCCCGCGAGCAGGTTCGCGAGGACCAGCTCCAGCCCCTCGGGAACGCGCAGCCCGTCGCGCGGCACGAGCGGCGGCAGCTCGGCGTCCAGCGGGCTTCGATCGTTGCCGAACGGCAGCTTGCCGGTGACGGTCTTCCACAGCATCACCCCGACCGAGAACAGATCGGTCCACGGGCCGAGCTCGCGGGGGAGGCCGAGGCGCTGCTCGGGCGCCATGTAGCCCGGCGTCCCCTCCATGCGGCCCTTACGGCGCGCGAGATCGGTGGACGCCTTCGCGAGACCGAGGTCGGCGAGCCACACGTGCGTCAGCGCGTCCTTGCCCCGATGCAGGAGCACGTTCTCGGGCTTCAGATCGCGGTGGAGCACGCCGCGCGAGTGCAGGTGTCCGAGCGCGTCGAGCAGCTCCAGCGTCAGCCGAAGGAGGTCGTCCCACGTCGCGTCGCGGCGCAGCTTCGAGAAGCTGCCCGAGTCGGCGAGCGCGAGCCCCAGGAACGGCGTGCCGTCCGCCAGCTCCCCGAGATCGTGCAGCGGCACGATGTGCTCGTGCGTGAACCGCGCCGCGACCCGCACCTCGGCCTCGAACAGCTTGCGGAACCGGACGTCCGCCGCGAGATCGGGCCGGACCACCTTGAGGGCGACCGGGACGTCCATCTCCACGTCGTGCGCCCGGTACACCTTGCCCATGCCCCCCTCGCCGAGCACCGGCTCGGTGGGATGCAGGGCGTACCGCTGGGGCAGCTCGACGTTCAGGGGAGACTCCGCGCGCACGAGACTCGCAGCCTAACCGTTGCGAGCCTGAATCGGTCGCTTCGACGTCGCTTCCGCGCGCCGTCGCCCATCGCCGAGCGGTTCGGTTAGGATCTGCCGCCCCGAGCCCCTTGGTAGTGCCTCCGATGTCGTTCTTCGCAGCCGTGTCCAGGAACTGGCGCCCCGAACACCCCGCCCTCCTCTCCGAGGGTCGAACCCTGACGTACGCTGATCTGGACGCGCTGGTGGCGCGTGCGAGAGGTTGGCTCGCCCGCCACGAGCTCGCGCGCGGCGACGTGCTCGCGCTGCAGCTCCCGAAGGGCGAGACCTTCCTCGGGCTGCACCTCGCGGCGCTCTCGGTCGGTGTCGTGACGCTCCCGCTCAACGACCGGTACACGCCCGAGGAGGTCCGCTACCTGCTCGGCGACTCGGGTGCGGTGCTCGCGATCGTCCCTGACGCGATGGCGATCGCACTCGGCGAGGTCGGCACGCCCGTGCTCCCGTCGTCAGCCGTCTCCCTCGACGACTGCGCGCCGATCCCCGTCGAGAGCGCGCCCGAGGGCGGCGACCTCGCGGTGCTCTGCTACACCTCGGGCACCACCGGGCGACCGAAGGGCGCGTGCATCACGCACGCCAACCTCGAGGCCACCGTCGCCGCACTGCACGACGCATGGCAGTGGAAGCGCGACGACGTGCTGATCCACGCGCTGCCCCTCTACCACGTGCACGGGCTGTTCGTCGCTCAGCATGGGGCGCTGTGGGCGGGCGCGACCGCCGTGTGGATGCCCCGGTTCGACGCCGCGGCGGTGCTCGACGCGATCGCCCGGCACCGCGCCACGCTGTTCATGGGCGTGCCGACGCACTACCACCGCTTTCTCCAGCTCCCGGCCGACCATCCATCGGATGTCGGCTCGATGCGCCTGTTCACCTCGGGCTCGGCGCCGCTGCCCGCCAGCGACCACGCGGCGTTCGCGGCGCGGTACGGGCACGTGATCCTCGAGCGCTACGGGATGACGGAGGTGGGCATCGTGCTGTCGAATCCGTACGATGGCCCGCGCGTGCCCGGCGCGGTCGGCTTCCCGCTGCAGGGCGTCGAGATCCGCATCGTCGACCCCGCGGGGCGCCCGACGCGCCCGCGCGTCGTCGGCGAGCTCCACGTCCGCGGCCCCACCGTGTTCGCCGGCTACCTGAACCGACCCGCGCAGACGGCCGAGGCGCTGATCGACGGGTGGATGCACACCGGCGATCTCGCGTTCCGAGACGAGGACGGTCGCGTGCACATCGCCGGGCGGCGCACCGAGGTCGTGCTCTCGGGCGGGTTCAACGTCTACCCACGCGAGGTCGAGGCGGTGCTGCTCGAGCATCCGCTGGTCGCCGAGGTGGCCGTGTTCGGACTGCCCGACGCGGATCTCGGCGAGCGCCCGGTCGCGGCCGTCGTAGCGGACGGCAGCGTCGAGCCGTCCGAGCTGCTCGCGTTCTGCGCGACCCGCCTCGCTCCCTACAAGCAGCCGCGCTCGATCCGACGGATGCCGTTTCTGCCCCGCAACGCGATGGGCAAGGTCGACAAGCGGCGTCTGCGTGACGCATGGGTCGCCCTCACGGTGCGCGACGCCCACCCGACCGAGGCGGACGCGATCGCCGCGTGGAACGTCGCGATGGCCGCCGAGACCGAGGGGCTGACCCTCGACGCGGACCTCGCCCGCCGCGGCGCGGCAGAGGCGTTCCTGCACGGGCGCGCCACCTACCTGCGCGCCGAGCGCGACGGCGCCGTGGTGGGCCAGTGCATGATCACCACCGAGTGGAGCGACTGGCGCTGCGCGGAGGTGTGGTGGCTGCAGAGCGTCTACGTGCACCCCGAGCACCGCGGGCGCGGCGTCTATCGCGCGCTGCACGACGAGGTGCTCCGCCGCGCACGCGTGGCCGGCGCCGCCGGCTTGCGCCTCTACGTCGACCAGCGGAACCACGCGGCCGCCGAGGTCTACCGGCGCGTCGGGATGAACGGCGAGCACTACCTCGTGTTCGAGCAGATGTTCCCGACGCCGGCTGGCGAAAGCAAGGCCGGCGAGGCATGATCGCGGCCCGCGTTCCGGAGATGTGATGGACCTGCCCCTGGTCGAGGAGATCCGCGAGGCGCGCCGCCTGGCCGACGAGGCGCAGTCCGCCGCCATCTTCCAGCAGCGGATCCACAATGCGTTGACCGCCGTAGCCGTCGTGCAGCGGCAGCTGGCCAGCCTGCCCTCGGAGGCTGGCGTCGCGATCCCCGCCGACGAGCTGATCGACGCGCTCGCCGAGCAGTGGCGGCAGCTCTCCGACCTCCCCGCCGCGGGGCCGCGCGCGATGCACTCGGTGGCCGAGCGGCTACGGATGCGTCGGATGCAGCTCGAGGCGGCCGATCAGCTCATCTCCCCCATCGCGCGCGAGTCCGAGGCGCGCTCCCATCACCTCGCCCACCTCCAGCAGGCGCAGCAGCAGGCGCTCGCGGATCCGAAGTTCGCGAGCGCAGTCGCCGAACTTCAGCGCGTCGGCGTCGAGCGCGAGCGCACGCGGGTCCAGCTCGAGCCGCTGAAGATGAAGATGCAAGCCATCGATCCGTCGACTCGGGTCGTGCGCTCGTTCGTCGAACACCTCGACCAGGTGATCGCGTCGGACATGCCGATCCCTGGCGCGGCGGCGTGGCGGGCCGGCGTGGTCGCCCGCGATCTCGCAGCGGCGGTCGACGGGCTGCTGCACGAGCTCCACTTCGAGGTGTCGCATCCGGTTCCGCCGACGATCCCCGACGCCCCCTCGGTCGAGGACGCCGACGCGACGATGGCCGCCGCGATCCAGACGCGCGACGCCCTCACCGAGCTGCTCGCGGCGCTCGAGGGCGAGCACGCCCAGCTGAGCGTCGCGATGACCTCGCTCCAGGAGCGCTACGACGGGCTGACCCAGCAGATCGTGGACCGCCTCGGATGATCGATCCCGCCTGGCTGCCCGGTCGTTGGGAACCCGCGGTGCGCAGCCACCTGCTCGCGGCGATCGACGCACAGACGACGCCCTCCCCGCTCGCGGTGTTCGACTGGGACAACACCTGCGTCGCGGGCGACGTGGGGGAGTCCACGCTGCAGTGGCTCGATCGCGGGGACGGCGGCGACCGGATGGCCCACTACGACGCGCTGATCGACGCCCACGGCAAGCGCGTCGGCTACGCGTGGTGCGCCGAGGCGCTCGCCGGACGCACCGAGCCCGCGCTCCGCGCGCTCGCGTGGCAGGTGTGGCGCGACGGGATCGCGGCCGGCACGATCGTGGAGCGTCCCGAGATCCGCGACCTGATCGCCGTGCTGCAGCGGCGCGGCTGGGCCGTGTGGGTGGTCTCGGCGAGCCAGGAGACCCTCGTGCAGGTGGCCGCGCAGCGCTACGGCGTACCCGCCCATCAGGTGATCGGTGTGCGGCTGGCCACCGACGGCGACGGTACGCTCGCGCCCCGCCTGGACGGGCCACTGACGTTCCGCGAGGGCAAGGTGGAGGCCATCGACGCGCGGATCGGCCGCCGGCCAACGCTCGCCGTGGGCGACGCCGAGACCGACCTCGAGATGCTCGCCGCCGCGACGTACGGGCTGTGGATCGACCGCGGCGACGCCGCGCTGCGCGCGCACGCCGAGGAGCGCGGGTGGTGGATCCAGCCCGTGTTCGAGCCCCGCGACCGTTGAGCGCGGCGGTAGGGTCCGCCGCGCGCGCGCGCACGCCGCTGTTGCTCTTCCTGCTCGCGCTCGTGTGGCACACCGGCTGGGCGCTGGCCGGCCCCGCGCCCGTCGACTGGGATCCGTCGTACTACCGCGCGCTCGCGGCGCGCCTCGCCGCCGGCGGGGCCGCCGAGGCGTGGTCGGTGTGGAACCTGTCGTGGCTGCCGGCCTCGCTCCCCTACCCAGCCGACCTGCACTGGATGCCGCTGCCGTCGCGCGTGCTCGTCCCCTTCCTGTGGGCGTGGCCGGACATCGGCGACCGGATCGCGAGCGTGCTCCTCGCGTCCGGCCTCGCGCCGATCGCGTGGGCGCTCGCCCGACGCCTCGGTGGCGGGCCCCGCGCAGCGCTGTTGGCCGCCGCGCTCGCCGGCTCCGGGCTGCAGTACGGCTGGATGCTCACCGTGCCCGACTCGATCGCGCCGTACGCGCTGCTCGGTGGCCTCGGCGCGCTCGCGGTGGCTGATGGACGGGTGGCCGCCGCCGCGCTGGTGGCCGCCGCGGCCGCGTGGACGCGCAACGACGGCTTCCTGCTCGGGCCCTGCCTCGCGCTCGCCCTGTCCCGCCCCCGCGACATGCTCGTGGTCGCGGTCGCGGGACCTGTCGCAGCGGCCGCGTGGCATCTGCGCAACCTGGGCGTGCTCGGCGACGAGTACGCCGCGCTCCGCGCCGCGGCCACCGGCGCGCTCCACCTCGACGCCTTCGTCCTCGGCGTAGCTTCCGAAGCGGGAATGGCGGCGCGCGCCCGGGTCGTCGGCCCGGCGCTCGCCCAGGGCTACGCGCTGCTGTGGCTCGCGTGGCTCCCGCTGCCCGCGGTGTTCGTCGCGCTGTGGCGCCCCGCCGGCTGGGTGCGCGGCTGGCTCGCCTACGCGGTGGTGTTCCCGGCGATCGCGGTCTCGCTCGCGCCGGGCGTCGCCGAGTCGGGCACGCTGTTTCGCTCGGGCTCGGCGCTGTTCGCGGGCGGCTGTGCGCTCGCGGCCGTCGGACTGACGCGCCTCGGACGCCTGGCGGCGGCGAAGCGCGGCTATCCCGAGGCGCTCGTTCCGCTCCTCGCAAGCGGCGCGCTGCTCGTCGTCGGCGTGTTCGCAGGTCCGATCACCTACGTTCGCTACCTGGGCGCAGGCTCCTCGGACGTCTGTGCCCCGCTGGTCGACGTCCCGCCCGACGCGGTGGTGTTCTCGAGCAACCCGCTGCGCGTCGAGGCGGCGTGCGGCCGACGCGGCGTCGTACGGCCGCCGGGCCTCGACGACGCGCGCGTCGAGGCGCTCGCCGCGCGCTACGACGTGCGCTACGCGCTCCTCCTCGCCGCCGACGAGGCGCCACCCGCTGGGTGGTCACGACGCCGCGAGCGCCTGTGGGTCCGGAGCACGCCGCGCCCATGATCGCGCGCGAGCCCGTCGAGTCGGCGCTGCGGTGGGTGCTTCCCGCCGCGATCGCCGTGGCCGTGCTGCGCTCGCCGAGCGCGGCCCACCACGACGTAGCGCTCCTGCTCGACATCGGCGGCCGGCTCCTCGACGGGGCGCGGCCGTATGTCGACTACGTCGAGCTGAACCCGCCGCTCGCCCACTACCTGTCCGCGGTGGCGATGGCGGTGGCGCGCCTGTCCGGGCTGGCGCCGATCCCCACCGCCCACCTCCTGGTGCTCGGCGTCGGCTGTCTCGCGATCGCAGCATCGCTCCGCGCGCTGCGGCAAGCGGGCGCGGACGCCGACCTGGAGCGCGCGTGGGTGCTCGGCCTCGGCGTCGCGGCAGGGCTGGTGTTCTTCCTCGGCGAGTGGTCACAGCGTGAGCTGATCGCTGTGGCGCTCGCGCTCCCCGGGCTCACCCACCGCGCCCTCGGCACGGGGCGAGGGCGCTTCCTCGCCGGGTTCCTCGCTGGGATCGGTCTCTCGCTGAAGCCCCACTTCCTGCTGCTTCACCTCGTCGCCGCCTGGGTGGGGCGCGCGCGCCGCTTCACCGCCGAGGACCTCGGGGCGCTCTGCGCGATCGGCCTGTATGCGGGGCACTTCGCGCTGTGGCCCGCAGCGTCCCGAGAGGCGTTCTTCGGGACGCATGTTCCCCTGGTCGCCGCCGGGTATGCGAGCGCCTACAGCGCACCGCGGCTCGACTACTGGCTGATCTACGGGCCCGTCTTCGCCCTGCTCGCGATCGGACCCGCGTGGCTGTGGCGACGTGCTGGCGACGAGGCGTCCCGACGGCTCGGCGCGTTGCTCCTCGGGCTCACCCTGGCCGGCGCCGCGATCGCCTCGCTCCAAGGCAAGGGATGGCTCTACCACTTGATCCCCGGGCTGGTGTTCGGGACCACCGCGTGGGTGATCGCCGCCCTCGGCGCGACACGGGAACCTCCCGAAGCACAGCCCGCGCGCGCGATCCCGTTCTTGGCGCTCGCCGCGCTGCTCGTGCTCGCGCCGGCGCCGGTGACCCGACACCCCGTCCTCGTGCGGGTCGCGTCGCTGACCGTGCCCGGTGATCCGGTGTTGTTCCTCTCCACCGCGGTCGGCCCGGCGCAGCCCTTCCTGCTCCAGCGAGGGCTCCGCGACGTCGGGCGCTGGTCGCACGCGTTTCCGATGGCGTTTCACGCCCACGATCCCGACAGCCCGATCTTTCGACGCGGGCGCGCTGCGTGGCTCGCCGACCTCGAGCGCTCGCTCGCGGACCAGCCGCGCGCGGTCGTCGTCGAGCGCGTCGTCCCCTGCACGGGGTGCCCGCCCGACTACGATCTCATCGAAGACCTGCGCTCGGAGCCGGTCTGGGCCACGCTGGAGGCAGGATGGCAGGCGGAGCCCCCCAGCCAAGGCCTGCAGCTCTACCTCGCGCGGGAGAGCGGACCGTGAGCGACAGGGTCACAGCCGCGGACGGATCGTGACCAGCAGCGCGGGCAGCAGCACCACGTCGGCGAGCAGCGCCGAGGCCATCGCGGTGGCCGAGAGCAGC
Organism: uncultured Enterobacteriaceae bacterium; assembly: GCA_964419905.1. Lineage (GTDB taxonomy): Bacteria > Myxococcota_A > UBA796 > UBA796 > JAFDJI01. The sequence goes on from CAYQSE010000153.1 coordinate 10,414, forward strand.
CCGAAGTAGGCCACGCTCTTCACCGTCGCGAGCCCGAGCACGCCAAACCCCAGCACCAGCACCAGGGTGGTCACCGCCATCGCCACGCCGGTCGTCGCCAGCGTGCCGCGCACCGCCTCCTCGGGATCGCCCGACTCGCGCAGCAGCTCGCGGAAGCGGTACAGGAAGTGCGTGGTGTCATCGACGACGAGCCCGAGCACGATCGCCGCGATCGTCACCGTCGCGACGTCGAGCCGGATGCCCGCGAACCCCATCACCCCGAGCGTCACGAACAGCGGCAGCAAGTTCGCGGGCACCGCGAGCAGCGCCATCCGCGCCGACCGGAACAGCAGCGCGAGCAGGGCGAAGATCACGATGAACGCGAACGCGAACGACGTGACCTGGCTGCGCACCACGTAGTCCATCATCGTCACGTACAGGGGCAGGTAGCCGCTCGGCGTGATCGTCACGCCCGGCGGGAGGTCCGAGAGCGCGACGAGGCGGTCGATCGCGCGCCCGATCTCCCGGGCGGACATCATCTTCAGGCCCACGGTGACGCGCGCGCGGGTCCAGTCCGGGTCGACCAGCTCGGCGATGTCCGCGTCCGGATCGGACTCGTAGAGGAACAGCGCCTGCTCGAGCGCCAGATCGTCGGGCGGGACGACGAACGCGCCAGGGGAGCCGTCGGTGAGCACCTGGTTCAGGCGCCGCACGACGCCCACGACCGAGCGCGACCAGCCGACCTCGGGATCGCGCTCCATCGCGTCCTGCCACGCGGCGATCGCGCCGAGCACCTCGACGCGGCGCAGCCCGTCGGGGGCGACGACCTGCAGCTCGAGCGGCGTGTACGGCCCGAAGTGGGCCTCGATCGCCTCGGAGTCCTGGCGCACCGGATGGGAGGGGTAGAAGTAGTCGATCGAGTAGGTGTCGACCTGGAGGCGCGAGATCCCCCACGCGCCGCCGAGCAGGACGATCGCCGCGATCCCGAGCACCTGACGGCGGTTCACCATCGACCAGTCACCCGCGCGCAGCATCCACCGCTTGATCCGCGTGCCGGAGCGCGGCTTCGGCTCGATCCCGAGCCCCACGCCGATCAGCACGCCGACCACCGCGACCGCGAACGCGATCAGGACGCCCGCCGCGGAGAACCAGCCGAGATCGCGTACGACCTGCATCCGCGCGGTCCCCAACGCGAGGAAGCCCGCAGCCGTGGTGAGCGAGGTGTACAGGCACGGCCAGAACACGGCGGCGACGGCGGCGCGCGCGCGGCTCGCCTGATCGCCTGCCGGCTGCAGGGCCGCGCGCTCGAGCATGTGCACGCAGTCCGCGACCCCGATGATCAGCACCAACGTCGGGAGCGCCATCGTGACCATGTTCAGGTCGCGCCCCGCCGCGCCGTACAGCCCCATCGCGAGGGTAGCCGCCACGCCGACCACCCCGAGGGTGAGCAGCACCGGCCCCGCGCGCCCGAGCAGGAGCAGCAGCAGCACGAGGATCACGCCATAGGACGCCGCACCGATCACGACCGCGTCGCGGCTCGACGCCTGGTTGAGCGCCGAGAAGATCACGCCGATGCCAGCACTGGGCACGCGCGCCCCAGCCGCCTCGGTCACCGCGACCTCCAGCGCGCCGAGGATCTCGTCCCGTCGCGCGTCACTGCCCTCGAAGTCGGCCATCCGCGCGAGCACCAGCGCCGTCGTCAGGTCGTCGGAGACGAGCACCCCGCGCACGACCGGATCCTCGCCGATCCGCGCGCGCAGCGCGGCGGACTCGGCCTCGTCGCGCGGCACGCGATCGACCACCGGCCCGATCACCATCGGGGGCGCCTCGTCGATCTCGGGATCGGGCGTCCACCCCTCCTGCACGCGCACGTGCGTCACCGTCGTGATCGACAGCACCTGCACCACACCATCGACCGCCGCCGCCGCCTCGGAGATCGCCGCGACACGCGCGATCCCTTCCGGGCGGATCACCCCGTCGGGATCACGCACCGCGAGCACCACGACCTCGTCGTTCCCGAACGTCTCGAGGAAGGTGTGGTAGGTCTGCAGCGCCGGATCGTCCTCGACGAACCACACCGTGACCGCGTTGTCCATGCCGACCCGGCTCGCGGACAGGCCCGCGAGCACGAGCAGCGGCGCGAGCAGCGCGAGCAGCACCCACCGCGCCCGCCACACCCCATCGATCACCTGCGCCCCGCTCATCGGACCTCCTCCACGCGAAACGCACCGTAGACGAACGCGCGATCGGACGCGTGCAGCGACGCCGCGAGCTCCGGCAGCGGCGCGAGGCGATCCGCGAGCGCCTCGGGGCGCTCGCGCGGCACGAACAGGTTCCAGTACGCGAGCCGCGCGCCCGGTCGCCCCGCGCGCGCGCACGCCGCGAGCAGCGCCTCGGTCTGCGCAGGACTCAGGTACTCGAACACGTCCGACAGGTTGTACCCGTCGTAGGTGCCCGGCCCGACCTCGGCGAGGTGGGCATCGAGCGGCGCCAACACGAGGCGGACCCGCTCCGCCGCCTCGTGGAGCCCACGATGACCCGCCTCGGTGAGGTACGTCGGCAGCCCCTCGTCGTGGACGAAGCCCCCGGTGAGCATCCACTGGACGTACCCGTTGTCGCGCAGCGGGAGCTCGGTGAGCACGCGTCGCGCGCGACCGAGCAGCGCCTCGCCCACCGGCACGTCGACGTGCGCGAACTGCTCGGGCGAGCGCCCCCGCGCGGCCATCACCCGGCGCGAGAAGAACAGCCGGAACAACAGCCGCCACCGCCAGCCATCCCAGCGCTCCGCGTAGTAGCGCCGCTGGTCGTCGAGCGATGTCAGGTCGAACCAGCCGCGCGCCGTCGCGCGGCGATGCACCAACGGGAGCACCCGCGTCCGGAACGTCGCGAGGTAGGTCTCGAACCGGCCGGAGTGCACGATGCCCGCCGTGATCCGATCGGACTGACCGTCCCACCAACCGCGGGCGTCGTCGGGCAGGTGCGAACGAACAGCGCGGTACAGCGCCAGGCGATCGCCGCCCGGACTCACCCCGAGCAGCCGTCGGTAGTCGTCCAGATCGAGGTGGCGCCCCGCGAGCTTCAGCGCGGTGGTGGCGATCTGGGGTGCGGACAGGTCGAGCGCGGTGACCTCGGCGCCGGCGAGCGCGAGCGCGAGCGCGTTGTCACCCGCCGACGCGATCGACAGGATGTGTCGACCGTCCTTCGGGGCGAGCGCCGCGTCGAGCAGGCGCGCGTCCTCCCAGCACTGGGCGTAGTTCAGCCGGGACATCAGCGGCATCTCGGCGCTCATG
>CAYQSE010000154.1:0-13634 GCA_964419905.1 uncultured Enterobacteriaceae bacterium
CGACCTCCCGATCGCCCAGCTTCTTCGAGAACTTCGGGAGGGGTCAGGTTGTTCTATTCAACATATGCTTCGGATCGGGCCAGATCCGAACGATAGGTTGAACCGAACAACCTGACCCCTCAGATGCGCCTGGACGTACCTACGTTATCGCTCGTCGGTCGCGTGAGTTCGAACAACCTGACCCCTCCCCTGGAGCTTGGCGATGGCGCGGAGGACGCTGGCGTCGGACTCGAGGGCGGTGACGTCGGGGAGGGGGACCCAGCGGGCGGCGCGGGCGTCGGAGCCGGCCTGGTGGTCGCGGGAGGCGGCGCGGAGGAGGACGCGGGCGTCGTAGTGGCGGTGGGCGGGCGCGTCGTGGCGGGCGGGGATCTCGTGGACGTCGACGTCGAACAGGCCCGCGCCGAGGACCTCGACGTCGCGCAGTCCGGTCTCCTCGGCGACCTCGCGGCGCGCGGCGGCGATCACGTCGGCGTCGTCGGGGTCGATGTGGCCGCCGGGCTGCAGCCAGCGGCCGAGCTTGCCGTGCAGGATCAGCAGCACCTCGGCGTGATCGGGCGAGAGCACGAACGCGGATGCGGTGAAGTGGCCGGGCGCCCAGTGGTCGCGCGAGAACGGGTCGCCCGGGACCTCGAGCAGCGCCCGCATGGCGTCACGATGCGCCGCCTCGGTCGCGTCCGCCGGCTCCAGCGCGTCGAGCAGCGCCCGCAACGCCGCCCGCCTGTGGTGCTCGCCTCCCCGCATCAGACCCCCTCGCGGTCGCGTAACCGCCAGCCCGGCGATATCATGCCGGCCGTGTCCCGGGGAGCCGCATGCAGGGCCAGACTGACGAGGGGTCCAACCCCACCCTGACGATCGGCGCGGTGTCCAAGGCCGCCGGCGTACCGGCGAACACCCTGCGGAGCTGGGAGCGCCGCTACGGCTTCCCGACACCGCTGCGCACCGAGAGCGGGCAGCGCGTGTACGCGCCCGACGTGATCGAGCACCTGCGGTGGATCGTCCGCGCGCTCGACCGGGGGCTGCGCCCGGGCCAGGTGCTCACCATCTCGCTCGCCGAGCTGAAGCGCACGCTCGCGACCACCGCGGACGCCCCCACCGAGCGCGTCGCGGACCCCGAGGCGTACGTCCGCGCATGGATCGAGGCCACGCGCCGGCTCGACGGCGAGTCGCTCGAGCGCGCGTTTCGCACCGAGGCCGCCCACCTCGGCGCGATGCGCTTCCTCGTCGAGCGCGTCGCCCCGTTCCTCGTCGATCTCGGCGACGCGTGGGCGTGCGGCGATCTCCAGGTGTTCCAGGAGCACTTCGTCAGCGCGCGGATCCAGGGCCACCTCGGCAGCCTGTGGCGCCCGATCGCCGACCGCAACCGCGGCCCGCTGATCGTCGCGACCACACTGCCGGGCGAGCTCCACGGGCTCGGCCTCGAGATGGCGGCGACCACGCTCGCGCTGTGCGGCTGGCGCGTCGTGCACCTCGGCCCGAACACCCCGCCGGTCGACATCGCGGCGGCCGTCGGGCACGCGGGCGCCGCCGCGGTGGCGATCAGCGCGTCGGTGCACGCGTCGGCGCGCACGACCCGCGCGCTCCTCACCGATCTGGTGCGCCGGGTGGACGTCCCGGTGATCGTCGGCGGGAGCGGCGCGCCCGAGGACGTCGACGGGACCCTCTGGCTCCCCGACCTCCCCGCGCTGGCGGCCTGGGCGACCCAGCCGGCCTGATCCGCAGCGACCGCCGCGTGTCGCCGATTGTCTCCGAATGTCGCCATCCCGGGCGCAGGGTGGCGCGGTGCGTCGTGCGAGGAGAGGATGAGAGCGTGAAGAAGTTTTGAATCACTTCTGAACAGGAGGCGCCCATGACGACCCGCACCGTAATCACCACCCTCGCGCTCACCTCGCTGCTCGCGGCCTGCACCGGGAGCGATGACACCGGCGACACCGACGACACGATGGACACCGCGGACACCGCGGACACCGCAGACACCCAGGACACGGACGTCACCGAGTCCGCGCGCGTCCGCGTGATCCACGCGAGCCCCGACGCGCCCACGGTCGACGTATGGGCCGTCGGCGTCGACGAGCCGCTGATCGAGGACCTCGCGTACGGCGACGTCACCGGCTACCTCGAGCTGCCCGCCGCCACCTACACGATCGAGCTTCGCGCGGCCGGCTCCGCGGGCACCGTCGCCGCCGCCTACTCCCAGTCGCTGACCGTCCCCGAGACCGGCGACGTCACCGTGATCGCCGCCGGACTGCTCGCCGGCTCCGGCGACGAGGCGTTCCGCCTGCTCGCGCTCGCCGAGGACTTCACCACGCCGGCCGCTGACACCGCCCGCGTGCGCATCGTGCACGCCTCGCCGACCGCGCCAGCCGTCGCCCTCGACGTCGGCAACGACGGCACGCCCGAGGTCGCCTCGCTCGCGCGCTACGCCGACACCGGCGTCGCCGGCGTCGAGCTCCCGTCGGACACCGCGATCCAGATCGGCATCTGGACCACCGGCACCGACGCCGCGCGCGTCACCGCGTTCACCACGCCCGAGCTGCCCGAGGGCGGCGAGCTGTTCGTGATCGCGACGGGCCTGCTCGGGGATCTGCCGCGCGAGGAGACCGGCTTCTCGCTGCTCGCCGTCGCACCGACCGGCGCGGTCGGGTTCATCAAGCAGAACCCGCGCGTGTTCGCGCTCCACGCGTCGCCCGACGCGCCCGCGGTCGACATCTTCGCCGGCGCGTCCGAGCTGGTCGACGATCTCGCGTTCAACGAGCTCTCGAGCGCGATCCAGGTGCCGCCGGGCGCCTATACGCTCGACTTCTTCGCGACCGCGGTGGGCGCCACCCGTCCGAGCGGCGACGCCGCCGCGAGCGCGACCACGCCGTCACTCGCCGCGGGCGAGAGCTACCTCGCGATCGCGTCCGGCTTCCTCGGCGCCACCGGCGACGACGAGCCCTTCCAGCTCCTGCCGTTCGCCGAGGGCTTCGACGTCACCGAGGCGGGCGCGCTCGTCCGCGCCGTTCACGCGTCCCCGGGCGCCCCCAGCGTCGACATCGGCACCGTCGCGACCAACGTGCTGACGCCGGTGGCCGCGTGGACCAACGTGCCGTTCGGCGCGGCGAGCGGCGCCGCGGGCGTCGCCCTGGCGGCGGACACCTACGATCTCGGCATCGCGCCCACCGGCGACACCACCCCGCTGTTCAACTTCCCGGGCGTGGCGCTCGCGGGCGGTGACCGCTTCTTCGCGGTCGCGACCGGCGAGGTCGCGGACGGCTTCGGGCTGGTCCTCATCGACGCGTCGACCACCGCGTGGACCGCCACGCCGGTCGCGCCCGCAACGATCGCCATCGCCGTCGAGTAGGCCGCCGCGCGGGCCGCGCGTGGTACAACGTGCGTCGTCAACCTGGAGGAAGGATGACGACGCACGACCTCGCGCGGCTCAAGCTCGCGTTCGCCTACCACCTGGCCGAGCTGGTGGTCGACGCCGACGGGCAGGTGCAGCCGATGGAGACCGCCTTCCTCGAGCGCGCGTTCCCCCGCGCGCACCTCGCCGAGCAGGGGTTGATCGACGACGAGGGCGCGTGGACCACCGTGTTCTCGGCCACCGTCGAAGAGGCGCTCCGGGTCCTACCGAACGCCCTGTCACGCGACGAGAAGGGCGCGCTGATGGAGGTGCTCCGGCAGGCCTCGGCGTCCGACCAGGAGGGTGCCCACGAGCACGAGCAGAACGTGCTGCTCGTCGCCGCGCGGCTCCTCGGACTGAACCCCAGTGAGTGGATCGGAGGCTGATTTGCGTGAAGAACTCGAGACCCTGGCGAGCCGGTTCCGCGAGGCGCTGAGCGCCCGCCCGGCCCCTCCCCCCCGCGCCGAGCCCGCCGCCGCCCCGGTCGCCGCGCGTGCCGCCACCGCGCCCACCGTCACGCACGCGCCCACGTCTACCCGCGCCAGCGACGTGACGTTCGTGATCGCGCCGAAGGTCCGCTGCGACCTGCTCGCCTACTCCGGCCAGCACTGCGGCGGTCAGCTGATGCTCGTGCGCGTGCTGCCCCACGCCGACCACGACGGCGACATCGACGGCAACGCGTTCCAGTCGATCATGATCGCGGGCCCGCACGGCACCCGCGTCACCTTCGCGACGCACGCCGGCGACGACTGGCAGGACCACCCGTGGCGCGCGATCGTGCTCACGAAGAAGCACACGTTCACCGCGCGCAACGGCAAGCCCGCGGTGCGCATCCCGGATCTCGAGACGCTCGACCCGCACGACGCCCGCCGCGCCGAAGACGCGGTGCAGGTCTCCTACCCGCACGCCGACTCGCTCGACACCGGAGAGGGCTGGACCTACGGCCGCCCCGGGCGCCTGCGCAACCGCGTCCGCCAGATCCTGATCGACAAGGTCTGACGGCTCACATCGGGTCGAAGCGCGTGGCGCGCCGACTCAGGTGCGCCTCGCCCGAAGTCTCCAGCAGCACGCCGACGTCGCCGCGGCTGAGCTCGGCGGCGTTGCCCTCGTCGGTGTCGATGTGCATCTCGAGCTTGAACTCGGGGTGCACGCGGATCACCACGTCGCGGAACACCAGATCGCGGCCGTCGCTGTCGATGGCGACCTCGACGACGTCCTTGTGCGCGACGCCGAACCGGCTCGCGTCGTCGGGCGCCATGTGGATGTGGCGCTGGCTGCAGATCACCCCGCTCTCGATGTGCACCTCGCCCAGCGGTCCGCGCAGCGTGATGCCCGGCGTGTTCGCGAGATCGCCCGACATGCGGATCGGTGCGTCGACGCCCAGCGTGAACTCGTCGGTGCGGCTGATCTCGACCTGGGTCTGACCCCGCAGCGGGCCGATCACGCGCACGTTCTCGATGACGCCGCGGGGGCCCACCAGCGTCACGCGCTCCTCGGCGGCGAACTGCCCCGGCTGGGACAGCCAGCGCATCACCCGAAGCGCGTGCCCCGCGCCGTACAGCGCCTCGCACACCGCGCGGTCGAGGTGGACGTGCCGCCCGGAGATCGCGACCGGGATCGGCCCGGGATCCGAGACGTCGGCGCGCCCGTGCACCAGCGAAGCCGTCTCGCGCGCGATCTCCCACTCCTCGTCGGTGGCGACGACGAGGATCTTCACGCGGCTGTGCGGCGCCGAGATCTCGGCGACCGGGTGCGTGCGCGCGTCGACCTTCGCGTCGCGGTTGCGGTCGTCGTCGAGGCGCGCGCCGAGGAACTCGAGGCGCTGCGCCACGCGGTTGCGCACGTCCACGCTGTTCTCACCGATGCCGGCGGTGAACACGATCGCGTCGACGCCGCCCATCACCGCGGCGTACGCGCCGACGTACTTGCGCACCCGGTGCGAGAACACCTCGAGCGCGAGCCTGCACCGATCGTCGCCGGCGATCGCGCGATCCTGGATGTCGCGCAGGTCGCCGCCGGTGCCCGACAGCCCCGCCAGCCCCGACCGGCGGTTGAGCAGCTTGTCGAGACCGTCCACGCCCATCCCGTCACGAAGCAGCGCCAGCAGGATGCCCGGATCGACGTCGCCCGCCCGGGTGGCCATCACCAGGCCCTCGAGCGGGGTCATGCCCATGCTCGTGTCGATCGATCGCCCGTACTCGACCGCGGCCACGCTGCACCCGCCGCCGAGGTGACACGTCACCAGCCTCAGCGCGCGCAGATCGGCGTGCAGGTACTCGGCGGCGCGCCCCGCGACGAACGCATGGCTGGTGCCGTGAAAGCCGTAGCGCCGCAGCCCGTGCGCCTCGCGCACGTCCTCGGGCAGCGCGTAGGTCGACGCGCGCCGCGGCAGCGTGCTGTGGAACGCGGTGTCGAACACCGCGACGTGCGGCACGTCGGGGAGCAGCCGACGCGCGGCGCGCACGCCCGCGAGGTTCCCCGGATTGTGTAGCGGCGCGAGTGGGATCAGCGCCTCGATCGCCGCCTCGACCTCGGCGTCGATCCGAACCGGCTCGACGAAGCGGTCGCCGCCGTGCACGACACGATGGCCGACGGCGTCGATCGCGCGCCCGTCCAGCGCCTCGACGAGCGCTGGGATCGCCCGCGCGAGCGCGTCGTCGTGCTCGTCGATCCGCTCCACGATCACGTGCGCGAGACGCTCTCCGGTGACGGCGTCGCGGACGGCGGCCTTGAGGGAGGTGCTACCACAGTTCAGGACGAGGACGTTCATCAAGCGACCTTCGCGAGGGGTGCCGCGGGATGGTAGCCTAGATGGCCCACGGATGAGGAGCCAGGCCCCATGGCCTTGAGATTCTGGCTGAACGATCGCCTGATCGAGGAAGCGGACGTCGCGCCGACCACCACGCTGCTCGAGTACCTGCGCCGCGACCTGCGCATGACGGGCACCAAGGAGGGCTGCGCCGAGGGGGACTGCGGGGCCTGCACGGTCGCCGTGCTCGATCCCGACGGGCCCGCCGGGCCCCAGTGGCGGGCGATCAACGGCTGCCTGCTGCTGCTGCCGATGCTGCACGGGCGCCACGTCGTCACCGTCGAGGGACTCCAGCGCGACGGCGCGCTGCACCCCGCCCAGTCCGCGCTGGTCGAGCGCCTCGGCAGCCAGTGCGGCTACTGCACGCCGGGCATCGTGATGAGCCTGTTCGAGGCGACCTACCGCGCCGACGTCGACGCGCCGTGGAAGGTCGACGATCAGCTCTGCGGGAACCTGTGCCGGTGCACCGGCTACCGCCCGATCCGCGAGGCGGGCGAGGCCGTCGCCGGGCTCCGCCCCGCCGATCCGTTCGCGGCGCGCCTCGCCAACGAGAAGGCCACCGACCGCAGCCTCACCTACGCAGCCCACGGCCAGCAGTTCCACCAGCCGGCCACGCTCGACGCGCTGTGGGACGTGCTCGACACCCACCCCGACGCACGCTTCGTCACCGGCGCCACCGATCTCGGCCTCGACGTGACGAAGAAGCACGTCGCGTTCCCGTGCCTCGTCTCCCTCGGCGCGATCCCGGACCTGCAGCGCGTCGACGAGCGTGACGACGGCTGGGCCATCGGCGGCGCCGTGCGCCTGACCGATCTCGAGGCGCTGTCCGCCGCGGGACTCCCCGCGCTGGCGCGGATGCTCCGCTACTTCGGCAGCCGGCAGATCAAGCACGGCGCCACCGTCGCCGGCAACCTGTGCAACGCGAGCCCGATCGGCGACCTCGCGCCGGTGCTGCTCGCGCTCGGCGCTTCCGTGATCGCCGCGTCCCGCGAAGGCGAGCGCGCCATCCCGATCGACGCGTTCTTCGTCGGCTACCGCCAGACCGCGCTGCGCCCCGGCGAGATCCTCGCGCGGATCACCGTCCCGCGCCCCCCCCCGGACGCGCGCATCGCAGCCTACAAGGTCTCCAAGCGCCGCGAGCTCGACATCAGCGCGGTCGCGGGCGCGTTCTACGTGCGCGTCGGCGACGACGGGCGCGTGACCGAGGCGCGGCTGGGCTACGGCGGCATGGCGGCCACCCCGGCGCGCGCGAGGCACACCGAGGCGGCGCTGATCGGCCAGACGTGGAGCGCCGCACAGGTCGGCGACGCCGCGCTGGCGATCGACCAGGACTTCAAGCCGCTCTCGGATCACCGCGGCTCGGCCTGGTACCGCGCGACGGTCGCGAAGAACCTGCTGATCGGGTTCTTCGAGGAGACCCGCGACGTGCGCGTCCCCATGCTGCCCCTCGACCACGCCGGCACCGTCATCCCCGGAGGCGCGTGATGCCCGCGAGCCCGCTCGGTCAGCCCCTCCACCACGAGTCGGCCGTCCGCCACGTCACCGGCGCGGCGCGCTACGTCGACGACCTCCCCGAGCCGCGTGACCTGCTCGTCGCCGCGCTCGTCTGCTCACCGCACGCCCGCGCGCGCATCCGCGCCCGCGACGCCGACGCGGCACGCGCGATGCCCGGCATCGCCGCGGTGCTGTTCGCCGACGCGATCCCCGGCCACAACGGGATCGGCCCGGTCGCCCACGACGAGCCGATCCTCGCCGAAGACGAGGTGTACTACCGCGGACAGCCCGTAGCGATCGTGCTCGGCGACTCCTACGCCGCCTGCCGCGACGCCGCGGCGCAGGTGCAGGTCGACTACGAGCCGCTGACGCCGCTGCTCGGCATCGAGGCCGCGGTGGCGGCTGGCTCGTTCCTCGGCACGCCGCACGTGATCGCGCGCGGGGACGTCGAAGCCGCCCTCGCCGCCGCCCCGGTGCGCGTCGACGCCGAGGTGTCCACCGGCGCGCAGGACCACTTCTACCTCGAGACGCACGCTTCGATGGCGCTGCCCGGCGAAGACGGCACGATGCACGTCTACTCGAGCACCCAGCACCCCACCGAGGTGCAGAAGATGGTGGCGCTGGTGCTCGGGCGCGGCAACCACGAGGTCGTGTGCCAGGTGCCGCGCATGGGCGGCGGGTTCGGCGGCAAGGAGTCCCAGTCGAGCAACTTCGCCTGCCTCGCGGCGCTCGGCGCGCACCACACCGGACGCCCGGTGAAGGTGTGGCTGAACCGCGACGACGACATGACGATCACCGGCAAGCGGCACCCGTTCCACACGCGCTACCGCGCCGGCTTCGACCCCGAGGGCCGCCTGCTCGCGTTCGACGTGAAGATCTACTCGGACGGCGGCTGGGTCACCGATCTCTCGCAGGCGATCTTCGACCGCGCGCTGTTCCACCTCGACAACGCCTACTACATCCCGGCGCTGCGCTTCGAGGGCCGCGCGTGCCGCACGAACGTCGTCAGCCACACCGCGTTCCGCGGGTTCGGCGGGCCGCAGGGCATGGTCGTGGTCGAGGACGCGCTGAGCCGCGCGGCCGAGCGCCTCGGCCTCGACACCGCCGAGATCCGCAAGCGCAACTACTACGGTGGCGCGCCCCGCGACCGCACGCCGTACGACCAGGAGGTCAAAGAGAACCGCCTGCACCGCATCCACGAGGCGCTGCTGCGCAGCAGCGACCACGACGCGCGGCGTGACGAGATCGCCTCGTTCAACGCGGGTTCACGCTGGGTGAAGCGCGGGCTCGCGTTCCAGCCGGTGAAGTTCGGGATCAGCTTCACCGCGACGCTGCTCAACCAGGCGGGCGCGCTGGTGCTCGTATACGCCGACGGCACGGTGCAGGTGAACCACGGCGGCACCGAGATGGGCCAGGGCCTGCACACCAAGATGTTGGCGATCGCCGCGCACGCCCTCGGCGTGCCGCTGCAGCGCATCCGCCTGATGGACACCGCGACCGACAAGGTGCCGAACACGTCGGCCACCGCCGCGTCCAGCGGCGCCGACCTCAACGGTCAGGCGGTGCGGGCGGCGTGCGAGGCGATCCGCGAGCGGATGCGGCCGGTCGCCGCCGAGCTGCTCGGCCTCGCGCCGCCGGACGCGGGCCGCGTGAAGTTCGAGGATGGGCGCTGCCGCGCAGGCGACGCGTCGGTGCCGTTCGCCGACGTCGCGAAGCTGTGCTGGGTGAAGCAGATCTCGCTGTCGTCCACCGGCTTCTACCGCACGCCCGGCATCCACTACGACGCGTCGAAGGGTCGCGGGACGCCGTTCTACTACTTCGCGTACGGCGCAGCGGTGGTCGAGGTCGAGCTCAACGGGCTGACCGGCGAGCACCGGCTCCGCCGCGTCGACATCCTGCACGACGTCGGCGACTCGTTGGTGCCCTCCATCGATCGCGGCCAGGTCGAGGGCGCGTTCATCCAGGGCTACGGCTGGCTGACCTGCGAGGAGGTGCTGTTCGACGGCACGGGTCGCCTGCTCACGACCGGGCCGTCGACCTACAAGATCCCCGCGGTCGGCGAGTGCCCGCGCGACTTCCGCGTGCACCTGCTCGACCGCGCGCCGCAGCCCGGCACGATTCATGGCAGCAAGGCGGTCGGCGAGCCGCCGTTCATGCTCGGCATCGGCGCGGTCACCGCGCTGCGCCAGGCCGTCGCCGCATTCGGCCCCGAGCGCGTCGAGGTCGAGCTGGCGCTGCCCGCCACCCCCGAGGCCCTGCTGCGCGCGGTCGAGCACGCCCGCGCCGCCAGCGCCCTGCGCGACGCCGCGAAGTAGCGGCCCACCGACTACCCATCCGCCGCCGGACGGTGGCGGACCGCGCGCGCCCGCCGCAACATCGTGGCACGCCCCGTGCAGCACGAGGCGCGCAGAGCTCCCTCGTGGGGGGACGCGATGTCCCGCGCGCTGGCTTGGTTCCTGACCCTGCTGCTGAGCGTCGCCGCGCGCCCAGCGCTCGGCCAGGGCCTCGGCGCGTTCGTCAGCCCTGGTGAGCTCGCCGCCGCCCACGCGGAGCTCTCGGGCCTGACGCAGTGCACGTCGTGTCACGAGGCGGGCCGCGGCGTCTCGGCGACGCGCTGCCTCGCGTGCCACGAGGAGATCGCAGCAGACGTCGCCGCGAAGCGTGGCCTGCACGCCACGCTCGGCGGGCGCTGCGAGACGTGCCATCCCGACCACCGCGGCCGCGACTTCGACATGGCCCGCCTCGATCCGCACCGATTCGACCACGCGCTGACCGGCTTCCGGCTGGCCGGCGCCCACGCCGACGCCGACTGCGCGGACTGCCACACGGACGCCGAGAGCTGGCGCGGCCTGAAGTCGGACTGCGCTGCGTGCCACGACGTCGAACACGGACAGTCCGCGAGCACCCGCGGCCTGCTGTCGCGCTGCGCGTCGTGCCACGACACCACCGCGTGGGACGCGCTCCCGCTGCCCACCGCGGTGTTCCGGCACGACGATCCGAGGCATGCCGACTACCCGCTCGAGGGCGCGCACGCCGACGTCGCCTGCGCGGCGTGCCACCCCGACTGGCGGTTCGTGCCGGTGGAACACGACGCGTGCGCGGATTGCCACCGCGACCCGCACGCGGGACGGCTGGGGCCGGTGTGCACGAACTGCCACCCCACGCCCGCGAGCTGGGCCGTCTCGCGCTTCGACCACGATCGGACCGACTTCCCGCTCGAGGGGCTGCACGCGCGCGTGGCGTGCAGCGGCTGCCACGGCGCCGACACGACGCGGCCCGTCCGACACACGACCTGTGCGTCCTGCCACAAGGATCCGCATGGGGGTCAGTTCGCGCCGCGGGCGTGCACGGCATGCCACGACGTACGCACGGCGGGGTTCCGGCTGCCGGACTTCGACCACGCGACGACGGGCAGCCCGTTGCGCGGCGCGCACCGCGAGGTGCCGTGCGCGTCTTGCCACGGCGCCGGGCCGGGCGCGACGTGGGCGGGGCTCGAGGCCGCGGCGTGCGCGTCGTGCCACGAAGACCCGCACGACGCGCGCTTCGCGCCGGCCCCCTGCGCGTCGTGCCACGACGAGACGGGGTGGCAGGTCGCGTCGTTCGACCACGACCAGACCGCGTTCCCGCTGCGCGACGCGCACGCCGCCGTCGCCTGCGCGGCGTGCCACGCGGACGGGCTGAAGGACGTCGCGTTCGCCTCGTGCCGCGACTGCCACGAGGATCCGCACGGCCCGGGACTCGACGCGGCGTCGTGCACGTCGTGCCACGACGCGGTCGCGTGGCGCCCCGTCCGCTTCGATCACGCGCAGACCGCGTGGCCGCTGGACGGCGCGCACGCGCGGGCCCCGTGCGCGGCGTGCCACGACGCCCCCGACTTCCGCGGCGAGACGACCGCGTGCGCGGACTGTCACGACCGCCCGCCCGGGCACTTCCCCGGCCCGTGCCTCGACTGCCACCAGACCTCGGCCTGGGCGCCCGCGACGCTGGGTAGCCTGGGGCACGCGGTGACGGGGTTCATCCTGCACGGGCGCCACGCCCAGCTCGCCTGCGCATCGTGCCACCTGCCGGGCGCACCCGCGGGCGCCGCCGGATCCCGCTGCGTGGACTGCCACCAGGCCGAGGATCCGCACCGGCACCTGCTCGGTGACACCTGCGAGGACTGCCACGACCCCACCACCTGGCATCGCGCGGCGTTCCGTCACAGCCAGACCGGCTGGCCGCTGCGCGGGGCGCACCGGCTCGCGTGGTGCGACGACTGCCACGCGACCGGGTACGCCGGCACGCCGCGGGACTGCTGGCGTTGCCACGAGGCGCAGGCGACGCCCGACGTCGCGGCCCACCAGACCCCCGACGCCCGCGACTGCGGGCTCTGTCACCAGCCGTTCACCTGGTCGCCCACCGCGTGGCCGCATTGAGGTGCCCATGAGCCGAGCCCACCTCCTCGTGCTCGCGCTGCTCGCCACGACGGCCTGTGGGCGGGCGTGGAGTGACGCACACCAGCCGCGCACCTTCCCGCTGACCGACAGCCACGCGGTGGCGTGCGCCGCGTGCCACGTCGACCCCGCGACAGCCCTCGATCCGGCGTGCGCGTCGTGCCACGAGGCGGTGCGCCCCAGCGGGCACTTCGAGGACATGGACTGCGGCGGCTGCCACCGCCCGACCACCTGGGGAGACGCGAGCTTCGACCACGACGCGCTGTTCCCGCTCCCGCACAGGGGCGTCGGCGACTGCGCGAGCTGCCACCTCGACTACCCGAGCACCGCGACGTTCTCGTGCACCCACTGCCACGAGCACCGCCAGAGCGAGGCCGATGACGAGCACGACGACGTCTCGGGCTACCGCTGGGAGAGCGAGGCCTGCCTGTCGTGCCACCCGCGCGGGGACGACCGGTGAGGACGCGCCTCGCGCTGCTCGCGGCGCTGGCCTCCGGGCCCGCGCTCGCGGCGGACGCCGTGCTCGACACCTGGAGCACCGCAGGCGTAGCCGTCGGCTACACCCCGTCGGTGCCTGGCGTGGACGGCAACCTGCTGCTCGCGCAGCGCGTCGCGTGGCGTCCGCCGACGCGCGGCCCGGTGCGCGTCGCCGTGCTCGCGCAGGGCCGGTTCCGCCTCGACGTGCTGCACAAGCCGACGATCGAGCGCGCGTGGGTGTCTGCGCTCGGGGTGGTGCTGGATGCGCCCCGATACACCCTGCGCCTGGGCCGCCACCCGGTGCGCCACGGCGGCACGCTGCTCGTCGACGGCGTGGAGGCGCTGTGGCATCCGACGCGGGCGTGGGACGTCGGCGCCTGGGCGGGCGCGTCGCCCGATCGGTTCACCGGGCGGCCGGCTGCGCGCTTCGGCGGCGGCCCGGTGCTCGGGTGGACCGGCCAGACGGTGCGCACCTCGCTGGTCGGCGAGGTGCTGTGGGCCGATGGCGGGCTCGACAGGGCCGCGGTGCTCGCGCAGGGTGCGGTCGATCTCGGGCCGGGCAGCGGGGTGGCGTCGCGGCTCGACGTGCAGCTCACCGACGCCGCGGGGCGGTTCGGGCTCGCGGACGCCGCGCTGTTCGGATGGTGGCGCCCGATCGACGGGCTGCGCTTCGATCTGCTCTACGACGTCTACGGCGCCGAGCGCTACCTGCGCACGGAAGATCGGGATCCGGCGCTGCGCCGGTTCGCCGCGCGCGCCGAGGCCGCCGGCGTGCGCGAGGATCTGCCGCAGGACGCGCTGGATCCGACGCTCCACCACCTCGCCGGGGCCACCGCGCGCTGGAATCCGCCCGTGGCCGACGGCCCGCGCGCGTCGCTGATCACGCGGTATCGCTACCACGCGGATCCGACGCGCCGCCTGCTGCGCGTCACCACCGCGGCGGGCGTGCTGCTGCTCGATCAGCGCGTCGACGTCGGCGCGACCGGCACGTTCCTGTGGCTCGACGAGGCGGGGCGCGGCGACGCGGGCCTCACCGCGC
>CAYQSE010000155.1:0-13581 GCA_964419905.1 uncultured Enterobacteriaceae bacterium
CGTCGCAGTTCCTACTGGCCGGGCGGGACGCCCGGCCCACGTGCATGGATCCTCGTGAACCCGCCTTCAACGGGTCTTCCTGGAGAAGTGATCAATCGACAGCCGGGACGGCCGGCCCACGGCGGCCTGCCGGCACGGTACCCATCCACCAAGAGTGCACGATCCGAGCGCCTACACCAGTTGGAGCTTGATCTCCTGCACCGTGCGATCAGGACGGGGCAGCAGGATCGTCACGAAGGTGCCGCGGCGATCGGAGCGCGCCTGCACCTTCGCCGCGCCGAGCCCGTGGCGTCCGAGGACGACAGCGCACTCGCGCTCGAGCCGGCGCGCGACGCCCGGTCCCGGTGGATCGCCCCGGAGCGCGTCCATGCACGCGAGCTCCAGATCCTCGGCGATCGCTGGATCGAGGCTCAAACGGCGGCCGAAGGCGCCGCGACGTCGACGGGACGGCGCTCGAGCGCGGGGCGGAGCCAGGTGTGTGCCACCGCGTCGGGCTCTACGGGCAGCTCACGCGCCGCGCGGTGGTGGCGGTGCACGAACAGCGCGCGGGTCAGCTCGGCGGACAGCCGCGACGGTCCCGCGCGTGGAGTGAACACGACCTCGTCGACGTAGCGGCAGCCCCCGCCGGGGATCGGCTCGAACCGGTGCTCGTGTTGGAAGTCCGCGTACAGCAGGTTGCTGGAGCCGTCGCGATACCAGCGCGGCGGCTCGGTGCCCTGAATCGAGAACGGCCACGCGACGCCGATCAGCCCGAGCGGACCCGTGACCCGCCCCGGAAACGTGCCCTTGCCGGTCTGGCGCAGCGCGCGGCGCAGCCCGTCGACGTCCTTGGCCTCCACGCGGATCCACGGCAGGAACTCGCGCGCGAGCGCGAGCGGATCGGTCTTGAGGTCCCACACCGCCTCGACCGGCGCACGAAACCGGGTCCACACCGTCAATCGCCAGCTCTGCACGCGCCCTCCTCGAGACGCCACCCTAACCCGGCCCCGGGCGGTTACGCGCTCGTGCATGGGACGGATCCTGTTCGCCGCGCTGCACACCTTCCTCGCCGCCACGCTCGTGCTCGGCGGCGGCGTGCTCCTCGTACAGTCGCAACTGAACCTGCACTGGGAGCTGGGGTTCTACCGGGGCGCGTCGTGGCTCACCACGCTGCTGCTGGTCAGCGCCGCGCTGATGGTCAGCGTCGGCGTCGTGCAGGCCCTCAGCAGCTTCGGCTACGCGCTGGGCTACCGCTGGGGCGCGTGGGGGCTGTGCATGGTGTCCGCAGCCCTGATGCTCGGCACACCGAGCCCGCTGCGGTGGGTGCTCGCGCTCGGCGCCGTCGCGCTGCTGCTCGAGCTGTGGGCGACCCGCTATCGGCCCGCGTCCGCTGCCGCCGACGATGAATGAACCGCCCACCGCACATACCTCGTGCACGATGCAACCGGACGCGCACACAAGCTGAAAGACACCGATAGAATCATAAAACTCCAAATCTGACATTCCACTTTCACGTGCTGATTATCCGTGCGCGCACATGTGCGCGGTGCTAGTCTGGCGACGCACTCTCTCGCGGGAGAGTGACGGTCGGCGACGGAGCGGCACGCGTGTCCCCCAGGCCGGTCGGAACCAGTTGCCAAGGGGAACACCATGGAAATCGCTCTCACGTGCGCAGTCACGACCCTCTCACTCATCGCCGGCCAGCACTTCGACATCGGAACGCTCGAGATCGCGACGACCGACACGCATCTAAGCGTCACCTACAACCTCACCGACGGCTGGGCGATGACCGAGAGCCACCTCCAGGTCGGCACCTCCCTCGAAGATTTCCCGCTGACCAAGCAGGGCAACCCGCAGATCGGCCGGTTCGACTACACGCGGGCCTACGATCCCGCGGCTACGACGGACACGTTCACCATCGCGCTCGACGCGATCCCCGGCTGGGCGGGCTGCGGCAACACGAAGCTGCTGGTCGGCGCGCACGCCGCGGTGATGCTGTACAGCGGCGGCGAGCCGATCCAGGGCGAGACCGCCTGGTCCGAGGGGACGGGCTTTCCCGGGAGGAGCTGGGCGATGTTCAGCACCCACGACGCCCAGTGCTGTCCGATCGTCGACCCGCCTGCCGAGTGCGGCGTGAAGGCCGGCGATTACCGCACGCAGACCCAGGGCGGGTGGGGAAGCACCGCCAACGGCAACAACCCGGGCGCCTACCGCGACCTCTGGTTCGACAAGGCGTTCAAGGAGACGGGCCTGGTCATCGGCGACACCAGCCAG
The DNA here is from genome assembly GCA_964419905.1 of uncultured Enterobacteriaceae bacterium. Taxonomy (GTDB): domain Bacteria; phylum Myxococcota_A; class UBA796; order UBA796; genus JAFDJI01. Next base: position 2,254 of record CAYQSE010000155.1, read on the forward strand.
AAGTACACCGCGACGTTCAGCAGCTCGGAGGCGGTCGAGAGCTTCCTGCCGCAGGGTGGGCCGACCGGCGTGTTCGACGCCAGCTACTACGACGCCACCAAGACGTCGGCGGGCGTGTTCGCCGGACAGCTGACGGCGCTGCAGCTCAGCGCGTCGTTCGATGCCATCGACCCGGACTTCAGCAAGGCGGAGGCGCCGCTGACCTCGCTTCGCGTCGCGGACGAGGAGAGCGCCTGCTACGGCCTGTCGGTCGAGGAGCTGCTGAAATACTCCCACACCGTGATCTCGGGCGGCGCATCCACGTTCTCGGCCGGCACGCTGTCGGGCTGCCTCGACCAGTCCAACAACGCGTTCGTCGACGGCGAGAAGTCGTCTGGCTACCTCTGCAAGTAGCCGCGCCCCTCTCGGTGCGCCGCCTCCGGTCCGCCCCAGCCCTCGGCTGCGGCGGGCCGTTTCGTCTCAGCCCCGCCGTGACAGCGCGCGCTGCAGCGCGACGGCCTCGTCCCAGCCCAGGTCGGGCAGGCGCACCTGGCTGCCGGCTACCCGCAGCACCAGCACGCCGATGCCCCAGCGGCGCCGGAACAGCCCCTGCCGAAGCTCGAGCGACTGCAGCTTGTCGCGGGGCACGATCGCGGTGACGCGCAGCAGGTAGCCCTGCCGCGCGACGATCACGCGGTCGCCGACGATCCAGCCCTGGTAGCGGTAGTCGAGCCACGCGGTGGTCAGCGACAGCGGGATCGCCGCCAGGGCCAGCAGACCCCACGGCCACAGCCACCACGCGATCACCGCCGAGAACACCACGGCGCGGACGCCGCCGCCGAACAGCGCGCGCTTCAGCGCGTGCGGGTGTGGTGGGCGCAGCGTCTGCTCGAGGATCTCGGCGTCCGTGCCCGGGATCGCATGGTCGATCACCTGGTGGAACTGGTCCCGGTGCACGACGGGCGCCATCGCCTCGGCCGAGACGGTGCCCCCTTCGCGCTCGCGCGCTGCCGCCGTCTCGATCAGCACCGAGCCGAACCCGAGCGCGCGCCGGACGAACGGCTCGCGCACGCTGACGAGCTGGATCTTGTCGCGCTTGAGCTCCACCCGGCGCTGCGTGAACAGCCCCTCGGTGGCGACCAGCCCGTCGCCGCGCTGCACCAGCCGGAACCCCCAATGGCGGGCCAGGCTCGCGAGCACGCCCATCACCCAGGTGCCGGTGACGACCGCGAGCCCGATCAGCAGGATCGCGCCGCCCGCGAGGAAGCCCGAGACGTCCTGCACCTCGTCGGGTGAGAGCAGCTGGAGACCCTCCATCGACAGTCCGACCACGACGACCGCGCCCGCCCCGAACCGCGCCGCGGTGGCACCGTAGGTGAGCAGGTCGCCGACGCTGGTGTCGACGAGCACGAGCCCCTCGATCTCCTCGGTCGCCTCGTCCTCGATCCCCACCGCGCGTCGCGCCTCCTCGAGCGCGCCGATCAGCGCGGCGGCCTCGGCCTCGGAGAGCGCCGAGAGCAGCCCCTCGACCTCGGTGCCCGAAGCCGTCTCGATCCGCACCTCGACCAGCCCGCCAGCGCGCTGAAACAGATTGCGCACCCGCTCGAGGTTCTGGATTCGTCGCGGGTCGATCACGCGCGTCTGCCGGTTGAGGAGCCCGCTGACGATCTCGAGGCGACCACCGGCGACCCGGTAGCGCAGCGTGGCCCAGTGCACGACCGACGAGGTCACCGTCATCCCGAAGAACGTGAGCAGCAGCAGCAGCTCGAACGCCCCGCTCGCGTCTCCCCGCCCCCCGAACAGCAGCGCGAGGAAGATCGGCCACGAGGCGCGCGCCATACGCCACGCACGGGGGATCAGGTTGACCGCGACCGAGGCGGGGTGGAGCTGGCGCCAGGCGACCTCGGCCGGCGCGTCAGACCCCATCGCTCATCCCGGTGGCCTTCACCAGCCGATCCCGCAGCGTCTCGGCCACGTCGAGGCCGAGGCCGGGGATCACGCCATCGGCACCGATCCCCGAGGCCGTGAAGATCTGGAGCCGCGCGAGGCCGAGCCACTGCTCGAGCACGCCCTGTCGGGTGTCGACGTGCTGCACCCGCCCGAGCGGGATCGCGGTGACCTGTCGGATCACCACCCCGCGCGAGATCAACACCTCGTCCTCGGTGACGGCGTAGCCCCAGCGATGGAACGCCAGCGTCGGGTACCACACCGCGAGCAGGAACAGCGCGAAGAACAGCGCCGCCGCGCCGCCGAGACCCGCCACCACCGAGATCGTGGCGCTCAGCGCGACGGCCATCGCGACACACGCCGGCACCCACACGAAGAGGAGCCGCGACACCGCCTGGAGATAGAACAGCCACAACGCCCGGGCGTGCAGCGATGTCCACTCACTCATGTCTGCGCACCGAGGTGGAGCAACGCACGCGACCACGGGTGCACCCGGAACACCGCCTGCTCGGTGTCGGCGAGGCCGTCCGTGATCCGCGACAGGCATGCGCGGGCCTCGGCCCACTCCGCCGTCGCGTCGACGCCGCAGGCCACCCGGTGCCGTGCCCGCGCGATCAAGAACTCCATCCGAAGCGCCTCCAGCCCGTTGGTGACCATCCATTCCCGCAGCGACTGGTAGAGGTCTTCCGGATCGTCGGTGTCGAACAGCGCGCGCGCCCGCGCCGCGCTGACCGCACCGAGCGTGAACATATCTCCGCTGGCGCTGAGCGCCTCGGTGGCCTCGTGGAATCGCTGGCGGGCACCGTCCCGATCACCGCCCGCCGCGAGCGCTTCGGCCCAGAGCCCCCGCGCGTGCTCGACCAGGGTGGTGAGCCCTGCCTGCTGCGCCCGCTCGAGCACCGACGGGAACATGTCGAGCGCGGCCTCCCACTGGGCCGACTCGATCATCACGCGGCCCGACACGATCTCGGCGGCGAGCTGCAGGTGCAGGTGCTCACCCCGCCGCAACGTCGACATCAGCTCCTCGACCGCCTCCTGCGCGCGCCCGAGGCGCCCGAGATCGACCTCGCACCACGCCGCCGCGAGGGCGACCCGCACGAAGTAGGTCGGGCACTCGCCGGCCTTGAGCGCTGGCAGATGTCGCCGCAGCGCGCCGAGCGCGTCCGAGAACCGCCCCTGGTAGCGCAGCGCGTCGGCCCACACCGGGAGCGCGAGTGACAGGCCGCGGCCGTCGCCCAGCTGCGCGAAGTAGCGCACGCTGCTCGCCGCCATCTTCTCGGCCTCCGCGATTGCACCGTGCGCCGAGGCCCACGTGGCTAGCCCGACCTGCGCAGACGCCATCCGAATCGGGTCCTTGGACTCCTGCGCGAGCGTCCACGCGCGGTTGTACCAGACCCCGGCCTGGTCGATCTGTCCGCACTGCCGCTTGGCGAGGCCCACCTCCTGGGCGACGCGCGCGGCGAACGCCGGCCGGCGCTGCTTGTCGACGAGCTTCCACGACGCGGTGAGCAGCTTGCGGTAGTCGGCGTAGGCCCCCTCGGCCTGGCGATGCCGCGCGAGCTGGAGCTGGAGATCCGCCGCCAGGTCGTCCCGATCGGGCTCCTGCGCGATGATGCGTGCCGCCTGGAGGAGCTGCCGACGGATCCGAGGATCGTTCGGGCGGACCGCGAGCGCACACGCGACGTGGACCAACAGCAGTCGGGCGATCTCGCCCGGGGACGTGTCGAGTGCCTCCTCGAGCCGATCGACGACCAGGTCGAGGACGTCGAGCGCCGTCTGCGGCTGGTGGGCGTCGAGGTGCGTGCGCCCCCACTCCACCGCGCGCGCCACGCCCTCGTCCACCCGCCCCTCTTCCAGCATGATGCGGATCTGCGCCGCGAAGGTCGGCGCCTCCTCGAGCACGCTCATCAGGCGGCGGCGGAGCACGTCGCGGCGACAAGGATGCAGGCGCCGCAGCACGGTCTGTCCGAGCAGCTCGTGCCGCCAGCGGATCCATGGGTCGCCGTCCTCGTCGACCCACGTCGACACGAAGCCGTGCCCGCTCAGGTGTTCGATCCCATGCGCGATCTCCGAGGCGTCGCGCTCGAGCGCCCACGCGACCACGTCCGCCGTGGTCTCGCCGCCGACCATCGACAGCGCCTCGAGCACGCGGATGGCTTCGGCGGGCAGCAGCGCGAGCTCCGCGGTGATCCCGCGCCGCGCCGCATTGCTCACCGGGATCTGCAGATCGTCCTGCTGCGCCCACGACAGCCGGTTGGCGTCATCGCCGCGCACCCGCAGGATCCCCTGCTTGACCAGGCCAGCGAGCACCTCGTTCACGTAGTCGGGCAGCCCCCCGGACGCCGCGTGAATACGCCGCGCGAGCGCGGTCGGCGGCGGCCTGCGGTGCAGCAGCGCGCCCACGAGCACGGCGACCTGCCGCACGCTCATCGGCGGGAGCTTCACGTCGGTGCACACGCCGAGCTGATCGACGCCTTGCTCAGCGAGCGAGCCCTCGGCGTCGTCGGCCTCGGCGATGAAGATCAGCGGGGTGCGGGTGCGTTCGGCCTCCCGGCGCACCAGCGCCAGCGCCGCGATCGTCTCGCGGCCCATCTCGTGCAGGTTCCAGACCAAGCACGCGATGCCCTGCCCGTGCGCCGCGATCCGCGCGCGGAGCAGCGTCGCGCACTCTCGGTAGAACGCGAGGCGGTCTGCCTCGCGCGGCATCAGGCCACGATCGAGGATGCGCTGGATCTCCCCGCGCGTCTGCTCGAGGCGCGGAAGCGCGATCTGCACGGTATCGGCAACGCCGCTCATCATCTCGACGAGCGGCAGGACGCCGTGGCCCGCCCGCCCCCATACGTCCCAGACCTCCCACCCACGCTTCTCGGCCTCCTGACGGGCCATCGCCATCACGGTCTGCCGACCGCTGCCGGCCATCCCGAGCACCATCGACAGCGCGCCGGGCCGTCCGTCGTCGAGGAACACACGCAGCTGTCGCACCTGCTCCTCGCGACCGACCAGCGCACCTGCCGCCTCGGACACGTCGAGCGTGCCCGGGAGGTAGAGCGAGCCTCCCGCGAGCACCTCGAGCGCCTGCGCCACCTGCGCGCCGTTCGCGGGACGATCCTCCGGCCGCTTCTCGAGCAACCACAAGATGATCCGCTCGAGCTCCTCGGGCAGCGACGGGGTGAGCTGACGCGGCGGGCGCGGGCGCTGCGTGACGTGCATCTTCGCGAGCGCGTGGTGATCCTTCGACCAGAACGGGCGGCGCCCCGTGGCCATGCGGTAGAGCAACACGCCCAGGCTGTAGAGGTCGGAGCGGTGGTCGATGCCGCGCCCCTTGAACTGCTCGGGGGACGCGTACGCGAACGTCCCCAGAAACTCGCCCTCGCGGGTGATCCGCTCCATCGCCTGCCGAACGTGCGCGGCGCCGAAGTCGAGCAGCTTGACGCGTCCGTCGGGCAGCACGAGCACGTTGTCCGACTTCAGGTCGCGGTGGATCAGCCCGCGACGATGGATGTGATCGAGGGCGCGCGCGAGGTCGTGCGCGACGCGGATCACCTCGGCCAGACGCTCTGGCGTGCCCGGGCGGCCGATGCGCTTCGCATAGGCCTGCACCGTGAGTCCGCCGAGCAGCTCCATCGTCATCCACGGCCCGAGCTCGTGGAAGCCGTAGCTGTACACCCGCACGATGTTCGGGTGATTCAGCCGCGTCATCGCCTCATATTCTCGGTCGAATCTCTTCTTTGCAGAACCCACCTCGAGGAGCAGCTTCAGCGCGAAGTGCTCGCCCGTCGAGGGCTCCTCGACCTCATAGACCTCGGCCATCCCGCCGCGCGCGATAGGGCGCAGCACGCGGTAGGGGCCGATCTCTTCGGGGATGGCTGCTGTGACCGTCAAGGCGGCGTCAGTCTACGCCAACGCGGTGCCGAACCGGAACGTCCATGACGATCGATCCGACCGACGATCCCTCAACGGCTGCCGAGCTCCTGGTCGACCAACTTGGCGAACTGCTCGTAGGGCTGGGCGCCGTTGAGGAAGATGCCGTTGATGAAGAACGCCGGCGTGCCGCTCACGCCCGCCGCCTGCCCCTCGGACATGCCACGCGAGATCAGCTCCTCCTGCTTGCCGCTGGCGCGACAGGCGCCGAAGGCGTCCATGTCGAGACCGACCTCGGTGGCGTAGCGATCGAAGTCGGCGTCGGCCAGCGCGTGCTGGTTGTCCATCAGCAGGTCGTTCATCTCGAAGTACTTGCCCTGCTCGCGCGCGCAGTGCGCCGCGACCGCCGCGGGGATCGCGCGGTTGTGGTTGGGCAGCGGGTAGTCCTTGTAGACGATGCGGACCTTGCCTTCGTAGGTCTTCAGCAGCTGGTCGAGCGTCGGGGTGACCCGCTTGCAGTACGGGCACTGGTACTCGGCGAACTGCACGATCGTGACCTTCGCGTCCTTGGCCCCGCGGATCGGATCCTCGGGGTGGATCGGCACCTCGATCCGCGGAAGCTCCGGGTAGGGCACGTTGATCTCGACGCTGGCCGCCTCGCGAACGCCGGTGATGAACGTGCGGTAGCGCTCGACCTGTGCGCGCCGGGTCAGCTCCTGGGCGAGCATCGGCCGCGCCTCCTCGAGGCTCGCGCCGCCGAGCTGGCGGGCGACCATCGTGTAGAACTCGGCGATCTCCGCGTCAGAAGGCGGGCTGGTCTTGTCCTCGACCTCGGCCTTGAGGAGCGCGTCGATGTCGGCGTGCCCGCCCTTCGTCGCGGCGTCGGCGAGCAGCGCCTCCGTGAGCTTCTGCTCGACCGCCTGCGTGAGCGTCTCGTGACGGCTCATCAGGTACTCCATCTCGATGCGACGGAGCTGGGTATCGGCCTCTGCGCCGAGGTCGGCCCACGTGACCTTGCCGCCGTCGTAGGTCGCGAGCACCGCGTCGGGGGCCATCTCGGGCTTCGGCGCCGCAGCGTGGGCCGAAGTAGACGTTTCGTTGGTGCCGCCACAGGCGAACACGGTGAGACAGAGCAGGAGCGATGCAGCGCGGACCATTCGGGCCTCCGGGTCGGTGCCGGGCAGTAACCCGGTGCGGCCCGTGCCCTAGCTTCCGCGACACGAGTCGACAAGCCCGCCGACCGTGACAACGCGTGTCGGTGTACCCTCACCACCGTCTGGTGGAGCGTCCATGAACGGCCTGTTCTTCGCGATGGTGCTCATCGCCTTCCTCGCAGCGGCGTGGCGCCAGGTGTGGTGGTCGCCGCCGACGCCCGAGGAGATCGCGGCGGCGAAGGAAGCCGCCGCAGCCTCCGGTGCGGCGTTCTCCGATCCGATCTCGCCGATGCAGGAGCTGACCAACGGCGCCCTCGGCGCGGCGGCGAACTCGGTGGACATCGCGATCTCGCTGATCGGCGGCATGGCCCTGTTCCTCGGCGTGATGAAGGTGGCGGAGGCGGGCGGGATGATGCGGCTGATCTCGCGCGCGATCCGGCCGCTGATGGTGCTGCTCTTCCCCGACGTGCCGCCCGACCACCCGGCGATGGGCGCGATGATCCTGAACATCTCTGCGAACGCACTGGGGCTGGGCAACGCCGCGACCCCGTTCGGGATCAAGGCGATGCAGGAGCTCGACACGCTGAACCCGACCAAGGGCACCGCGACGAACGCGATGGCACTGTTCCTCGCGATCAACACGTCGGCGGTGACGCTGCTCCCGACCGGGGTGATGGTGATCCGCGAGCGCCTGGGCTCCATCGACCCGGGCGGGATCTTCGGGCCCACGCTCGTCGCGACCTTCTGCTCGACGCTGGCCGCGATCACCGCGGCCAAGGTCTACCAGCGCTTCGCCGCCCCGATGCCGCCGCCGCTGCTCACGCGGCCCGCAGCCCAGCCTGTCTCGCCCGAGCGCGTCGACGACGAAGCGACGCTCGCGGAAGAGGGCCCGCCGGTGACCGAGGCCGAGGCCTGGCTCGCTCGCCCGTTCCAGTTCGACACCCCCACGCTCGTGCATCTCGTCGTGCTGATCGGTGGGCTGGCGCTCACGGTCGCCGTCGCGCTGAAGTGGGGTGCGCAGATCGCGCCGTGGGTGATCCCGAGCCTCATCGCCGGCATGCTCACCTTCGGCGTCGCGCGTGGGGTGAAGGTGTACGAGACGCTGGTGCAGGGCGCGAAGGAGGGGTTCAACATCGCGGTGATGATCATCCCGTACCTGGTCGCGATCCTCGTCGCGGTCGGGATGCTCCGGTCCAGTGGCGCGCTCGCGTGGATCGTCGCCGCGCTGAACCCCTTCACCTCGCTGATCGGCATGCCTGCCGAGGCCCTCCCGATGGCGCTGATGCGTCCCCTGTCCGGCTCGGGCGCCTCGGGGCTGATGATCGCGATCATGGACCAGGAGGGGCCCGACAGCCTCGTCGGCTACCTGGTCAGCACGCTGCAGGGGAGCACCGAGACGACGTTCTACGTGGTCGCGGTGTACTTCGGCGCGGTCCAGGTCCAGAAGCTCCGCCACACGCTGGCCGCAGCCCTCACCGCCGACGTCGTCGGCGTGCTGGCGAGCGTGGCGGCGGTGCGCTGGTACCTCGGCGCATGACTACGGGCGGAAGACCATCCGCTCGAGCCCTCTCTTCGTCACCGTGCCCATGTGCGTGGCCTGGATGTTCCCTTCGGCGTCGATCACGACCGTCGTGGGCAAGGTGTGCACCCGGTAGAGGTCGGACGCGTCGCCGTTCGGATCGTGCAGCACGCGGTAGGTCACGCCGAGGCGCTCGGCGTGACGCTTCACCGCCGGCGCCGTGAGGCGCTCGTCGACGCTGATCCCGAGCAGGATCACGTCGGGATGTGCCTGCGCGAACGCACTCAGCTCGGGGATCTCGGCGCGGCACGGCCCACACCACGTCGCCCAGAAGTTGAGCACGACCACCGCGCCCTGCAGATCGGCGAGCCGCACCTCGGCGCCGTCGAGATCCTTCAGCGTGAAGATCGGCGCGCTGCCCGAGGAGGGCACCGACGGGCGCAGCAGGCTCCACCCGACGAACACCACGACGGCGACCGCGAGCGCGATGCCCCAGTCCTTGATCAGCCCACGCCAGAACCCACGATCCATCAGCGGACGACCATCACCGGACACGCCGCGCGACGAATGACGCGCTCGGCCACCGACCCGAGCAGCGCGTGCTTGATCCCGGTGCGGCCCCGCGTCGCGATGACGAGCATCCCGTAGCCCTCGGACGCCGCCGCGATGTGGTCCGCGGCATCGCCGACGTCGATCCGCGCCTCACCGCGCACCTCCTCGGGAATCGCCGCGAGGAGTGTCGCGATGCGCTCGTGCGCGGCGTGAGCCTCGTGGCGGTTGATGTCGTCGAGCAGATGCACCGCCGAGGGAAGCCCGAGCGTGGGCGTCGGCAGCATCCCCGGCAGGACCAGCAGCACGTCGACCTTCCACCCGGCACCGTGCGCGAAGCGGACCGCCTCGTTCACGCACTTCTCGGTCAGGTCGGACAGATCTACCGCCACCAGGATCCGCTCGGATCGGGACATGGCAGCCTCCACGAAGACGGGTCGCGCCATAGCCCGAGCGCCATGGCTGCGCCCTCTCTATATACTCCCGCCATGCCCGTACTCCGCGCCAAGGTGCTCACGCCGCTCGCCCCCGACCGGGTCCGCTTCCTCGACGACGCGCTGGTCGTCGTCGACGGCACGGGTCGCATCGCAGACGTCCGTCCGCCCGACGGCACGCCCGTCGATCGCGATCTGCGTCCAGGCGTGCTGCTGCCCGGCTTCGTCGACGCCCACGTCCACTTCCCGCAGACGCGGATCCTCGGGGCGGCGACCGGCCCGCTGCTCGAGTGGCTCGAGCGCAGCACCTTCCCCGAGGAGGCCCGGTTCGCCGTGCCCGAGCACGCCGAGCGCGTCGCCGAGCTGTTCTGCACCGCGTTGGCCGCGTCGGGCACCACGCTCGCGATGGTGTACGGCTCGGTGCACCCGCGGGCGGCGCACATCCTGTTCCAGGCGCTCGACCGCTGGGGCCTGCGCGCGATCGCGGGGCCGGTGCTGATGGACGCGCACAGCCCCGAAGACCTCACGCTGCCCGCCGCCGAAGCCCTGCCCGCGCTCGAGGCACTGGCCGATCGGTGGCACGGGCACGACGGGCGCCTCCAGGTCGCCGTGATCCCACGGTTCGCGCTGTCGTGTACGCCCGAGCTGCTCGCGGGCGCTGGCGAGCTCGCACGGCGGCGGGGACTGTGGGTGAGCACGCACCTCGCCGAGACCCCCGACGAGTGCGCCGAGGCGTGCCGCCGGTTCGACGCGCCGGACTACCTGTCGATCTACGAGCGCGCCGGGCTGGTGCACGAGCGCTCGGTCTACGCGCACTGCATCCACCTGTCGGAGTCCGAGTGGGATCGCATGGCCGCGGCGCGCGCCGTGGTCGCGCACTGCCCTGACTCCAACTACTTTCTCGGCAGCGGCAACATGCCGCTCGATCCGCCGCGCCGCCGCGGGGTGCCGATCGCGGTGGGCTCGGACGTCGCCGCCGGGCGCAGCTTCCGGATCCCGCGCATCTTGTCGTCCGCCTGGGACAACGCGCGGGCACAAGGCGCGGCGATCACGCCCGCGGAGCTGCTGTGGTGGGGCACGCGCGGCGGCGCGCTCGCGCTGGGCGAGACGCGCATCGGCGCCCTGGAGCCGGGAATGGACGCCGACATGGCCTGCTTCGAGCTGCCCTATTGGGTCAAGTCCGCCGACGAGGCGCTCGGCTGGCTGCTCTTCGACCACGACGCGCCGCGTCCGCGCCATACCTGGGTACGTGGACGCGAGGTGTGGACCCGTCGCTCCGGCGACTTCCCGTGGCGCCTCCGCTGAGCCCTCTCTCCCCCGCCGGCCGATGCCCTCCCGACTCCTGCTGCTGCTCATCCTGACCGCCTGCGGCGCGAAGCCACCCGAGGCTCCGCCCCCTCCACCGGGGCCTGTCGTCGCGCGCGTCGTCGCGACGCTCGACGAGGCCACCCGGCTGGACCGCGACCGCCGTCACCCCGAGGCGATCGCGGCATGGCGCAGAGCGCACGCGGCGTTCGAGCGCGACCTGGAGCCAACCCTCCGAGCACAGTGGTCCGACGTCGAGATCGCCGAGACCGAATACCTGTTCGGACGCGTCCGCTCCGAGCTCGACCAGGCGCGCGGTCGCCCCGGACCGGTGGTCCGCGCGCTCGAGGAACGCCTGAAGGCGCAGGTCGCCCCGCCCGACTAGGCCCCTCACCGCACATGGCGGCCGACCGGGACGGCTGTCGATTGATCACTTCTCCAGGAAGACCCGCTGAAGGCGGGTTCACGAGGCTCCATGAACGTGGGCCGGGCGTCCCGCCTGTCGATTGATCACATCTTCACGAAGACCTGCTGCAGGCGGGTTCGCGAGGATCCATGAACGTGGGGCGGGCGTCCCGCC
>CAYQSE010000156.1:0-3755 GCA_964419905.1 uncultured Enterobacteriaceae bacterium
GATCTCGGGCCGCAGCCAAGATGTGTAGGATCGACAGGCGTCCCGCCCGGCCATCCTGCGCCGCGCCCCTCAAAGTCGTGGGCCGGCCGTCCCGCCCGGCCATCCTGCGCCGCGCCCCTCAAAGTCGTGGGCCGGCCGTCCCGGCCGGCCATCCTGCGCCAAGCCCGACAGCGCGCCTCGACCCAGCCCCGGAACCGAAGCGCGCTCAGCGTCGACGGCGGACCACCAGCAGCGCCAGCAGCGCCAGCAGCCCACCCGGCGCCGCGGGCGCGCTCTGGCACGCCCCGAACAGCGCCTCGCCGTACGCCCCGCTCGGCGGCCGCTCCGGATCGCCGAGCGCAGTGTCGGGCGCGGCGCTGTCCGTGTCCGCCCCGCCGGTGTCCGTGTCTGCCCCGCCGGTGTCCTGCGACGGTGTCGTCGTGCCCTGGAGCTGCACGCCCGTCCGGCTCTCGATCCAGCTCTCGAACCAGTCGACCCGCGCCGAGCCCGTCTTGCCGCTCTCGCAGTTCCCCGACGTGAACGAGTTCACACCGACGAGCAGGTACTCCTCGTCGGGCATCTTCCGAAACACGGCCCCCCCGGAGTCGCCGCTGCACACGTTGCTGTCGCCGTCCTCCGAGTACAGGATCTGCGGCTGGTAGTTCGCGGTGTAGCCCGGATCGCACGGGTAGTTCGCGTAGTAGCCGTCGGGCGCCCAGCATCCCCGGAACGTCATGTCCGTCTTGCGCCGCAGCCCCGAGTCGTTGCAGGAGGTGCAGGTGATGCCATAGCCGACGAAGGTGAGCTGCTGGCCGCGGTAGGTGTCCGGATCGTCGAGCAGCACGCCTTGGGTCGGCACCGGCGCGGCGCTGCCCAGCTCGATCACGCCGACGTCGTTCCAGAGCTCAGGGTCGACGTCCGAGTAGCCCTCGTGCGGGAGGATGCGCCCGGTGGTGCGATACGAGGTGGGGCTCCCGTCGACCAGGTCAGCGTCGAAGAACACGTAGATCGAGTAGCCGCGGGCCTGCTGGCGCTGCGCCTCGGTCAGGCAGTGCGCCGCGGTGAGCACCCAGCGGGGATGAACCACCGTGCCCGAGCAGAACGTACCGTAAAAAGCGTTGTTTCGAACGAGTCCGAGCGCCGCGACCGTCGTGAACGTCGGCGCGGTGGTGCCCTGCCAGATCGCGTCGGGACCGTCGTCCCCCTTCGGCGACACCTCCGGGAAGCGCTCCAGCACGCCGCCGCCATCATCCCCCACCAGCACCCCGAGCGGCGCTCCGGGCTCGAAGAAGCCCGGCGCCTGGGCGGCGGCGACCGGGGCGAGGCTCACCCCGACGCACAGGAGGAACGAACGGAGCATGCGCGACCTCGCAGCGTCTCCTGCACCATAGCCGCGGCGGACGCGGTCGCAGCCGCATGACCCCGCGCTCGCGACACTTTTACATCCGTCGACGCAGCGCCTTGTGCGCCTCCAACACGAACACGACGCTCGACGCGATCAGGGCGAGCCACGCCCACGTCGCGAGCGGGATCGGCGAGATGCCGAGCAGTCCCTGGAACAACGGCGTGTACAGCGCAGCGAGGTGGACGCCGAGCGCGAGCGCCGTGCCCGCCAGCAGCGGCTTGTTCGAGAGCGGGCTCATCCGGAACAACGAGATGCGCTCGGAGCGCGCGTTGCCGATGTGGAAGATCTCGAACATCACGAAGAGCTGCACGATCAGGTTGCGCGCCTCCTCGATCGGCGTGCCGGCGCGCATCATCCACCACCACACCCCCAGCCCGACGCTCCCGAACACCAGCGCCGCGAGCAGCGTCCGCTCGATCATCAGACGGTCGAAGATCGGCTCGTCGGGCGGGCGCGGAGGTCGCGCCAGCGCGCCGGGCTCGCCCGGCTCGAACGCGAGCGCCACGTCCTGGATGCCGTTGGTGACCAGGTTGAGCCACAGGAGCTGCACCGCGGCCAGCGGAACCCCGAGCCCGAGGACCATCGCCGACAGGATCAGCACCACCTCGCCGGCCCCCGTCGAGATCAACAGGTAGATCACCTTGCGCACGTTGTCGTAGGCGACCCGTCCCTCCTCGACGCCCGCCACGATGCTCGCGAAGTTGTCGTCGGTGATCACGAGCTCCGCCGCCTCGCGGGCGACGTCGGTGCCCGAGCGACCCATCGCGACGCCGAGGTTGGCCTGCCGCAGCGCCGGCGCGTCGTTCACGCCATCGCCGGTCACCGCGATCCACGCCCCTCGCGCCTGCCAGGCGCGGACGACGCGCAGCTTGTCGTCGGGCGTTGCGCGCGCGATCACCGCGTAGCGGTCCACCTCGTGCTCCAGCGACGCGTCGTCCATCGCGGCGAGCGTCTCGCCGTGGAGCACGGGCGCGCCCGCGGCGGCGAGCCCGATCCGCTCGGCGATCACCTGCGCGGTGGTCGCGTGGTCGCCCGTGATCATCACCACGTGGATGCCCGCTTCACGGCAGCGAGCGATCGCGTCTGGCACCTCGGGGCGCGGCGGATCGGTCATGCCGACCAGGCCGAGCCAGACCAGGTCCGAAGGCGGTGCCTGGGTAGACCCCCTGGCAACGGCCTCGGGCGTCTCTGCGTCGGCGAGCGCGATCACGCGATAGCCCGTGCGCATCAGCCGCTCGACGCCCACGAGCGCCCGCTCGTGATCGATGGGGATCAGCGCCCCGCGCACGTCCAGCTCGTGTGTGCACATCGCGAGCACCCGCTCGGGTGCCCCCTTCACACACACCAGACCACCCCCCTCGCGCGCGTGGAAGGTCGCCGCGAAGCGATGCTCCGCCTCGAACGGGATCGCGGCGCGCGTCGGGTGCGCCGCGTGCAGCGCGTCCGGATCCTGCCCCGCCTTGCGCGCCAGCGCGAGCAGCGCGATGTCGGTCGGATCGCCCGACCACACCCATCCGTCGTGCGCCTCGACGTCGCGCGCGAGGCTGCCCTCGTTCGCCAGGCAGGCTGCGCGCACCAGCCGCTGGAGCGGCGCCTCGGACGCCCCCTCGACCTCTCCCTCGGGCCGATACCCGGCCCCGCTCACCGCGCGCGTGATGTCCCCGATCAGCACGCGCTCCACCGTGAGCGCGTTGGCGGTGAGCGTCCCGGTCTTGTCGGTCGCGATCACGCCGCAGCTCCCGAGCGCCTCGACCGCCGGCAGGTGCCGGATCACTACGCCCCGTCGCGCCATCCGGGACACCGCGATCGCGAGCGCGACCGTCAGCGCGATGGGCAGGCCCTCCGGGACCGCAGACACGGCGAGCGCGATGCCGCCGAGGATCACCTCGTCGAGGGGTTGACCCCAGGCCAGCCCGAGCAGCACGACGACGCCGATCATCAGCAGCGCAACCCAGCCAATCACGCGCGAGAACCGATGCATCGCGATGACCAGCGGCGGGTGGGTGACGTCGATCCCCGAGAGGCTCTCGGCGATGGCGCCGACCTCGGTGCGCTTCGCCGTCGCGACGACCAGCCCCGCAGCCCGCCCTGCCACGACCACCGAGCCCGCGAACGCCATGTTCCGCCGCTCGGCGAGGGGGGTCTCCATCGTCAGCGCCGCGCCCGCCTCCTTCGTGACCGGGTTCGACTCGCCGGTGAGCAACGCCTCGTCGACGCGGAGTCCCTGCGCCTCCACCACGCGCAGGTCTGCGCTGATCCGCGCCCCGGACTCGAGCAGCAGGAGGTCGCCCGGCACCACGTCCTCGCCGTCGATGTCCACCGGGTGACCGTCGCGGCGAACGCGCGCGCGGGCGCGCACCAGGCTCGCGAG
>CAYQSE010000156.1:3802-13573 GCA_964419905.1 uncultured Enterobacteriaceae bacterium
CGGCCCGGGACTCGTTGAAGAAGCCGATGGCCGCGTTGATCGCGAGCACGGCCCCGATGAACACCGCGTCCTCGCCGTGGCCGAGGACGAGGGAGACGACCGCAGCGAGCACGAGGATCGCGATCAGCGGGCTCTGGAACTGCCGCACGAGGATCCGCCACCACGGCGTCGCCTTGGGCGGTTCGAGTCGGTTCGGGCCGAAGCGCGCCAGCCGCTCCCGCGCCTCCCCGCGCGCCAGGCCCGCGCCGTCCGTGCCCAGCGCCGCTGCGCAGTCCGTGGCCTCCATCGCGTGCCAGATCGGCGTCTCGCTGCTCATCCGGTCCTCCGACGCGCGACGTCCGGTGCCCTCCGGACGCTCGTGTTCGGCGTAATCCGTCGTGAACGCATGGCCCTCCGTCACCCGTCGGGGCCCGTGCGCCGCTGTGATCCACACGCCGCGACGCACGGTGCCGGCGCGGCGGCTCCACGCGCCCCCATGCCCGGCAGCGCCCCCTGCGCTATAGTCACCGCGCGATTTGGGAGACCCGATGACGCTTCGCCTCGTGGCGACCCTGGTGCTGCTGGCCGGTTGCAAGCAGAGCCCGAGCCTCAACGGGCAGGTGGTGGACATCTGGGGCAACCCGGTGCCGGACGCCACGATCGTCCTCGAGGGCCACCCCGGACGCCCCACGTCCGACGCCTACGGCAACTTCTCGCTGCCGCTGGTCCCCGGGAAGCAGAAGCTGAAGGCAGGCCGGGAAGGCTACATCCAAGAGCACCTCGACATCGAGGTGCTCGACGGACAACCTCCGCCCCATCCGATCCTTCAGCTCTACCCGAAGCCCGAAGAGCCCGGCTTCTACGTGATCGGGGGCGCCGAGTACGTCCGCCTCGATCCCGAGCGCATCTACGCCTACGGCTCCGAGATCGGCGCGGTGACCGGCATCCGCTCGGTGCAGCAGCGCGTCGACAGCGACCCCCTGCGCATCGTGTTCGCGACCGAGCTGCGCATGGACCAGATCATGCGCCTGGGCCTCGAGCTCGACGCGCTCGAGTACAAGCGCACCGCGACGATGACCGACGTGCTCGGCACCCAGGAGGTCAAGCTGAACATGTGGGTCTCCAAGGGCGAGATCCCGCTCGACATCACGCCCATGCGCAGCCGCAACGCCTACCTGATCACCCCGAAGTCCGAGGTCGGCCCAGGCTGGTACGCCTTCTCCACCCAGGATCTCCTGCACGCGCTCGACACCGAGATGATCACGACCGTGCCCGAGAACCTGCGCGTCGCCTTCCCGTTCGAGCTCCGGTAGGCGGCTGCGGAGCGCGCCGCGCTCCTACGCCGTCAGCCCGCCATCCGCGACGATGCACTGCCCGGTGATGTAGTTGGCGCCGGGGCCTGCCAGGAAGCGCACGACCGACGCGATCTCGCCTGGCGTGCCGAACCGGCGCAGCGGGATCTGCGCTGTGGCCCCCTCGCGGATCTTCTCGTGCAGGTCCGCCGTCATGTCCGTCTCGACGAAGCCCGGTGCGACCGCGTTCACGCGAACGCCGCGCCGCCCCATCTCCTGCGCGAGCACACGCGTCATCGCGAGCACCGCGCCCTTCGACGCCGCGTAGCTGATCTGGCCCGGGTTCCCCTTGAGCGCCGCTACGCTGATCACGTTCACGATCGCGCCGCCCCCGTTGCGGAACATCCACGTGACCGCGAGGCGCGACAGGCGGAACGCCGACTCCGCGTTCACCTCGACCACCCGGCGCCACTGCGCGTCGGTCGTCTTCAGCGCGAGCCGATCGTCGGTGATCCCCGCGTTGTTCACGAGGATGTGCACACCGCCGAGCGCTATGGCCGCCGCGATCACCGCCTCGCAGCCCTCTGCGGTGGCGACGTCGCCCTGCACCGCCACCGCGCCGGGGATCGCCGCGGCGACCGCTTCGGCCGCAGCAGCGCCGCTGCGGTAGTTCACCACGACGCGCGCGCCCGCCTCGCCCAGCGCGAGCGCGATCGCGCGACCGATGCCGCGGCTGGCGCCCGTGACGACCGCCACCTTCCCCGCCAGCTCCACGTCAGTCCTCCCAGGTCCAGATCTGGAGCCGCTCGCCGCCCGTGGCGAGCCAGCGCCCGCGATCGCTGAACCGCACCGTGGTGACCGGCCCGTCGAACGCCTTCACCAGATCGGGCCGCACGCGGGTGTCCATGTCCTTCATGTGCGAGAGCGCGACAGCGCCGTGCCGCGTACCCATGCCGAGCGTCAGCCCGTCGCGCGACAGGTCTGCCGCCGTGATCTCGGGCATCCGCATCGACCGCGGGACACCCCCCTCGGCGGTCCACAGCGCGATGCCGGTGGACGTGACGCCCAGCACGTGGTCGCCACAGCGCTGCAGCACGTGTCCGGTCGGCTCGATGCGCTTGAACTTGCCCTTGCCGAGCGTGATCACGTCGAGCCCCGACGCGTTCGACCGCGCGAGCTTCAGCTCGCCCTCGTGCGGGAGGGCGACGACGCTCTTCGGCAGCTGAACGCGCGACTTCAGCTCGCCCTCGAGGAACAGCAGCAGGTGGCGCCCCTCGACCGTGTCCCCGGTGATCACGACGTAGCGATCGAGGAAGAACGCGTCGATATGACCGAGGAACGGGTGCTTCCCGACGTGCTCGGTCGTGCCGGACAGGTCACCGACCCGCCAGGTTCCGTCGCGTGACACCGCAACGTAGTGCCGCCGGTCCTCGTGGACCTCGAGCGCCGCCGCCTCGCCCAACGCCTCGCACACGATGCGCGTGCCGAGCACCGGATCGACGCTGTGCAGCTTTCCGTCGCGCGTGGTGACGAGGAGCTCCTCGCGGCGCGGCACCCACGCGAGCGCGGTCGGCTGCCCGACGGGCGGACGCAGCACGGCCTCGAGGCCGTGGCGTTCGTGGAGGTAGTGTGCCTCGGTGACTTCTCGCATCGCGAGGTACTCTACCGGACGCGAGCGCAACACGCCCCCGACGATCTACGCAGACCGTCGCTGGCCGAGGATGAACCCGCGCTCCCCATCGGTGATCGGCACCGGATAGTCCCCGGTGAAGCACGCTGCACACACCGGATCGCCCGCGACCTCCTCGAGCCCCTGGCGAGAGAGGAAGGTGACGCTGTCGACCCCGAACGCCGCCGCGAGCCGACGCTCGACGTGCGCATCGTCGAGGGGTGCCGCTACGAGCTCATCCCGGCTGGGCATGTCGATGCCGTAGTAGCAAGGGTTGCGCACCGGCGGGGAGAACACGGCGACATGGATCGCCGCGGGGCGCGTCGTACGGACCATCTGCACGATGCGGCGCATCGTGGCGCCGCGCACAACGCTGTCGTCGACCAGGATCACCCGCTTGCCCTCGAACGTCTCTGCGATCGGGTTCAGCTTCAGGCGAAGCGCGGTCTCCCGCGTCTGCGGGTCGGGCATGATGAAGGTCCGCCCGGAGTAGCGGTTCTTGATGAACCCCTCCCGGTTCGGGATGCCGAGCCGCTCCGCCATCGCCATCGCGGCCGGGCGCGACGTGTCGGGGATCGCGACGATCACGTCGGCGCTCAGCCCGCGCGCGCGCCACTCGTCGGCCAGTCGCTCACCGAGCCGCCACCGCGCCGTGTTCACGCGCCCGCCCTCCATCACCGAGTCGGCGCGCGCGAAGTAGATGCGCTCGAACACGCACGGGCGGGGCCGCGCCGGGCGCACCTGTCGCACGACCGGCGCCTCGCCGTCGCGGAGCAACACGAGACCGCCGGGCGGCAGCAGGTCGACCGCGGTGAACCCGAGCGCATCGAGCGCCACCGACTCGGACGCGATCATGAACGACCCGTCCTCGCGCCGACCGAACACGCCGGGTCGCAGCCCGAGCGGATCGCGGAACCCGATCAGCGCCTCGCGGCCGTCCACCTCGAGCAGCGCGACGACCGTGTAGCTGCCACGCACGCGGTCCATCAGCGCGCCGAGGGCAGCGACCAGGTCATCGAGCGTGTGCCCGCCGAAGCGAAGCCGCGTCAGCTCGTCGGCGAGCACGAGCATGATCGCCTCTGAGTCCGACCGCGACATCAGGAACAGCCCGCGCTCGCGCAGCTCGACCTCGAGCGTCGGCAGGTTCGTGAGGTTGCCGTTGTGCGCCATCAGGATGCCGGGGCGCCGGGTGAGGAACGGCTGTGCGTCTTCGCGGGTGCCGCCCCCCAGCGTCGGGTAGCGAACGTGGCCGATCCCGGCGCGGCCCTCGAGGCTGCCGACGACCGACTGGGGGAGCGCCTGCACGACCGCGCCCAGATCCTTGTAGAGGTAGAACCGCTCGCCGTCGAAGGTCCCCACGCCCGCGGCGTCCTGGCCGCGGTGCTGGATGGCCTGGAGCCCCATGTACACCTCGGGCGCCGCCGCCCGCGTGCCGATGACGCCTACGAACCCGCACACGAGGGCCTCCGCTCGAAGAGTCGCGCGAGGATGTGCGCTTGATACCAGGCGTCGTAGTCCGCTCGGTGCGTCAGCTTCCGGTCCTGCTTCGGCAGCCCGAGCTCTCGCTCGAGCAGCTCCTTGTGGCTGTCCAGCCAGTGCACGCCGAGGATGCCCATCGAGAGCGCCTTGGTGTCGAGCGCCTTGTAGCCGAACGGATTGTCCAACCCCGCCGCGTGGTACGCGTAGCTGACGAACGACCAGTCGAACGGCGCGTTGTGCCCCACGAACACCGGCTCGGAGCCGGGGATCTTCTCGGCTTCGACCCAGGCGGTCAGCCGGGCGAGCGCCTCGGCCATCGGCAGCCCCTCGCGCCGCAGGCGGTCGAGATCGAGCCCGTTGACCTTCATCGCGCCCGGATCGACCCGCGGCGCGGTAGGACAGATCTCGAGGTACAGGGGTTCACCGATGACGAAGCGCCCGTCCTGGTCGGGCGCCACCCGCACCGCGCCGAGGGAGATCATGTCGTACAGCGCCGGGACAGGCCCCGAGCACTCGATGTCGACGCAGAACCAGGTCGCTCGATCCATCCTCGCTCCCCGTGTTGTCGCGCACACCCCTACTCCTTACCCGGCGCGCCGTGTGAGGCGACCCGGCCAGCCCGCGGAGACACCGTGTCCGGCTGGGTGAACGGGCTCCTCGCCGCGCTCGCGGTCGTGCCGACCCTGTTGGCCTGGACCGCGCTGATCGGGCTCGGGCTGCATCGCCACGCGCCCGGCTGGGCGGTCGCTGCCACCGCCACCCTGCTCGTCTACCTCCCCGCAGTGGTCGCGGTCGCGGTCGCCGAGCGCCATCAGACCGCCATCTTCTTCGGCGTCCTCGGTGCATGGAGCACGGGTCTCGTGCTCGCGCTGCCGGTCTACTTCCCCGGTGAGCGCCAGGATGCCGTCCGCACCGGACTCGCGTCCATGCTGCGCGGCGAGCCCGGCGCGCGGATGGCCCGCGAGGTCGCCGATCGACTCCCCTCCGAGCCGGAGATCGCCGAGCCCGAGCCGCCGCTCGCGCAGGCCCGCGTGGAGGTCGCGCTCCCGCCTCCCCCACCCCTGGAGCGCACCCAGATCGCGCTGCCCTACGAGGGCGACGGGCGAAGGCTCGCGATCCCGGTGGTGTTCACGCACGAGGGGCGCGAGCGCGAGGTGTGGATGCTGCTCGACACCGGCGCGACGTTCACCACGCTGCCGCTCTACATCCTCCGCGACCTCGGTCTCACCCCGGGGCCAGCGGATCCCGAGGTCACGCTGCACACCGCGAACGGCGTGCGCGAGGCGCGCCTGGTGCTGGTCGACGAGGTGTGGCTCGGCGATCAGGCGGTCAGCGGCGTCGCGATCGCCACGTGCGAGGAGTGCGCCTCCCAGGACACCGTGGGGCTGCTCGGGCTGAACGTGAGCGGCGGGTTCAACCTGCTGATCGACGCCGATCGCCACGAGGCGGTGTTCAGCGCCCGCGTCGCGCACGATCGCCGCATCGACGTCGGCCCCTTCGTGGAGCTGGAGGCTTCGTTCACCCGCTTCCCCGGGGGGCGCGTCGAGGTCGTCGCGAGCCTGCGCAACGACGGGCCCTACGCCGTCGCCCGCGCCGAGGCCGCGATCGCCTGTGGTGAGGGAAGCTGGACGGTGCCGTTCGCCGACGTCGCGCCCGGCGCCACCCAAGAGGTGCGCCAGCGGCTCCCGGAGCACGCGGCGTGCGCCGGCTACCGACTGTCGCTCGCGCAGGCGGCGTGGTGAGCCTTTACCCGCTCGGCGCGGTCGGGTAAGGGTCGCCCCCCACCCGGAGGCGACATGCCCAACCCCTACCTCCCCCGCGCGCAGGTCCACGCCTGGTCCGACGACATCGGCGCCCAGCAGACCGCGCACCAGGGCGCCCTCAACCGGCTCCTGCAGCAGCAGCGGCGGCTCACCCGGTTCCTCGAGGAGAACCAGAAGCAGCTCGAGCCCACCACCGCGGGCATCGCGCTCTACCTGTACGGCGTGCTCGCCCGCATCTTCGACCTCGCGGGCGGCCAGCTCCGCGCGGTCGGCTGGGATCAGGTGCGCGAGGCCGAGGCCCGCATCCGCACGGTCGTCGGTGATCTCCTCCCAGTCGACGACGGTTTCGCCGAGCGCGTCCGCGCCGTGCCGTGGCGCGCGCAGCCGCACCTGCTCGACGAGGCGATGTTCGCGCTGTTCGAGCGTCCGGCGCAGGGCGAGGAGGAGGAGCAGCTCGATCAGGCCGAGCTCGCCAAGGTCTTCTTGCTGATGTGGGTCGCCATCGAGGCGCTCGACGCCTGCTGGCGCCCGCCGAAGGGCTTCACCGGCGAGACGACCTACACCCACGTCCACATCGAGCACGAGCCCCGCGAAGCATAGGGCTACGCGACCAGCCAGGCGCGGAGCGCCGCGACCTGGCGGGCGATCTCGACCGAGGCGGTGCCGCCGAAGCTCGTGCGCCGCTCGGCGGCCGCCCGCGGATCGAGCCAGGCGAGCGCGTCGGCCTGGAACGCTTCGTGGAACGCCTGGAGACGGGGCAGGTCGAGCGCGGTGAAGTCGGCCCCCTCGGCCTCGAGCGCGCCGACGATCCCGCCGACGACGTGGTGTGCGTCGCGGAACGGGACGCCGCGCGTGACCAGGTAGTCCGCGAGCTCGGTCGCGAGGAAGAAGTCGCCGCGCAGCGCCGCCTCGTAGCGCGTGCGCCGCACCGTGAGCGTGCGCCACACGCCCGCGGTGATGCGCGCGCAGGCGGTCGTGGTGTCGATCGCGTCGAACAGCGCCTCGCGATCCTCCTGCAGATCGCGGTTGTAGGCCAGCGGCAGCCCCTTGACCATCGTGAGCAGCGCGGTGAGGTCGCCGTACACCCGCCCCGCCTTGCCCCGGACCAGCTCCGGCGCGTCCGGGTTGCGCTTCTGCGGCATGATCGACGAGCCGGTCGCGTAGCCATCGCCGAGCCGCACCAGCGCGAACTCGGACGTCGACCACAGCACGAGCTCCTCGGACTGCCGCGACAGGTGCGACATCGCGATCGCGCACGCCGCGGTGGCCTCGCACAGATGGTCGCGCGCGCTGACCGCGTCCATCGCGTTGTCGACCGGCGCGGAGAACCCGAGCAGCCGCGCGCTGTGGTGCCGGTCGATCGGGTGCGGCGTGCCGGCCATCGCGCCCGCGCCGAGCGGACAGCGATCGAGCCGCTTCAGCGCGTCGTCGACGCGCTCGGCGTCACGACGCACCATCCACGCGTGCGCGAGCAGATGGTGGCCCAGCAGCACCGGCTGGCCGCGCTGCAGGTGCGTGAAGCCCGGAATCAGGACGTCGCCGTCGGCCTCCACCCGCGCCACCAGCGCCTCGACGAGCTCTGCGAGCGCGCCGCGCAGCGCGCCGAGGCGGGAGCGCATCCACAGGCGAACGTCCGTCGCGACCTGATCGTTGCGCGAACGCGCGGTGTGCAGCTTGGCTCCGACCGCCCCGACCCGCTCGGTGAGGCGCGCCTCGACCGCCATGTGGATGTCCTCGTGCTCGGGTCCCGGCACGAACGCACCGCTCTCCAGCTCCGCGGCCACCTCGTCGAGCCCGCGCAGCAGCGTGGCGACCTCGTCGGCGGCGAGCAGCCCCACCGCGCCGAGCATCGTCGCGTGCGCCTTGCTGCCCGCGATGTCCTCGGCCCACATCCGGAGATCGACCCCGAGGCACTCGCTGAACCGTACCATGTCGTCGGCTGGCCCCGCCGAGAAGCGACCATCCCAAAGCGCCATCCGAACCCTCCCTGCGCCGGCTCTCCCGGGGCGGTTCGATAGCGCGTGGGCCCTGCGGCGTCTACGGCGGTCCTCGGCACGCCTCGACGATCGCCACACCACTTTTTGGCGCGCCGGGGTGGCAGGTGTCAGGGGTCATGGCATATTGGGGGGCCTCGAAGCCCTAGCTCTCCCGGAGGAGACCCCATGCGCAACCTCACCCTGCTCGCCCTCTCGGCGCTCGCCATCGTGGCGTGCAAGCCGAAGGACGACGACACGCCCGACACCAACGACACCAACACCACGGTGACCTACTCGCACACGCTCGCCGATGCGACGGCTTCGTTCACCGCCGATGTCGGTGGAACGACGATCTGCGACTGGTCCTGGTCGCTCACCGGCACCGAGTACAAGCAGCCCCTGGACTGCCCGGGCTGCGACTACGCGTTCCTGATCGACGCCACCGTGGCCTCGGGCGCGGCCGACCAGAGCCCGCCCTGCCCGACGAACACGCCGTTCCCCTACTCGTTCCCGTCCTACGACCTCTCGAACGGCGACACGCTGCAGTCCGGCTTCGCCGAGATCAGCGACGGCAGCTTCTACTGGTACTTCGTGGGCTACGGCGGCGGCATCGACGTCGACGTCACCGACGGCTTCATGACCTTCATGAAGTACGCCGACTACATGCTCTACGCCCAGTTCTTCTCCGGCACCGTGAGCTACGGCGGGAATGAGTACCCGTACGGCGACAACTTCACGAACAACGACGGCGCCATCTCCTGGGACGCCCTCACCGAGGCGCAGGCGGGCACGTACGACACGCGCATCTTCTGCGACGACGTCGACCTCTACGAAGAGGACGACACCGACTACGACTACACCGCCACCCCCGCCGGTACGCCCCCGGCCAACCCGCTCACGACCCCGGACGAGACCATCTCGGGCGTGATCAGCAACTGCGCGTCGTCCACGGTCGACAGCTTCACCGTCACCGTGGCCGCGGGCGCGACCCTCGAGGTGGCGGTCGACGTCACCGACGGCACGAAGATGTTCGACAGCCTCGTGTGGGTCAACGAGCCCGGTGGCTGCACCGCCGCGCAGGCCGACGATCAGTTCGAGTGCACCGCCGGCCCGGGCGTCAACGTCGGCACGTCGAGCACGCTCACGTTCGCGTCCTGCTCGTACCTCAAGCTCGAGGATGCCGCGGCTGGCACCTACGAAATCTTCGTGCGCAGCACCAACTTCGGCAACACCTGCAAGGACACGGCCACCCCGAAGACGGCGCCCTACACCCTGCAGGTCAAGGGTGCCACTGGCCTCACCGCGGCCAAGGACAACTACTACCCCGAGATCGAGCTGAGCTTCACCGGCAGTGGCACGGTGACTCGCACCCAGGACTGACGCGAACGCGGCAGCCCTTCACGCGCCCCGCTCCCCCTTCCTGGGTGGGCGGGGCTTCGTGTTTTCGGGGATACGGCCGGCCGGGACGGCTGTCGATTGGTCACATCTTCACGAAGACCTGCTGCAGGCGGGTTCGCGAGGATCCATGAACGTGGGGCGGGCGTCCCGCCTGTCGATGGATCACATCTTCACGAAGACCTGCTGCAGGCGGGTTCGCGAGGATCCATGACCGT
>CAYQSE010000157.1:0-13556 GCA_964419905.1 uncultured Enterobacteriaceae bacterium
GATCCTCGCGAACCCGCCTTCATCCGGACTTCTTGGAGAAGTGATCAAACGACAGCCGAGACGGCCGGCCCACGCATGGGCTCCCCGACAGCGCGCGTCGCGAGCCGCAGCCGGCGCGCGACGCGGGCGCTCCGGACGGCAGGACACTTCGAGGCCGGGGGCCCCGGGCTCGCGCTGCGAGCCGAGGGGTACGCCGAGGTGGCCGGCCGGAAGGAGCGCCCGCGGCGCGATCAGCCGGCGGAGGCGAAGCAGCCCGACGCGTTCGCGCCGGCACGCGTCCGAGCCCGCACCGAGTCCGCAGAACCACGGCCGGCCGGCCGGGACGGCCGGCCCACGGATGGGCTCCCCGACAGCGCTCGTGGAGGGGCTGTTCGGGCAGGTTGTCAAAGTGGGTACGGACGGCTACCGCCAGTTGATGCGTAGCCAAATCTTTCGAGACGATCTCCTGGCCGGCAAGGTCTGCCTCGTCACCGGCGGCGGCACGGGCATCGGGGCCGCCATCACCCGCGAGTACGTCCGCCTCGGGGCCACCGTCGTCATCGCGTCGCGCAAGGCCGACGCGATCGCGCGCGCCGTCGACGGGCTCACCGCCGAGCTGGGCCGGCCGGTCCACGGCGCCCAGGTCGACATCCGAGAGCGCGACAGCGTGTCCGCGCTGCTCGCGAAGGTGATCGCCGACCACGGCCGCCTCGACGTGCTCGTGAACAACGGCGGCGGCCAGTTCTTCAGCCCCGCCGAGACGATCTCGCCGCGGGGCTGGGACGCGGTCGTCGCGACGAACCTGACTGGTGCGTGGAACATGACCCGCGCCGCCGCCGACGCGTGGATGTTGAAGCACGGCGGGCTCGTGCTCAGCGTGACGATGCTCACGCACCGCACGTTCCCTGGGATGGCGCACAGCCACGCGGCCCGCGCCGGCGTCGAGGCGATGACCCGCACGCTTGCGGTCGAGTGGGCCGCGCGCGGCATCCGACTGAACTGCATCGCGCCGGGCTTCGTGCTCACCAGCGGCCTGCGCAACTACCCCGCCGGGCTCGACCTGATGACCCAGATGCAGTCGCTCGTGCCGCTCAAGCGGCTCGCCACCGCCGACGAGGTCGCGTGGCTCGCCGCCTACCTCGCGAGCCCCGCCGGCGCCTACCTCACCGGGCAGACGATCACGCTCGACGGCGGCAAGGAGCTGTGGGGCGACTACTGGCCGATCCCCGACCCGAAGGACATGGCGCCACTCACCCTCCCCCGCGAGCCGTGGGACGAGGACGGCGACTGAGCGCCCTTGCCGCTGATCCCGGGCGTGACTACTTTCTCTCCCGAAAGTGAATGATCGTTCATTCAGGGAGAGCATCATGGCCCGCATCCTCGACGAGCTCCGCGCCGCGCCCGAGCGCCTCGCCAACCAGGGGTCCGACCTCCGCAAGCGCGCCCGCCGCCGCGCGCGCACGCTGCGCCTGACCAGCGAGAGCCGCCTGTTCACCGCGCGCCTCGACGCCTTCACCCGGGTCGAGGAGCTCCTCCACGCCGCGCCCGAGTGGCCGGGGCTGGGCAAGGTCGCCGACGCCGCCGAGCGGATGGTCGCCGAGCGCCGCGAGGCGTTCGCGCACCCGCCCATCGGCGAGTACGACACGCTCAACGTCCGCGCGATCACCGACGCGCTCCGCGACCTCGACTACGTGGGCCTGCTCCGCGTCCGCCGCTGGGAGGAGACGCGCAAGGCGCGCCTCACCGTGCTCCGCGCGGTCGAGAAGGAGCTCGAGCGCCGCGAAGACCCGCCCGAGCTCTGATCGCGGCCGCCCTCGGCCCGCTCACGCTGCGTACAGCGCGTCGATCAGCGCGGCGTGACGCGCGACGACGACGTTGCGCTTGAGCTTGAGGGTGGGCGTCAGCTCGCCCGTCTCGACCGAGAACGGCTCGGGCAGCGCCGCCCATCGCTTGATCGTCTCGAACCGCGCCAGCCCGTCGTTGCACTGCGCGACCGCCTCGTCGAACGCCGCGCGCACCTCGGGACGCGCCACGCGCGCGTCGGCCGGCTCGTCCGGCCAGCCGTGCCGCGCCGCGAGCCCGGCGAGCGCGTCGGGCTCGGGCACGAGCAGCGCGGTCAGGTAGGGCCGCTCGCTGCCGATCACGACCGCCTGCCCCACGAGCGGGTGACGCTCGAGTCGCTGCTCGAGCGGCAGCGGCGCGATGTTCTTGCCGCCGGCCGTCACCAGGATCGCCTTCTTCCGGTCGGTGATCCGCAGGAAGCCGTCGCCGTCGATCGTGCCGACGTCGCCGGTGTGGAACCACCCGTCCACCATCACCTCGGCGGTGGCCGCCGGATCGTCGTAGTAGCCCGCGAACAGACCGGGCCCGCGGAACAGGATCTCGCCATCGTCCGCGATGCGCAGCGCCACGCCGGGGATCGGGCGCCCCACCGTGCCGAACCGGAACCCGTGCGGCGTGTTGACGGTGGCAGGCGCGCACGTCTCGGAGAGACCCCACCCCTCCAGCACCAGCAGGCCCATCGCGCCGAACCAGCGGGCGACCTCGGCATCCAGCGCCGCGCCGCCCGAGACGAGCACGCGCAGGTGTCCGCCGAGTCGCTCCTTCACGCGCCGGAACACCACCCGATCGGCGACCCGCCAACGGGCCTCGACCCACAGCGGCACCTTCTCGCCGCGCTCGAGGTAGGCCAGACGCTCGCGACCGACGGCGAACGCCGCGTCGAACAGCCGCTTCGCCAACCCGCCGCGGCGCGCGACCTGGGCGTTCACACGATCGCGGATCTTCTCGAGCATCCGCGGCACCGACGCGAGGATCTGTGGGCGCGCGACGAGCAGCGCGTCCATCAGCGCCTCGACGCTCGGCGCGTAGTAGCCCACCAGATCCTCGAGCAGCCCGCGGTAGACGGTGAACCGCTGGAACGAGTGCGCGAGCGGCAGCCACACGACCGAGCGGTCGCCCGGCTCCACCGGGATCAGCCCGAGCGTCGCCCGCGCGACCCGCACGAACGCGCCGTGGGTGAGCACGACGCCCTTCGGCGTCCCGGTCGTGCCCGAGGTGTAGATGATCGTCGCGACGTCATCGGGCTCCACCTCGTCGGCGCGCGCCCGCAGCCAGTCCACGTCGGGCTCCTCCTGCAGATCGCGCAGCGTCGGCCAGCCCTCGGCCGCGTCGATCACGAAGGTGTGGGCGAGGCTGGGCACCTCGGCGCGCACCGCGTCGATCTTCGCCGCCTGCTCGGCGTCCTCGACCACGAGCAGCGACACGCCCCCGTGGCGCAGCAGCCACGCGACCTGCTCCGCGGGGAGCGTGGGGTAGACGCCGACCACGCGCGCGCCGAGACACAGCGCCGCGAAGTCCACCGCGGCCCACTCGTGGCGCGTAGCCGACAGGATGCCGACGGTCGTGCCGCGCCCGACGCCGCGCGCCGCCAGGCCGCGCGCGATCGCCGCGACCTCTCGCAGCGACTCGCCCAGCGTCGTGGCCTTCCACACCGCGCCCACCGGATAGACGATCGCCACCCGATCGGGCCCCCGATCGTGCGCGTCGAGCAGCAGCGCCGGTATCGTCTCCTTCACCTCTCCCTCCCCGTGACCTGCGGTACATTACCAACATGTCCGACCCCTATGCCCGCGCACGCGACCAGATGGTCGACCGCCAGCTGGAGCCCTCCGACATCGAGGACGAAGGGATCCTCCGCGCGATGCGCAAGGTGCCGCGCCACCTGTTCGTCCCCGAGGAGAGCCGCCACCTCGCCTACGGCGACCACCCCGTCCCGGTCGGTCATGGCCAGACGATCAGCCAGCCCTACATCGTCGCGCTGATGATCCAGCTCGCGCGCGTGAAGCCCGGCGACAGGGTGCTCGACATCGGCACGGGCTCCGGGTACCAGGCCGCCGTGCTGGCCGAGATCGGCGCGCAGGTGTTCTCGATCGAGGTCGTCCCGCAGCTCGCGGAGCGCGCGCGGATGGCGCTGTCCGAGGCCGGCTACGCCGACGTCCGCACGCTGATCGGGGACGGTCGCCGCGGCTGGCCCGGAGAGGCGCCGTTCGACGCGATCCTGATCGCCGCGTCGCCCACCGAGGTGCCCGAAGCGCTGCCCGCCCAGCTCGCGATCGGCGGCCGCCTCGTGCTGCCGATCGGTGATGCGTGGGAGCAGACGCTGGTGGTGATCACGCGGCGGGGCCCCGACGACTACCAGCGCGAGGACAACCTGAAGGTGCTGTTCGTGCCGCTCAGGTGAGCTGCAGGTAGTGCCGCGTGGTCGCCGGCGCCGAGAGGAAGGCGTTCAGCCCGTCGAGCACGCCCGCCTCGCGCATCGCCTCGTTGAACTGCTCGCGCGCCTCGCGCGAGGCCCAGTGCTCGACCAGCACGTACGCGCCGTGTTGCGCGCCGTCCTGCCACAGCGCTGCGTCCATGCACTCCTCCTCGAGCCTCAGCTCCTGGATGAGCCCCTCGAGGACGGCGCGGAGATCCTTGGCGGCGCCGGAGCGCGCGGCGCAGGTGGTGAGGAATCGGATCGGCTCGACGGCCATGGTCGCCTCCTGATGCAGGCCGCATTCAAGCACGCGCGAGCCTCCGCGCCACCCGCATCGGCCTCCCTCGCGCGCTCCATGCGGATCCGCGGCCTTTGCGCGGCGCGATCCCCGCGGTAAGGTCCGGGCACCGCCCGTGGAGTCCCCCTGCGCACCCTCCTCCTCCTGCTCGCCCTCGCCTGCGCGACCGCGCCCACCGCCAGCCTCCCGCCGCCGTGGGCCGAGGCCTCGGCCGCGCTCGGAGACGGCGCGGTGAAGATCGCGACGGACGCCGAGCTGCACGTCTCGTATGCGCACGCGCCCACCAACCTCGCCGATCAGTGGCGCGACGCGCTGCAGGGCGCCGGGTACACGGTCGAGACCACCGGCGGCCTCCCGCAGATGCTCGCGCTCGAAGCGCGCAAGGGGGATCAGCGCTTCGAATTGTTGATCACGCACGCCGGATCGCGCGCTGACGTGCTGCTCACCCGCCCCACAACGCCGTGACCTCGACGTTCCCCCTCGTGCTTCCGGTGGTAGGGTACGCGGTGGAGGTCCGATGATCCGCCGGCTGACCGTGCTGCTCGCCGCCGTGTGCGCGCTCGGATGCGCGGGCCTGCTGTGGGACAGCTACACCGAGGTCACGGCGGGTCCCCACCACAGCTGCGCGATCAAGCACGACGGCTACGTCGTGTGCTGGGGGCGGCACGACCAGGAGCAGACGCGCAGCCCCGACGCGCGCTTCCGGCAGATCAGCGCTGGCGACCTGCACACCTGCGGCGTCACCACCGCGGGCGAGGCGCGCTGCTGGGGGGCCGACGAGGACGGTCAGAGCAAGCCGCCCAGCGGTCTGTTCACCCAGGTCAGCGCGGGCGAGCGGCACACCTGCGGCCTGCGCCCCGACGGCGAGCTCGTGTGCTGGGGCAGCCGCGAGTACGGCATCCACAGCGTGCCGTCGGGCGCGTTCGTGCAGGTCGATGCGCCGGGGCGCGGCGCGTGCGCGGTCGACGTCGGCGGCCGCGTGCGGTGCTGGGGCGCTGCCGCGTCGCTCGAGCCGGTGAGCGGCGCCTTCAAGCAGGTCTCGGTCGGGCCCGAGCAGGCGTGCGGCGTGCACCGCGACGACACCCTGTCGTGCTGGGGCAGCGTGCGCGCGATGCTGATCGGCGCGCCGAGCGGCGCCTGGGCCGAGGTCGTCGCCGGCCGAGAGTTCGCGTGCGCACGCCCGCTCGAGGACGGGCTGATGCGGTGCTGGGGCACCGCCGAGGACGGGCAGACCGTCGCCCCGTTCGGGCTCTACGACGACGTCGACGCAGGCACCCATCACGCCTGCGGGATCGACCGACTCGGCGGTCTCGCGTGCTGGGGTCGCGACAACGACGGCATGGCCTCACCACCCGGACAGTAGGGAGCGTCGAAGTGGCCTGGAGAAAGCCGGATCCACAAGTACTCGCCGCGTTCGAGGCGCTGTGCCCGAGGCCCCCCGTCATGCGGCGGCGGACCCTCGGCGGCCCGTGCGCGTTCATGAACGGACACCTGTTCTTCGGGATCTACCGCGACCTGCTGTGGGTGCGTCTGTCCCCGGAAGATCGCGAGGCGCTGCTCGCAGAGCCGGGCGCCCGACCCTACGAGCCGATCCCCGGCAACATGTCCACCGACAGCGTGGTCGTGCCGCGCGCCTGGCTGGGCGAGCCGGATCGCATCGCGCCGTGGGTCGCGCGCGCGATGACGTATGTGCAGACGCTGGGGCCGCGCCGCGCCAAGGGCTGATCAGGGGCGACGCACCCGCGCGAGCGCGTCGTCCACCAAGCTGCCCAGGTACAGCCAGCCATCACGCTCCTGCACGCTGGTCACGACGTGGAGCGACGCCCCGGTCGGGTCGAACAGGTCGTGCTTGACGCGCCCCTCGCCGTCGATGCCGATCGCGCGGGCGGTGCGCTCGGGCGCTGGCTGCACCGCGTCCGGGAGGCGCACGATCAGGCGCCTCAGCCACGGCTTGTCCGCCGCGGCGTCGAGGACCGAGTTGCGGGGCGAGGCGATGGCGATCCAGTAGGTGTCGTCGGTGCCCGTCGAGATGCCGTCGGGGAAGCCGGGCAGGTTGTCGACGAGCACGGCGTGCTCGCCGGCGCGCGGCCCGGAGATCCACAGCTTGCGGATCCGGTAGCGGCTCGTCTCGGCGATCAGCAGGAAGTCGCCGCCGGGCGACACCGCGACGCCGTTCGCGAAGTACAGCCCGTCGAGCGCCTCGGTGACCAGCCCGGTCTGCGGATCGTAGGCGCACAGCCGCCCGTTGGGCCCGTTCTCGATGATGTCGAGACCCCAGTCCGACTGGGGGAAGCGCACGCTCGCGTCGCTGAACCAGATCGTGCCGTCGGGCGCGGTCTCGAGGTCGTCGGTGAACACCAGCGGCAGGCCGCCGCAGCGCGTCGCGAGCACCTCGATCGCGCCGGAGTCCGGATCGACCCGAAGCAGACCGGCGAACGCGTCGGCGACGAGCAGGCGCCCCTGCGCGTCCCAGTGCAGCCCGAGCGGGCGCCCGCCGGTGTTCGCGAGCACGGTGGGGGGCGCGGTGAGGTCGTCCCAGCGCAGGAGCGTGCCGTCGTGGAGCCCCGCAAACACCCGCCCGCGTGCGTCGACCTCGACGTCCTCGGGGCCGTGCGCCGCCGGGAGCGCCACGCGCTCCAGCCCCGCGAGGTCGCCGGTGGGCTGCCACGCGGCGGGATCGTACCGCGGCGCCGTCCACGGCTCCGGTGCGATCGGCACCGGCCAGGTGAGCAGGTAGCCGAGCAGCGCGCCGAACAACGCCGCGAGCAGTCCGAGGGCGACGACGATCGGGCGCTTCATGGGACCTCCTGCCCGAGCCTACCTGAAGCGATCAGGCGGAGCGAAGCAGGCCCCCGGCGAGCAGCTCGAGCACCTCGGCGACCAGCGGCCCCGTGTCGAGCGGCTCGCCCGACAACGACGCCTGCACGACCGGCTCCTTGATCATCCCGAGGAGCACGCGGGCCTTCAGCGACACGTCGCCGCCCCGCACCACACCGAGCGCCTGCCCGGTGCGCAGCGCGCGCTCGATGCGCCCGAGCACGTCCCCGTAGAACGCGCGCAGCACCTCGTCGCCCCCCTCGTCGATGCCCACCGCCTCCGAGAACAGCACCCGCACGACATCCGCACCGGTCACCGCGCGGATCACGCGGTCGAGGTTCGCGCGCACCTGATCGGGGATGTCACGCGTGACGTCGATCGGGACGATCACGCCGACGATCTCGCCGATCATCTCCTCGACGACCGCGGTGAACGCGGCCCGCTTGCTGTCGAAGTAGTTGTAGAAGGTGCCGCGCGCGACGCCGACCTCCGCGATGATGTCGGACACGCCGGCGCGGTGGTAGCCCTTGCGCGCGAACACGTCGCGCGCCGCGCGCAGCAGCTGCGCGCGTCGTTCGTCGGGGGTCATCGTGGGGGCGCGACGCATGCGGCCGGAGGCTAACCCCGTCCACGGGCCGCGCCGATGACGCCTCGTGCCACGGCGTGGTTCTTGTACTAGACTGACGTGTCAGTCACCTGAACGGAGCCTGCCCATGTCCGCCTCCCCCCGAAGGCTCGCTGTCGGCCTCGACGTCGGCTCCACCACGGTCAAGGCGGTCGTCTGCGACGCGGACACGATGGCGATCCTGTGGCAGGACTACCGCCGTCACGAGACGCGCCAGCCCGAGACGGTGCTCGACTTCATGGTCCGCATCGGCGCTGCGTTCCCCGACGCCGACGACATCCGCATCTTCGGCACGGGCTCGGGCTCGAGCCCGCTGATGGCGCCGCTCGGCGCGCGCTTCGTACAGGAGGTCAACGCGGTCACGCTCGCGGTCGAGCGCCTCCACCCCGACGTCGGCTCCGTCGTCGAGCTCGGCGGCCAGGACGCGAAGATCATCATCTTCCGCGAGCAGGCGCGCGAGGATGGCACGATCGAGAAGCAGGCCGTCACCTCGATGAACGACAAGTGCGCTTCGGGCACCGGCGCCACCATCGACAAGTGCATGATCAAGGTCGGGATGGCGGCCGACGAGGTGGCGAAGATCCACTTCGATCCCACGCGGCTGCATCACGTCGCCGCGAAGTGCGGCGTGTTCGCCGAGACCGACATCGTCAACCTCGTGAAGTCGGGCATCCCCTCGCCCGAGATCATGTGCTCGCTCGCCGACGCGATCGTGCACCAGAACCTCTCGGTGCTCACCCGCGGCAACACGCTCAAGCACAAGGTGCTGCTGCTCGGCGGCCCGAACACCTTCCTGCCCTTCCTGATCGCGTGCTGGCGCCTGCGCATCCCCGAGACGTGGGAGGCCCGCGGCCACGAATACCCAAAGGACGTCCCCGTCGAGGAGCTGATCTTCCCGCCCGAGAACGCCCAGTACTACGCCGCGTTCGGCGCGGTGGTCTACGGGCTCACCGACGCGCTCGCCGCTGAACAGGGCCGCTACACCGGGCTCGCCGGGCTCCAGGACTACATCACCAACGGCCGCACGGCGCGGCTGGGCGCGAGCGCCGCGAAGCCGCTGATCGAGGCGCCGTCCGACCTCGACGACTTCGTCTCCGAGTACGCGATCCCCTCGTTCGTGAACGCGACCTTCCAGCGAGGGCAGCACGTCCGCGGCGTGGTGGGCCTGGATGGCGGCTCCACGTCGAGCAAGGCGGTGCTCGTCGACTACGAGGACGGCGAGGTGCTGTACAAGGCCTACACGCTGTCCAAGGGCAACCCGATCCAGGACACCAAGGACATCCTCGCGGCGATCCATGCCTACGTGACCTCCCAGGGCGCGACGCTGGAGGTGATGGGGTTCGGCGCCACCGGCTACGCCGCGAAGGTGCTCGAAGAGTCGGTGCACGCCGACGTGAACATCGTCGAGACCGTCGCGCACACCATGTCCGCGCTCCGCTACGTGCCCGACGCCGACGTCGTCTGCGACATCGGCGGCCAGGACATCAAGGTGCTGTTCCTGCGCGAGAACAAGCACGGCGGCCGCGACGTGAAGGACTTCCGGCTGTCCAACCAGTGCTCGGCGGGCAACGGCATGTTGCTGCAAGCGATGGCGGACCAGTTCGGGGTGCAGCTGACCGAGTACGCGAACACCGCGTTCGCCGCCTCGCTCGCACCGAAGTTCAGCTACGGCTGCGCGGTGTTCCTCGATGCCGACCGGGTCACGTTCCAGAAGGAGGGCTTCACCGCGCCCGAGATGCTCGCCGGGCTCGCCCAGGTCCTCCCGAAGAACGTGTGGCAGTACGTCGTGCAGGTGCCGCGCCTCGCCGAGTTCGGGCGCGTGTTCGTGCTGCAGGGCGGCACCCAGCGCAACCTCGCCGCGGTCAAGGCGCAGGTCGACTACATCAAGGCCCGCGTGCCCGACGCGAAGATCGTCGTTCACCCGCACTGTGGCGAGGCGGGCGCGATCGGCGCCGCGATGGAGACGCTGCGTGTGGTGCGCCGCCGGGGCAGCTCCACGTTCGTCGGCCTCGATCAGGCGATCGATCTCGCGTATACGACGACCACCGACGAGAGCACCGTCTGCCACTTCTGTCCGAACCACTGCCAGCGCACGTTCATCGACACGAAGACGCCCGACGGGCGCTCCAGCCGCTACATCAGCGGGTTCTCGTGCGAGAAGGGCACGGTCGAGAGCAAGGACGCGCTCAAGGCGCTCGAGAAGGAGCGCGGCGTGCTGCGCAAGCAGTTCCCGAACCTGGTCGACGAGGAGGCGAAGCTCGCGTTCCGCAGCTTCTACACGCCCGCGCCGATCCCGCTCGCGGGCGCCCCGAAAGACGACGTGAAGGTCGAGCGCCTGCCGTTCCTCCGGGTCGCGCGGCGCGCGCTGCGGCGCGGATTCCTGCGGTCGAACGTCGATCGTAGCCAGATGAAGGTCGGCATCCCGCGCGTGCTCAACCTGTACAGCACCGCGCCGTTCTTCCGCACCTACTTCGAGACGCTGGGGCTCCCGCGCCAGAACATCGTGTTCAGCAGCGAGACCACCGAGGAGATGTTCGCCGAGGGCGGTCGCTATGGCTCGGTCGACCCCTGCTTCCCGAGCAAGGTCGCGCAGGCGCACATCCACGAGCTGCTGTTCCACGCGCACCCCGACCCGATGAAGCGCCGCGGTCCGCTGAGCTGGGTGTACTTCCCGTCGATCACCCACATCCCGTCGTGGCTCACCGGCACGATGGACGACGTGAGCTGTCCGATCGTCGCCGGCACGCCGAACGTGATGAAGGCCGCGTTCACGAAGGAGGTCGACTTCTTCGCGCGCGCGGGCGTCGAGTACCTCGACCCGAGCGTGAACTTCACCGAGCGCAACCTGCTCGCGCGGCAGATGTTCGAGACCTGGGGCCCCCGCCTCCAGGTCACCGAGGACGAGTCCGACTTCGCGGTGCAGCAGGCCCTCGAGGCGATCGTCCAGTTCACCGCCCGGATCGAGCAGCGCGGCCGCGAGATCCTCGAGCAGGTCGAGCGCGAGAACCGCGTCGCGATCCTGATGATCGGGCGGCCCTACCACAACGATCCGGGGCTGCATCACCAGATCCCCGAAGAGTTCCAGATCCGCGGCTACCCGGTGCTGTCGATCCGCAGCCTGCCCAAGGATCCGGTGTGGTGGAAGCGCTTCTTCGGCGAGGCCGACCCGATGGACATCAACGACGTGTGGCCCGAGAACTACTCGGCGAACTCGGCGCAGAAGGTGTGGGCGGCCCGCGCCGCAGCGCGGCACCCGAACCTCGCGATCCTCGACCTGTCCAGCTTCAAGTGCGGCCACGACGCGCCCACCTACGGGATCATCGACGCCATCGTGAAGGCCTCGAAGGTGCCGTACTCGGCGCTGCACGACCTCGACGCGAACAAGCCCGGCGGGTCCATCCTCATCCGGGTGCTCACCTACGTCCACAAGCTGAAGCGCGTCGAGGAGGAGCTTGCGGATCAGGCCGACAAGCGCGTCGAGCTGGCACGGCGCGTCGCCGCCCGGCGCCTCGAGCTCACCCAGGCGCTCCACGCGGCCCGAGGAGACGCCGAGGCCACTGCGAAGTAGCTGCGCCACATGCGGCGCGCCGCCATTTGGGCAGGCGGGTCACGCGCCGACCGGCTAAGTTGCGCCCGAACTCGGGCTCACGAGGTCAGAACCGTGCTGCTCCTCCTCCTCTCGCTGCTCGTCGGGTGCGATGGGTTCGACCTCGCGCCCGTGGATGACGACACCGACAACCAGAACGTCGACACGTTCGACCCGAACGATCCATGCGGCGGCATCACCTGGGAAGGCGAGTGCGACGGCGACGTCGCCGTGTGGTGCGAGGACGACGAGGTCTTCGAGCGCGACTGCGCCGACGACGGGCTCAGCTGCGGCCTCACCGACGAGTACGGCTACTGGTGCGTCCAGGGCAACACCGCGCCGACCGAGAACCCGTCCGAGACGAGCACCGACGGGATGCTCACCACCACCACCTACACCGCGACCAGCACCTCCAACGGCGACCTGACCATCCCGGTGAACATCACGAGCAGCAACCAGAGCTTCATGGTCACCGTGAAGTCGAGCACCGACACCGGGCTCTACATCTGGCGCGTGCGCAACCCGAGCGGTGGCGTCGTGCTCTCGTCCGACAACGACAGCCACACCGCGATCACCACCGGGCTCTACTGGCAGACCGGCGACAACCAGATCAACTGGCCGTCGCGCGCCGCCGACGGGCCGCTCGCGGTGGGCGAGTGGAAGGTCGATCTCGGCGTCACGAACTCCAGC
The DNA here is from genome assembly GCA_964419905.1 of uncultured Enterobacteriaceae bacterium. Lineage (GTDB taxonomy): Bacteria > Myxococcota_A > UBA796 > UBA796 > JAFDJI01. The sequence continues at coordinate 12,254 of CAYQSE010000157.1, forward strand.
GGCAACCAGTGGGCCGCGCGGTCGATCGACGTCACCGTGCAGGTGAAGTCCGACAGCAACCTGTCGAGCGGCCAGGTCAAGGTCGCGATGGTGTATGCGGGCAACCTGGGCTCCAACAGCACCGTGGTCAACGGCGTCACCGGCGCGGTCGACCGCTGGCGCCAGATCTGGCAGCCCTACGGGCTCGAGCTGTTCGTGACCTACTACAACGCCACGAGCGTCCCCACGAACCTGCCCAGCCTCAACTCCGGCAGCGACCACTACGCCACCGTGTCCGCCTCGGAGCGCGACCACAAGCAGGCCGACATCGTGATGTTCATCGGCGACAACGCCGGTGGCAGCGGCACGCTCGGTATGGCCGGCGGCCTGCCCGGCACCACGGTGTCGACGCGCCGCGCCGCCACGATCCTCTCGTGGCTCGAGCACGCCGGCACGAACGGCACGTTCAACGCCGCCGAGGTCAGCATGATGGGCGAGACGATGGCGCACGAGGCGGGCCACTACATGGGCCTGTTCCACGTGGTCGAGTTCGGGTGGAACGAGTTCGACCCGCTGTCCGACACCGCGACCTGCTCCAACGAGTCGACCTGCACCAGCGCGCTCAGCGACAACCTGATGTTCCCGAGCTCGGTGTGCAACCAGTCGGGCTGCGTGGCCCAGGACGAACTCTCGACCCAGCAGCAGGGCGTCAAGCACCGCTACATCGGAACGCTGTGATGGAGATCTCTTCGATGCACAGGCTGATCCTCCTCTCTCTCGCGCTCGGCGCGTGCACCCCGGCCAACCAGCAGGTCCCCGCGAAGGCGACGGACAACCTGTCCGAGCCCACGCCTGCGCCGCTCGACGACGAGGCGGCGCGCGTGCAGTCCGCGCTGTCGGTGCGGCACGATCCGCCCGGCTGCGCAGCCCTCACCGCCGAGCTGCAGGCGCCGCGCGAGGCGTTGGTGCAGGTGGTCGAGACGGTGACGATGCCCGCGTGGGTTCCGATGCGTGCCGCCGGCTGCCTGGTGGAGCTCTACCCAGAGCAGGAGTCCGAGCGGCTGGTCGCCTGGGTCACCGATCCCGAGTGGGCGGGCGCTGGGCGCCTCGTGCTGCTTCAGCTCGACACGATGCCCGAGTCGGTCGCGCTGAAGGTGGGCGAGGCCTCGCTGGGCGGCCCGCTCGCCGAGCTCGCCGCAGAGCGCCTCGACGCGTCCGAGCGCCCCGCGCTGCGCGCGCTCCGCGCAGCACCTTAGCCTCGACATCCGACGGTCGGCCGGGACGGCTGTCGATTGATCACTTCTCCAAGAAGTCCGGATGAAGG
>CAYQSE010000158.1:0-13541 GCA_964419905.1 uncultured Enterobacteriaceae bacterium
ACGCCCGCCCCACATGATCTGGGGCCGCAGCCAAGATGTGTAGGATCGACAGGCGGGACGCCCGGCCCACGTGCATGGATCCTCGTGAACCCGCCTTCAACGGGTCTTCCTGGAGAAGTGATCAATCGACAGGCGGGACGCCCGCCCCACGTTCATGGAGCCTCGCGAACCCGCCTTCAGCGGGTCTTCGTAGCGCTGGGATCGTTCGAGCGATCAGGGTGGGTGGAAGTCGATCAGCAGGCGGGTGCCGATCTGGGCGGCGAAGCGCTCGGGTGGCAGCGGGACGGTGGTGACCGTGCGGATCGCGCGCTCGGCGGCGGCGTCGTACGCGGGCTCGCCGCTCGCCGCGTGTCGGGTGAACCCGCCCACCGCGCCGGTGACGGCGTCGAAGTCGACGAGGTAGCTGCACACGAGCGCGCGGTCGGTGGACACGAGCGGATGGAAGGCCTCGCGGAACAGCCCTTCCACAGCGAGCTTCCACGCCCACAGCTCCGGATCGCCGCCCCCGCCCCCGCCGTCACCCCCGCCCCCGCCGGTGCTCGAGCCGGAGCGCACGCCCACCTGCTCGAGCGCCGCGCGCCGGCGCTCCTCGCGCTCCAGCTGCTCGATCAGGCTCGTGCGCTCCTTCGACCGGTCGGTCAGCCGCACGGGCAGGTCACCGCCGCGCGGCAGGTCCGCTGGCTGCATCGGCTGGAGCAGCTCAGGGGGCGCGAACGTCTCGAGGAGCGCGCCGTCGACCACGATCGGGCCGCCCTCGTCGCCGTCGCCACCCCCGTCGCCGTACCCGGCGCCGCCGGACCCCGCGCCGGGCGCACCCGGCGGCCCGCTCGGCAGCAGCGTGAACGACGGGTAGGGGCGGTCCGGCGTCGGCTCGGGCACAGGCAGCGCCAGCCACGCCACCGCGAGGTGGGTGGCGACGGCGAGCGCCGTGGCCAGGACCCACGAGTCGGCGAGCCCCCGCGCGCGCGGACCCGTCGCGGGGCGGGGGGTGAAGCGAGGCGGGGACCGCGTGTTCATGCCGAGGAGCGCTGCAGGATGCGTGCCCGTGCTGGCACGTCGTGTGCAGCACCGTGAGGCGAACGCTTCGGCGGAGGGAACATGGATCCCAGCGCGAACACCCTGTTCATGATGCTCGAGCAGGCGGGGTGGACGATGTACCCCCTCTACGTCTGCTCGTTCCTCGCGCTCGCGGTGCTGCTGAAGAAGGTCTTCGAGTTCTGGACGCACCGCGTGCTGAACATGGAGGCGATGCGTCCGCTGGAGCGGATGACCTCGCATGAGGACCTCGGCGAGCTGGCCGCCTATTGGGAGACCGAGGGCTCGCCGCTCGGGCGGGTGCTCGGTCGGGCCGCCCGGATGGTGCCGCAGGGCCGCGAGGTCGCCGAGCGCGAGGCGTCGCGCGCCGCGATCGCCGAGCTGGATCGGTGGGAGCGCTGGCTGGCACTGCTCGCGTTCATCGCCCAGGTCGCCCCGCTGTTCGGGCTGCTCGGCACCGTGCTCGGGATGGTCGATCTGTTCGGGAGCATGGAAGCGGCGGGCGCCGAGGTGAACACCTCCACGCTCTCGGGCGGCATCTGGAAGGCGCTGCTCACCACCGCCGCGGGGCTGATCGTCGCGATCCCGACGATGGGCGGGCACCTGTGGTTCACGCGGCGGCTCGACCTGCTCCGGCATCGGCTGGAGGAGGGCGTCGGCGGCTTCCTCGATCGCGTGTTCCACCCCGCGATGCTCGAGAAGGGGGAAGGGTCATGAAGCTCCCGGAGCGCGAGCGACTGCCGATCCAGCTCAACCTGGCGCCGCTCGTCGACGTGATCTTCATCCTGCTGATCTTCGTCGTGCTGGTGGCGAAGTTCGCCGACCAGGAGCGGCTCGACGTGACGCTGCCGAGCGCCGCCGCGGGGCGACCCGCCGAGGTCGACGCGCTGATGATCGAGGTGTCGCGCACCGGCGTGATCGCGGTGCAGGGCTTCGTCGTGGCGCCCGAAGATCTGGAGGCGACGGTGATCGCCCATCGCCGCTACTACCGGCGCGCTGTGCTGCTCGCGGACGCGGACACCCGTCTGCAGGGCGCGGTCGACGTGATCTCCACGGTCAAGCTCGCGGGCTACGACGCGGTCGCGCTGGCGACGCGACCGCCGGAGCCGTGATGCGACGGCTGGTGGACTCGTGGTGGACGGCGGGCGCGTTGACCGTCGCGGTCCACGTCGGCGTCGGGCTCGTCCCGATGGCACACACCCCGATCGACCCGTCCGAGTTCATCGCGTTCGAGGTGCTGGAGGCGCCGCCGCCCGAGCCGGAGCCCGAGCCCGAGCCAGAGCCCGAGCCCGAGCCGGAGCCCGAGCCGGAGCCCGAGGAGCCGGATCCGGAGCCGCCGCCCCCGGTGGCGAGCCGCCCGCCCGAGCCGGACGCGCCCCCGGACGAGCCCCCGCCGCTGGTCACCGGCATCGCGCTCGACGCGGAGAACCTGGTCGAAGGTGGCCTGGCCGTCCGCGTTGGGAACACCTGGACGCCCGGCTACGACGCCGACGTGCCGATCGAGGACCTGAAGGGCTTCGCCGGCGCACCCCGCGAGGACTTCTCCCACGCCCCGCCCAAGCTGCTGCGGGCCTACGAGCCGCCGTACCCGACCGACCTCGTCGCGCTGGGCGTCGAGGGCAAGGTGAAGGTCAACGTGCTGGTCGGCGCGAACGGGCGCGCGAAGGACGTCGTGCTGCTCGAGGGGCTCCACCCCGAGCTCGACCGGCTCGCGGTGCAGGCGATCGATCGGTTCCGCTGGCGCCCCGGGCAACAGGGCGACCACCGCGTCGAGCAGTGGGTGCGGGTGACCTTCGTGTTCAAGCTGACGCGCGAGTAGTCGCGTCGATCCGCCGCAGCACCCGGTCATAGACCAACATGCCGACGATCGACACCAGGCCGATGCCGGCGATCTGGAACCACAGGTACTCGGGGTGGTAGGTGTGGAACAGCATCGCCTGGGCCTCGCGGACGGTGCCGCCGACGTGCGCGGCGAGCGTCGGCATCACGTCGGACTTCGGCAGGTCGGCGACGACCTGCTCGGGCAGCCCGACCGTCTCGATCAGGTGCCTGCGCGCGAGGTTCGTCTTGTCGCCGTGCAGCTCGTAGCGGCTGCCGGCGAAGATCGACCCGCTGATCCACCCGATGGCGATCGGGATGTTCGCGTAGCCCATGAACAGGCCCTCCTGACCCTTGCGGGCCAGGGTGGCGAGGTACTCCATCTTCTTCGGCGACGAGAGCATCTCGCCGATCGAGAACACGAGGATGCCCGCGAGGCACACCCAGCCGAGCACCGCGGTGCCGGCGAGCAGCGAGCCCGCGGTGGCGACGACCATGCCGACGATGATCGAGGTGAGCGGGCGCACGAACGAGGAGAGGTAGGCGAAGAACACCATCGTGAACACGATGAGGCCCGGGTTGAGGTTGATCATCCACTCGGGGTTCACCTGCGCGCCCGCCTCGGCGAGCGCGACGAGGCTCGGGGCGGCTTCGAGCAGGGAGGAGCGCCCGACGAGGATCGCGCCGAGGGCGCCTGCAGCGAGCGCGCCGCCCGCGAGCGGGAGGGCTGGGAGCCGAGCGAGCCGGGCGATGGCGGACGCGAGCGGCCCGATCACCGCCGAGGCGATCAGCGCGCGCGCCGGGCCGACGGCGAGCATCGCCGGGAAGTAGGCGGCGCCCGCGAGCGCCATCGCGACGACGGCATACGCGGGCACGCTGACGTCGGCCAGCGCGCGGCGATCGGGGCGCATCGCGAGCAACACGCCCACCGCACACAGCGCGCCGTACAGGATGCCGAGCACCACCGCGAGCGTGGTCGGGACGAGCGGCGTCGAGAACGCGCTGCCCATCGCGGCGATCATCCCCGACGAGTCCACCCAGTCGTCGATCACGTTCGGGAGCAGGTCGAACACCTGGTTGAACATCAGCCAGAAGCCCGAGAACACCAGCGCGAACCACAACACCCGGTGCTGGAACAGCCCGGTGACGCTGACGACGAACACGTCGAACGGGTTGTCCTGACCCTGGTCGTACCAGTCCTTGCGCGCGGCGAACCAGGTGAGCACGGCGCCGAGCGCGGTCACCGTCGGCACGAGGTAGAGCCCGGCGAACGCGAGGCCGGCGAGCGTGGACCCTCCGGGCAGCGTGGTGAGCGCGTCCATGGCCTCGCGGTGCTGGCCGCCGACGATCAGCGTCAGCGTGACGGCGAACAGCCCCGTGAGGAGCACCCAGGACCGCGCGTTGCGCCCGGCCGACAGCAGCGTCGGGAGCCCCAGCGCGGCGCCGGTGAAGGCGAGCAGCGGCCACAGCAGCGGCGCGGACTCGGCTGCGGCGTAGCCCACGCCGAACAGCAGCGCGTACCACGCCGCGGCGCCGAGTCCGAAGATCGCGCTCCACGTCCACGCGGTGAGCGCGGTGACGCTCTGGCTCAACACCGCCCACCCGTCGCGATGCCGCGCGTCGGCCTCGGTCGACGTCTCGTTCGCGGCCTTCTCCTGCGTGGGATCCGTGTAGAACGGCAGCCACAGGAAGTTGATGCTGACGATGACCGCGCACGAGTAGAACACGAACGACCAGTCCATCAACCGCAGCACGCCCGCGAGCACCGGGCCGAGGAAGCCGCCCACGTTGACGATCTGGTAGAAGATGCCCCAGCCGACGCTGGCGTTCTGCGGGGTCATCGACGCGGCCAGCGTGCCCTGCACTGCGGGCTTGAAGATCGCGGTGCCCGCCGCGAGCATCATGCAGCCCAGCAAGAACGGCAGGTAGGACGTGAACTCGGCCATCATCACGTAGCCGACGATCTTGAGCAGGATGGCCGCGGCGATGGTCTTCTTGTGGCCGTAGCGGTCGGCGAACCCACCGGTGAACGCCGGCAGCACCGACTGCACCGCCGCCCACGCCGCGAAGATGTTGCCCTTCTGCACGTGGGTGAACTCGGGCCCGCCCTGCTCGGTCGCGAGCACCATGTACAGCGGCACCACCGTGCGCACGCCGTAGTAGGCGAGGCGCTCGAACATCTCCATCACGTTGACGATCCAGAACCGATCGTCGAGATCGCGGATCTGCGCGTAGAGACCGGGCGGACGCGCGGCGGCGTCGGCGGGGGAGGCGGCGGGCTCGCTCATCGGGGGCTCCAGCGTCAAGCGCCGCCCCCTATCGCGCTCGCCCGGCCGCGTCCGCGCCTGCTACCGCGTGGCGTCGACGACCATCGTGCCGCAGTCCACCGTCTCGCCGTCGTAGGTGAACCGCACGCTCCACGACAGCGTGAACGCGGAGAGGTCGGTCTCCACCACGCCGAACGGGTCCCGGTAGGTGACCCGCGCGCCGCTGTCCTCGGTGGCGGTGTCGTCGCAGGTGAACTCGAAGCCGTCGAGCGCGCAGGTGGTCTCGATCGACGGACCGCTGCGCGGCTGGAACGTCAGGTCGAACTCGCCGTCGCCCAGGGGCGCCGTGGTGGCGGTCCAGCTGCCTTGGGTCCCGCACTGGTTGTTGTCCAGCATGTCGACCTCCCAGTCGTAGGGCTGATCGGCGAGGGTGCGGGCCTGCCCGTCCGCCGCGCACGCGGCCTCCTCCGGGTGGTCCTCGAAGAGGTCGGCGCTGGCCTGGACGCACGCACTGGCGCAGCGCGTGGCCTCGGGCTCGCTCTCCCAGCAAGTGCTGGTGGAACCGTAGAGCGAGGTGGCGCTCGCGATCTCGGACGGCGCGACCGCGGCGAGGCAGTCGAGGTAGGCGTCACACTGGTCCTGCTCATAATGGAAGTCGTCGGACTCCTCACCCGGCTTGGCGCAGGCCAGGCTGAACGCGAGCACGGTGACGACGGTGGCGTAGATCGAACGCATGCGGGACTCTCCGTGGATGGGCAGCGCGGGACGCGTCGCGCGCCCCGGGGGTCACAATGGACTCCTCGGGGCGCGGGCGGTTCCGCTTATTCCCTACGCGCGCAGCACCGCTACTTGACGCCCCGGAACGGGAGCGTGACCTCGAGCGGCTCGTCGAGCGCGAGCAGCTTCTCGAACAGCAGCGGCGTGCCGTCCTGCGGCAGGCGCACCGGGACCGGGGCCGCGCCGTCGCCCAGCCCGCCGCCGCGGGCCTGCTCGGCCGCGCTCTGGTGCATCGAGGTGCTCTGCGCCGGGATCGCGCGCACGTCGTGGCTGGGGATCGGGTTCGAGAAGTCGTCCACCTGCCGCAGCGTCGAGGCGATGCCGCCCTTGGCGATCTTCGCCTCGACCGGCGAGAGCACGCGCCACGCGACATAGGTGGTCGGCGCGTCCGCGATCGGCAGCCGCGCGTGGAACGTGCCCGCGCCGCGCGCGTCGGGCGCGTTGCCGTCCTCGACGTAGACGACCTCGACCTCGAACGCGGCGAGCGCGCCGTCGAGCGACTGGCTGCGCACCAGCGGCAGCAACACACGGCCATCCGCCGCCTGCGCGGGCTGCACCGCGCGGCCGCCGAGCGACGCGCTCCACAGCTCGGCGCCCTCGGGCAGCGCGAGCCGCAGGAACTGCCGGCGGTTGTTGCGCACCTGGTAGCGCACCGACGTCATCCGCCGACCGTCCACCGTCCACATCGTCGTCGCGCGCGCCTGATCGAGCAGGGTGACGAGCACCTCGACGTCGGCGTGCTGGCTGACCTGCAGCGGGATCTGCACGTCGCCGCCGAGGTACTTGAAGCCGAGCAGCACCGGCTGCGTGGTCACCCCGAGGATCGCGGCGGGCAGGCTGCGCACGTCGACCGGCGTGGCGCCGACGACCGCGCCGCTGCTGATCTCGAGGTTGCCGCGCGCCTCGACGCCCAGCCAGCCCTTCGCGCGCTCGACGCCCAGCGGAACCGGGATCGGCGCGCTCGCGACGAGGTTCCCGTCGCCCACCATGCGCTCGAGCTCGAGGGTGAGCGGGTAGCTGCCCTGCGCGCTGTAGTTCAGGTCGACGGTGAGCACGTCGTTGGTCACGCGCCAGTCGCGGATGCCGGCGCCCTTCGCCTCGAGCACGGTCATCCCTTCGGGGATGCCCACCTGGAGCTGCTCGACGCCCGCGAACAGGATCGTGTGGTTCACGGTCGAGGTGGCTTGGAGCAGCCCGTCGCCGAGCCCGACGAGCGTGAACGTCTCGGCGTAGATGCGTGGCTCGTCCTGCTGCACCGCGTCGGGCAGGCGCCGCTGCCAGGTCACCGAGAAGCTGCCGGTGGACGGCACCGACGCCTCGACGACGCGCATCCCGCGCTCGGTGCGCTCGGTCTTCACCCGCGCGTCCGCGACGGTGAAGTCGAGGTCCTCGGTCGCGGGGACGGCCAGCGAGACGGTGGTGGCGCCCGAGTTCGTGAGCTGGAACGCGAGCCCGCTCGCGCCCTCGCGGGTGAACACCGCGACGCCGAACGACACCTTCAGGTCGGTGGCGCCGGTCTTGTCCGTGACCAGCCAGTACCAGCCGCTGTCGATCACGACCGGGGCCTCCTTGCCGGCGATCGTGGCCGAGCGCAGCGCGACCGTGGCCGGCGCGATCGGCACCTTGACCCAGCCCTTCTGCTCGAGCACCTCGATGCGCATCGTCGCGTCGAAGATCGCCGACTTCGGCGCGCCGGCCTCGAACTGCACCACACCCTCGTAGCGCGCGGACGCGACCGCCCACGCGTTGGGCGGCTTCGGCGGATCCTTCGGGCGGTCGCGGCTCGTCTCGTAGAGCTTGAGGAAGTCCTCGAGCTTCATCACGACGCGCTCGGGGCTCTCCTGGGCGTGGGCGGTGGGGGCGAACGACAGCGCCAGGGCCAGCAGCAACGTGTTCATCTCGGGGTCCTCCTCTCGGATGCAGGGATGCGGGTGTGAAGCGTGACGGGCCGTGCACCCGAGGCGGGCACCAGCCGGTGTTCGAAGCGGACGATCTCGCCGACCATCGGCACGGTCACCGAGAGCGCGGACGCGTGGACCTGCGGCTCGGGCAGGTCTTCGTAGGGCACGGACGGCCAGAACGAGGCGTCGTCGGCCGAGGCGGCGGGCGCCTTGGACTTGCGACCCCCGCGCCCCTTGCCGGGGCTGCTGCGTCGCGCCTCGGCGGCGGTGATCTGGTACGAGCGGCCCATCGGGACGTTCTGAAGTGACTCTTGCTCGATCGCGACGCCGCTCGCGCTGCGCCCGACCGTGCCGCTCCCACGGCCATAGCCGCTGCCGCCGCCGCCGCCGCGCCCGGTGCCGATCGTGCCCAGCGCGCCGAGGACCTCCACGTCCTCCATCTCTTCGATCGCGGGCGCCCACTCCGGGGCGCCGTCGACCTCCCAGTCGAGGTCGCTGTCGACGTCCCACGCGACCTCGCCCTCGACGTCCCACGGCAGCACGGTCTCGGTCTCTCCGAGCACCTCGTCGAGGATCGCCGCCTCCTCCTCGATCTCTTCGAGCGCCGAGCCGTACGCGGCGTTGCGCGAGGTCGACTCCACGCTGGCCGCGCCCTCGATCTTCGACAGCTTGTCGCCGATCTCGATCGCCTGCTGGTAGTACTCGGCGGACGCGCTGAGGTCGCCGGCGCGCTTGCGCTCCTCGGCCTTGCGCTCGAGGTCCTTCTGCGCGACCTCCTCGGAGGCGGCGCGGGCCTTGGCCTGGCTGCGGATGCGCTGGCTCGCGTAGTCGTCGCCGTCGCGCCGCCCCTCGACGAGATCGAGGTTCGACTGGAGCAGCCCGATCTTCTCGCCCTGGGCGCCGAGCGCGTCGAGCGCGTCGAGCTTCTCCTGCGCGGTGTCGAACTCGTTCGCGAGCCACGCGGTCACCGCCTCCTCGAACAGCGTGTCCGCCTGCGCCGCGCCGACGGTGCCGACCGCGAACCCGTACGCGATGCCCTCGCCCTCGGTGAACGCCTCGACCTGGCCGCCTTCGCCGGTGCGCGCGAGGCTGCGGTGCCCGGGCGGCAGCGCCACGGTCGCGCGCCACTGCGCGACCGTGGCGTCCACGACGGGCATCTCCAGGTCGCGCGGGCCGTCGCCGCGGAACGGGTCGACCTCGCCGAGGAACGCGACCTCGATGGTGAACGGGAGCAGCCCCTCGACCGTCTCGACCGAGCGGGGCAGGGGGATCAGCCAGCCCCCGTCGCCGTCTCGCGTGGGCCGCGCGGTGCGCTCACCGACGCGCGCGCCGAGGATGTTCCAGCCCTTGGGCGGGCTGATCCGCAGGAAGGGGGCGCGCTCGTTGCGCACCTCGTAGAACGCCCGCGCGAGCACGCGGCCCTCCGCGGTGGTCGCGACGCGGTGGTCGGCGACGTCGATCATCACCGGCGGCAGCGAGACCGGCGTGAACCGGAGCAGGTCGACGCGTCCGCTCCGCGAGGCGGCGCCGCGCCACGCGCCCGCGGGCGTGCCGATCACGAGATCGCGCCCCCACGCGGGCAGCGCGGTCGACGCGATCGGCTCCCACCCGCGCAGCGCGGGCGTGAGCTCCAGCCCCTCCTCCCGCGCGAGCTGCAGCGTGGTCTCGGTGCGGAACGCGTCCAGCGGCTCGACGCGGGGCACCTCGACGGGCACCTCGGCGCCCTGCGGTGTCGGCGTGGTCCACGCGAGCGTGAGGTCTACGCGATCCGCGGCGGGCTCTCGCAGCGTCACCTCGACGCGATCGCCGCTGCGGCGCCACGAGGCGACGTTCGGCCCGTCCACCGAGAGGTCGTCGCCGATCCCGGCGACGCGGAGCGCGACCCGATCGAGTCGACCGCGCCGGACGATCCACGCGACGCGGGCGCGTCCGGTCAGCTCCGCGTCGCCGAGCGTGAGCCCGACGCCGGCACGCGCCAACACGAGGTCGCCGGCGTCGGCGTTCGCGCGGGGCGGCTCCAGGCGGAGGAGCCCGGCGCCGGTGATCCAGCCGTCGGTGCCGTCCAGCGCGGGCGCGCCGTCGCCCGAGAGCGCGGCGCCGTCGGTGACGGTCACGGTGCCGCGCGCGGCGGGCAGCAGCGTCACCTCCCGCGCCGGCACGAACGCCTCGAGCGTCACCTCGGCGACGCCGTCCACCCAGCCCGCGAGCGTGGTGCCGGCGGGCGTCGTCGCGGCGACGGCGGGGCGTCCGTTCCAGCGCAGGTCGGTGACGTGCGCGCCGGACCCGATCAGCGTGCCCTGGAAGAACGCGGGCTCGGGCGCCCACACCGTCCACGACGCGGACACCAGCAGCCCGCCTTCCACCGCGTCGAGCACGACGCGCCGCGAAACGGCGCCGGGTGCGGGCAGGTCGACCCGCTCGGGCGGTCGCTCGGCGGTCAGCGCGCGCCAGCGATCGGCATCGAGCGTGGCGGTGCCGGCGTCGGCGACGACGGTGAGCGCGAGCAGCAGGGGCAGGGAGAGGTGCATCGGGCCGGCGGAACGGGGACGGGGGCTCGGACCTTACACCCCGGCTGCGAGTTCCGTAAAGATTGTGTCGCGGCGATCGGGCCCGCCCCGCCGGGCAGCCGGACGGTTGGTCCCGGCACGAACGAACAGACCGTGTGGGCCCATCTGGATCGGCGCGGCGAGCGGATCGACGTGGCCTCGAGGTCTGCGCCCGCGCGCTGCTTGCGCGCGGGCCTCGCTTGCTCGATCCTGCGCCACTTCAATGCATGAGGTTCGCATGAGCTCCGTCTCGCCCTCCCATCGCTGGCGCTTCTTCCGGACCGGCGGCCTCGACCAGGTCCGCATCGAGCGCGGCGCCGATCTCGAGCACCTCGAGCATCTCGACCAGAAGCTGTGGGTCGCGCTCGCGTGTCCGGTCAAGGGGCTCGAGTTCGACGAGCGGACGCTCGCGCTGATCGACTCCGACGGCGACGCGCGCGTGCGCGCGTCCGAGGTGATCGCGGCGGTCGCGTTCTGCAAGGCCCGGCTGAAGAGCCTGGATTCGCTGATCGCGCGCGCGGCCGAGCTTCCGCTGTCGGCGATCGACCCGGCGAAGCCGGACGGCGCGGCCACGCTCACGACCGCGCAGGGGATCCTCTCGGATCTCGGCAAGGCCGACGCGGCGAACATCGGGCTGGGTGATATCGCGGATACGAGCGCGATCTTCGCGCAGACGCGGTTCAACGGCGACGGCGTGATCATCCCGACCTCCACCGACGACGCGGCGCTCACGAGCGTGATCGCCGATGCGGTGAAGGTCACCGGCGGCAAGCCCGATCGCAGCGCCATCACCGGCGTCGATCAGGCGCAGATCGACACGTTCTTCGCGGAGCTCTCTGCGGTGGACGCTTGGACGAAGCGCGGCGAGGACGACGCGGCGACGCTGCTGCCGCTCGGCGACGCGACCGCGGCGGCGGCCGCCGCCTACACGGCCGTGGTCGGCAAGATCGACGACTTCTTCGCGCGCTGCCGCCTGGCCGGGTTCGATCCGCGCACGCAGGCGCTGATCGACCACCCCGAGGGCGACTACGCGGCCATCCTGTCCACCGATCTCTCGGCGGACGCGTCCGAGGTGGCGGGCTTCCCGCTCGCGAAGATCGAGGCGGGCAAGGCGCTGCCGCTGGCTGACCAGGTCAACCCCGCGTGGGTCGGGCCGATCGATACGTTCTCGGCGCAGGTGGTCACGCCGCTGCTCGGCACGCGCGACGCGCTCACCGAGGACGACTGGCGCGCGATCCAGGGCAAGCTCGCGCCGCACCTCGCGTGGGTGGGCGAGAAGCCGTCGACGGCGGCGCACGACCTCGGCGTCGCGCGCGTCCGCGAGATCCTCGCCGCGGCGCCGCAGGCGGCGCTCGCCGCGCTCGTCGCGAAGGACGCCTCCTTCGCGGGTGTCTACGACGGGATCCAGACCGTCGAGAAGCTGATCCGACTGCACCGGGATCTCTTCGGGCTGGCGAAGAACTTCGTGTCGTTCCAGACGTTCTACGCCCGCGAGGAGATGGCGGTGTTCCAAGCGGGCACGCTCTACCTCGACAGCCGATCGTGCGAGCTGTGCGTGCGCGTGAACGACGCGGGCAAGCACGCGGCGCTCGCGGGGCTCTCCAAGTGCTTCCTCGCCTACTGTGACTGCACGCGCCCCGGCGGCGAGAAGATGCAGATCGCCGCGGTGTTCGGTGGCGGCGACAGCGACTATCTGATGGTCGGCCGCAACGGGGTGTTCTACGACCGGCAGGGTCGCGACTGGGACGCGACGATCACCCGCATCGTCGACAACCCGATCAGCATCCGGCAGGCGTTCTTCTCGCCCTACAAGAAGTTCATCCGCTTCGTCGAGGAGCAGGTGACCAAGCGCGCGGCGGCGGCCGACGCCAACGCGACCGCGAAGCTCGGCAGCGCGGCCGAGACGACGGCGACGGCCGACAAGGCGAAGCCGCCCCCCGCGAAGTTCGATCTGGGCACCATCGCGCTGATCGGCGTCGCCGTCAGCGGCGCCGCGGCGGTCATCGGGGGGCTGCTCGAGGCGTTCTTCGGCCTCGGCATGTGGATGCCGATCGGCCTGGCCGGCCTCGTGCTGCTGATCTCCGGGCCGTCGATGATCATCGCGGCGCTCAAGCTCCGTCAGCGCAACCTCGGTCCGATCCTCGACGCGAACGGCTGGGCGGTGAACGGGCGCGTGAAGCTGAACATCCCGTTCGGCGGCTCGCTCACCAAGCTGCCGGTGTTCCCGGACGGCTCGGAGCGCACGTTCGTCGATCCCTACCAGCAGAAGAAGAGCCCGTGGGTGTTCCTCGCATGGGCGGTGGTGCTCGTGGGGCTGCTGTTCGGCGCCAGCGCGTTCGGCTACCACCAGGGGTGGCTGCCGTCCGTGGTCGAGTCGCCGCTGTCGTTCCTCGGCGTGCCCAAGCACCTCGTCAAGGCGCGCGACGTCGCGCAGTCCTCGGTCGACGAGGCGAAGGCGGTGGTGACCAGCGCTCAGGAGCAGGCGAGCGCGGCGTCTCAGACGCTCGCGGATCTCGTCGCGGCCGAAGAGCCCGAGGGGCCGCGGCTCGCGCGGGCGCGGGCGCGGCTCGATCGCTCCGAGGCGAAGCTGGTGCGCGCCCAGGATCGGCTCGATCGCGTCGAGTCACGCCTCGAGGCGGCCACGGAGGCGCTCGAGGCCGCGATCGATCGGGACGAGGCGCGCACCGAGGCCGCGGCCAGCGACGAGGAGTAGCGACCTTCCGCGCCGCGCGAGGTATCAGCCTGAAAAAGTGGAGCTTGGCGCAGGCATGATCTTGGACACGATTCGGGTCGCGCTCGCGGGGTTCGGCGGCATGCTGGGCGCCGCGTCGCGGCGACTCGTAGGCCGCACCCGGCACGCCGCGTGGTCCCCTCGGCTCGAGGCGATGCTCGGGGTCTACCGGGGCACGTGGTCGGTGATGTCCGTCATCGGCGCGGTGCGCTGGCGCGCGGCGTCCGAGCGCCTGAGCCCGGAGCTCACCGGCGGGGTGCCGACGCGCCCCCTCGACGTGCCGGGCCTCGACGGGAAGTGGTTCGACCCGCCCGACGGGGAGGGCCGGGTGCTGCTCTACTTCCACGGCGGCGGCTTCGTGTTCGGCTCGCTGCGCACGCACGGCAACCTGATCGGCACGCTGGCGAAGCAGGCGTCGGCGCGCACGCTCGGGCTCCTCTACCGCCTCGCCCCCGAGCATCCCTTC
>CAYQSE010000159.1:0-13521 GCA_964419905.1 uncultured Enterobacteriaceae bacterium
GCTCCTCCCAGCTCGCGGAGCGAGCGGTGCCTCTGCCCGTGCCCGTGCCCGTGCCCCTGCCCGTTCACCTCCAAGCGGAGGTCCCATCCGGGAGGTGGATCCCACGCACGGTGGCGCGGATAGCCTCGTTGCGGTGCGCGCGACGCAGCCCGGAGAGCGGAGCGGCTGGCAGCGATCGCCCCAGCCCTGCCAGCGCCCCGAACGGGTACGGGCATGGGCAAGGGAGGAGCACCGCGCGCTATGCGCGGCGGGCCCCTGGCACCACGAGATCGAAGCGGCAGCGGAGCGTGTCGTCGCCCAGGTCCTCCTCCTCCATGATCAGCGCGTCCTCGATCAGCGTGTCGGCGTCGTTGAACGGATCGCTCTCGAAGTAGAGCTGCGTCGTGAGCACCTCACCGCCGTCCACGAACACCTTGACGTGCAGGTGGGCCGGGCGGGTCCAGGTCGCGCTGACCTCGTAGTGACCCGGGAGCACCGTGTGGAACGCGAAGCGCCCCTCGGCGTCGGTGCGGGTCTGCCCTCGATACTTCTGCGTCGCGGAGTCGTCGTAGACGCCTGTAGGGTCTGCGTGCCACAGGTCGACGATCGCGTCGGCGAAGGGGCCACAGTCCTCTCCGACCACGCGGCCCTCGAACTGCAGCCGCGCACCGGGATCGCCGTGCAGGTCGAGCTCGGTGCGCACCGGCACGTCCGGGATCCAGAACGGCCCCTCGGTCTGGTTCGGAGTGAACGCACACGACGTGATGCCGTCGGGCGGGTCCTCGGGCACGCAGCCGAGCGCGAGCCCGACCACGCCGAGCCCGGCAGTTCGCAGAAACGCACGCCGATCGCCATCGGGCAGTTCAGTCTTCACCATCGTCCACCTCCAGTGGCCGACAGCGTGCGATCGTTCGCCCGCCTCCACAATCCGTTTGTTTCATCCCCGATCATGTGGTCGAGCTTCACAATCCGCCGCCCGGTCATGCGACCCGCCCGGCAGGAGCCCCGACCATGCCCGTCTACGTCGCCGCGCTGGTGCCGATCTGGCCCGGGCCGCCTGGCGCGAAGCACCGGCGAGGTGTGTCCGGGGCGGGCGCTGTGGCCGATGACCCCGGAGACGTGCCACAACAGCACGCTCCACGGCGTCCATCGAGAGCTTCCGTTCCCGGCCTTCGTCCACCGCACTCCCACCCCTGCCGCGACGCCAGCACCCCGCCGTATAGCACCTGGTTCGCCCGCGGCGGCGGAACCAGGGCGACGAGCCGCTCGGCGAGCTCGGCTTCGATCTCTCGGTGCCCATGCAGGCGATGGCCTTCGAGGGCATGAAGGGTGGCTGGACGGGACGGGACGGGTCGCGGAGCGCCTCGCCGCGGTGGTGACCTCGCTGGCGACGGAGTGAGCGAGGCCGAGTCCATCAGCGCGTCGCGGTTGTGCCCCGGGTCTTGGAGGGTAGCCGAGCGCTTCGGCGTACCGACGCTTCATCGGCTCCGGATCGAGCGCGGCGGTCGACCCGGAACCCCCGTCCAGGCGATGCATCAGCAGCCCGAGGCACAGGTGGTAGCCCGACGCAGCGTCCTCACGCGGGTGCCGTCGCCGTCCGGCTCGAGCAGGCGGAACGTTCCGCCGAGGACCTCGCCCACCAGGGGGTCCGTCGCGGGGGGGTAGGACCTGCTGCGCCTTGGACTCCGGGTCGCCATCGTCCCCCGGCGGCCCGTAAGGATCCACGCGCGGTGAACCTGGGCATTGCGAGGGCTCTCTCGGCTTCGTGTGTCCGGGTTAGCTTCCATCCATGGCCGACCTGATCTCCATGCTGGCTGAAGCCCGCATCCACGAGTGGCAGCGCCGGGTGGCGGCGGGCGAGGTCCCGGCCGACCAGCCTCCGGCCGAGCTCGAGAGCTGGGAGAGCCAGGTGTTCAAGGACATCGTGCGCCTCAAGCGCGAGGCGCGCGCCCTGCCCCAGGGTCCAGAACGCTCGAAGAAGGAAGCCGAGGCCAAGAAGCTGTGGCTCCACCTGATGGTCACCCTCGAACGGGAGCGCCCTCGTCTCGCGCAGGCTCTGGACGCTCAGCTCTCCTTGGCGGCCCGCGCGGATGACCCAGAGTGAGCTGGGGAGGACCGACCTAGAGGAACATCGGAACGACCACCTCACGCAGCCAGCCCTGCATGATGGGGCTGTGCATCAGGGTGCCGAACACCGGCTGGGCCATGGCGACGCTCACCAGGGTGGTGGACAGAACGAGCAGGCCTGCGAAGAATGCGTTGCTGGACAGGGGCTTGAGAAGCATGGGGTCCTCCTCGGTTCTCGCCCTTCCCTACGTCGGGGGGTCCACCACTATTGCACGCTCTCCAGATTCATGAACTGCGCTTCGCCTTGTTGCGTGGCCCCCTCGAGCGCGGCGCGGGGGGTGCCACGCTCCCGTCGGCCAGGAGCGCCAGGAAGGGCGCATCCCTCGGGGTCACGAGGTTCACCTCGGGCACGCAGCCGAGCGCGAGCCCGACCACGCCGAGCCCGGCAGTTCGCAGAAACGCACGCCGATCGCCATCGGGCAGTTCAGTCTTCACCATCGTCCACCTCCAGTGGCCGACAGCGTGCGATCGTTCGCCCGCCTCCACAATCCGTTTGTTTCATCCCCGATCATGTGGTCGAGCTTCACAATCCGCCGCCCGGTCATGCGACCCGCCCGGCAGGAGCCCCGACCATGCCCGTCTACGTCGCCGCGCTGATGCCGATCTGGCCCGGGCCGCCTGGCGCGAAGCACCGGAGAGGTGTGTCCGGGGCGGGCGCTGTGGCCGGAAACCGCGGTTTTCGGGGGGCGAGGAGGGCGAGGAGGGCGACGAGCGCGCCTTGCGCGCGGGCCGGCGGGCGCGTTGTTGTGGTCGGCGGGGCTTGGGGTGTGCTCTCGAGGTGCTTGATGTTTCCTATCCCTCCCTCCGTCAGGTCGGGGCGGCTTCGCTAACGGGTGGTGGAGTGTCGTCGTGGCGCCGCGCTCCTAACCGAGCGCAGCCGCCGCCCTGAGTAGCAGGCCGAGGGACCTCCCGCCGGTCGTCGCCTGCGCCGCCTCCCCAGGAGGTGATTCCGGCGCCGGCGACCAGGCCATCGCCGAACCACGGTTGATGCGGGCGGCGCCGCTGGGCGTCCCGGAGGGTTCTGTCGCACCGGAAGCGGCACCGCAGCATGAGCACAGGGGTTGCGCCGACCCATGCGAGACGACACTTCTCCTCCGAATCACTCCGGGGGTACTCGCCAGTTGTACAGGTTCCCGAAGGGCGACAGGACGTCGATGGAGGTGTCTTCGAAGCGCTCGTGCACGCCGACGACCTCGTCCAGCCACCAGAGGAACAGGTAGGGCTGGTCGTCGTAGATGACCTCCTGCAGCTCCTTCCAGATCGGCGCGGACTCCCCGGGGATGGGGGTGGTCAGCCCGCGCTCCATCAGCGCGTCGGCCTTCGGGTTGCCATAGCCGGTGATGTTGAAGTCGTACTGCCGGGGATCGCAGTCGGGGGGCGCGTCGGGACCGCACTCCACGTCAGAGTGCCAGAGGGTGGCGGGGTCGACGATCAGGTTGCTGGACCAACCGGCGAGGGCGGCCTCGTAGTCCTTCCGGAGGAGGCTGTCGAAGAAGGTGTTTCCCTGCTGCTTCTCGATGTTCACCTGGATCCCTACGCGCTCCAGTTGCGCCTGGATCAGCAGGGCCACCTCGGCCCTGCGCTCGTTGCCGGTGTTGGTGGTCAGGGTGAAGGCGAAGGGCTCGCCCTCCTTGTCGAGGATCCCGTCGCCGTCCGAGTCCGTCCAGCCGGCCTCGGCCAGGAGCGCCCGCGCCTTCGCCAGGTCGTGGGGGATGGGGTCGATGTCGTCGTTGTGGACGGCGCACAGCGCCGGCGGGATCGTGCCGACCGATCGCTGGGCGTAGGCCTCGCCAGTGTTGCCGGTCAGCAGTCCGGAGATCATGCCGTCGACATCGACAGCGTAGGCCAGTGCCTTGCGGACCTTCTCGTCCTGGAACATCGGCCTGGTGAGGTTCCAGGCGACGTATTCCGTTGAGCGGAACCCACGCCGAACCAGCCGGATCTGGGGGTGCTCCTCGCGGATCACGTCGATGTCGGCGATCTCCAGGTCTGCCACGAGGTCGACCCGGCCCTCCCGCAGCGCCTGGACCCGGTCGGGGTAGGCCGGCATGCTCTCGAACACCACCCTGGCGAGGTGGGGCTTGTAGTCCTCGGGGCCCGTGAAGTGCGGGTTGGGCTCCAGCACGACCCGGGCCCCTGGCGTGTACTCCGCGAGCACGAAGGGACCGCTCGGCACGGGATCCATGTCCAGGGAGCCGACACGCATCGAATGTTCCAACACGTCGCGAAGGATGTGCTCGGGCATGATGACGAGCGAGGCGATCTCTGGGAGTTGGCCCCGGTCGTAGGCGTGGGTGAGGTGCCACTCGATGTGGGTCTTGTCGACGACGAGCGGCGCCTTGTGGCGGACGAACCGTTCTCGATCGAAGCTGGGTGAGAAGGAGACGCTCAGGGCGATGTCGTGCGCGTCGAGGGGCTCGCCGTCAGCCCAGGCGATGTCGTCGCGAAGGGTCATGGACAGGACCGTGCCGTCCTCCGACCACGTCCACGCGCTGGCGATGCCGGGGCGCCACTCGAGCGCGCATTCGAAGTCAACGTCCACGAGTGGGAAGAAGAGGCTCCTCGCAATCTCGGCTTGGCCTGGGGACTCGAAGAGGACGTCGCGGAGCGTCCTTTGATCGGATGCATGCGCGACGACGAGGGTGCCTCCGGACGCGCTGCCTCCGGACTGCAGCGCGCCGGTATGCTTCGCGCCGCCGCATCCGAGCGAGAGGAGGGAGAGAAGCAGGACGCGACACGACATGGGCAGACCGGGGCCTTGAAGAGCTGGCACCATACCAGGGGGGGCCGCTGCCTCGAGATCCTCGAGCGCCTCATCCAAGAACCCGACCCTCACTTCCAGGGGTGGGAGTGCGGTTGACGAAGGCCGGGAACGGAAGCTCTCGATGGACGCCGTGGAGCGTGCTGTTGTGGCGCGTCTTCGGGGTCATCGGCCTGGCGTGCCCGACGTGCGGAAAGGTGATGCTCCTGCGCGCCGACGTCCGACCACCGGCGACGCTGCAGCTGCTGGCGTCGCTCGAGCGGTCGGCGCGCGGGCCGCCGACGGGTGCGGAGAGCGCGGCGGGGGCCTGAAGCGCGGCGAGGACGCGCGACGGGACCGGAGAGGTGTGTCCGGGGCGGGCGCTGTGGCCGGAAACCGTGGTCTTCGGGGGGCGAGGAGGGCGACGAGCGCGCCTTGCGCGCGGGCCGGCGGGCGCGTTGTTGTGGTCGGCGGGGCTTGGGGTTTGCTCTCGGGGTGCTTGATGTTTCCTATCCCTTCCCTTCAAGACCGCGACCTTCGAGGGGATGACGCCGGACGGGCTGGTGACCGATGCCTTGATCGCCCATCACGTCGCGATGGCGCGCGCCGCGGGGCTCACCACCGTCGCATACGGCGCGGTCGATCCCGACGGGCGCACGTTCCCAGCACAGCTCCAGGTCGACGCCTCGGCCGCGCCCGGGCTGCGCGCGCTGGCCGACGCCGTTCACCGGGAGGGATCGGCCGTCAGCCTGCAGCTCAGTCACTCCGGCGGGTTCACGCGGATGCGGCGCTCCGGCGGGGCGCCCGCCGGCCCCTCGCCCGGATGGAACCCCTACGGGCTGGTCACCGGCGCGCCGCGGATCCGCGCGATGCGCCCCGACGAGATCGACGGCGTGATCGCCGCGTTCGCGCGGGCGGCGAAGGTGACCGTCGAGGCCGGGTTCGACGCCGTAGAGGTGCACGCGGGGCACGGCTACCTGCTCTCGCAGCTCCTCTCGCCCGCGCTCAACCGGCGTCGCGACGCGTGGGGCGGCGATCTCGAGGGCCGCGCGCGGCTGACCCGCGCGGTGGTGCGCGCGGTGCGCGCCGCCGTCGGCGGCTCGGTCGCGGTGCTCGTCAAGCTGAACACCCGCGACGGGCTGCCTGGCGGGCTCGAGCTCGACGACGCGGTGCAGGTCGCGCGCTGCGTCGCCGACGACAGCGCGGACGCGATCGTACCGAGCGGCGGGCTGGTGCAGCGCACGGCGTTCTACCTCATGCGCGGCGAGGCCCCGTGGCGCGCGATGGCCGACGTCGAGCACCATCCGCTGCAGCGCCTCGTGATGCGGTAGGTGGCGCCGTGGTTGATGTCGACGCCCGCGTACACGCCCACCTTCTTCTTCGATGACGCGTGGCGCATCCTCGACGCGGTGCCGATCCGGACTTCATGGCGCGCCTCGCCGCAGGCGAGGACGTGGTGAGCCGCTGCGATCACTGCAACCGCTGCGTCGCCGAGATGGAGCGCGAAGGCGGGGTGCGCTGCGTGCTGTGACGGCGCGCAGCGCACCCCCCGGGGCTTCAACTCAGCGCTGCTTGCGCACGATCGATACGCCGTGCACGTCGCTGCGCTCGGCGCCCTGGTAGGTGTGGCCGCCCGGCGCGCCGCCGCTGCTGATGTCGGCGGTGTTCGTCGTCCGCAGCACGTCGACGAGGTGGCCGCTCGCGCCGTCGTCGGTGAGCGCGATCACGCCCACGCCTGGGCACGAGCCCTGCGACGAGTGGTCGACCGAGACCGGCACGGGGCCGCGCAGCGCGATCAGCATGTACTTGCCGTCGGGCGAAGGGTACATCAGGTCGCCCGCCGGGTCGTTCGTGGGCAGGCCGGCATCGTCGGTGACCGACCGCAGCCCGCACGCGCCCGGCCCGTTGCCCTGGCCATCCGCGCTGGTGAGGTCGTAGGTGGTGACTCCGAGCGTCGCCGTATCGAACACGTCCATCGTGTTCTGGATGCGGTCCGCGGAGTGGACGTAGGCCATGTCGACCGTCGCCGACAGCCCGTGCGCGTCCCGACGCGTCGACACCCCGGGGAGCTGCCCGCTCGTGTTCGGCGCGAGGCCGCCGACGTTGCCGTTCGTCGCGGTGTTGTTGGGGTCCTTGTAGACGACGATGGGCGCAGGCGAGTTCTCGGCGGCGCCGTAGGCGACGGCGCTGTCGTCGATCGCGTACAGCGTGTTGGTCGAGTGCGTGTTGCCGGGGGGCGACGCGGAGACGCCGGCGTTGATCCAGATCTCGTCGTGGACCAGGGCGCCGCCGCAGCCGGCGCCGTTGACCACCTGATTGCCGTACTCGCCGATGATCGCCATCGGGGTCGCCTTCGCGTCCGCGACGAGCAGTCCGCCCGCGGCCAGCGTGACGTACACGTTGTCGTTCGCGGTGCTGAGCGGGCAGATGATCAGGTTGTTGGGACGCCCGCCCGCCGCGCCGTCGGGGCCCGTGGTGCAGCCGTTCTCCTTGCAATTGCCGCTCGGCGTCAGGTCGCCGAGGTCCGCGTCGTCGTAGCTGCCCGACACGCTGCCGATCAGCGCCTCGCCGCGCGCGTTCAGGCCACGGAACGCGGTCGCGCTCGAGGTGATGGACGTGCCCTTGCCGACCGAGAGCGTCGCCGACCGGTTGAACGTCGCATCGACGATCTTGCCGGTCGGGTTGCGCTCCACGTCGATCCGCTCGAGCAGCTTCCCGTTGAGGTTGGCGATCAGCAGCGCCGACCCGTCGTCGGTCCAGTACGACATGTGCACCGAGCGGCCGGCGTTGGAGCCGGTGACGCGGAACAGCGCGACCGCGGCCTTGGTGCGCGTGTCGAGGATGCCGACGTAGCCGCCGTTCGGCGCGAACAGGTTCACGTTCATGTAGCGGTTCTGTGGGTCGGGGAGCATGCCGTGCAGGCGGCCGAACGCGGGGAGATCGCCGCGCCGCAGCCCGGTGGGCTGGCCGTCGGCGCCCATCTCCTCGAGGTCGGCGGGGAAGAGATCGAGGACGTCGCACGGGCCCACGTTGCCGGGCGCCTTGCCGGGCGCGCAGCCGAGCGGCTGCGCGTCAGGACCCCCGGCGAGCTGCCGCTCGACATCCTCGGAGTCCCAGATCCACACGTAGCCGCCGAGGATGCCCAGCCCCGAGACGTTCGGTGCAGAATTCGATTGGTCAGACGCCCAAATCTCGTAGCCGTCGACGAACGGGGGCGCCGCGATGGACGCAGTGGGCAGGGTGGTGCTGGCGAACGCCGCGAGCACGACGGTCAGATGACGCATGATGACTCCGGGTGAACCGACGCCGCTTGCCGAGGCGTTGGGACCGCACGCGTACCAGAGGTCTTTGTCAGTCTGAAGCGGTCATCTCGCGTAGGGCCACGGGTCTGCTTGGCAGGCGGGTCTGGGCCTCCGTCATCGAGCCCAGGTTGGACGACCTACCCGTGACGGGGCGGCGCGGGTCGGGTCGAGCGCGTGTACGTGAGTGGATGGGTCGGGTGGATCCTGCTCCTGGATCGGCGTCTTGCAGCGTCGACCCGGTCTTCGCGCTGGTGCTGCCGGACGGCACCGAGGACGACGCGCCCGACCGTGGACGACCCGCCGGGGCCCGACACCTCCGCGTCGCGCTGCGCGAGCGGCTGTGGCTCGGGTGACGAGCCGCGCCTGCGGACGCCGCATGGCGCCGACCACTACCCCTACAGCAACCACGGCGTGCCCGCGATCACGCTGGCAGCACCCGGAGGGCAGCGTTGCCGACGTCCGACCACCGGCGACGCTGCAGCTGCTGGCGTCGCTCGAGCGGTCGGCGCGCGGGCCGCCGACGGGTGCGGAGAGCGCGGCGGGGGCCTGAAGCGCGGCGAGGACGCGCGACGGGACCGGAGAGGTGTGTCCGGGGCGGGCGCTGTGGCCGGAAACCGTGGTCTTCGGGGGGCGAGGAGGGCGACGAGCGCGCCTTGCGCGCGGGCCGGCGGGCGCGTTGTTGTGGTCGGCGGGGCTTGGGGTATGCTCTCGGGGTGGTTGATGTTTCCTATCCCTCCTTCCCTGATGACCACACACGTGTCGGGCGGGTCAGGCCCGTGAGCGCCTTGACGGCCCGCCTGCTCGCGGCAGGCTCGCCAAACGTCCGTACCGGCCCGAAGCGCCCGAGTTCCACCACAGAGGATCACCAAGGTCCACTGAGGTCAGCGGGTCGGATCTCTGGAGACGAGGCACTCGATCTCGAAGGCTCGTGGGCAAGACGCGCCCCGAAAAGGCGACGAGGACCGCGATATCGATGCGGCTCGCTCTGTGGGCCGCTGTGCACCGCTGGGGTCGAACCAGGGCGAGCGCGCCGGTGATGACGCCCCGCGAGGAGAGAGGGTTGGAGGTCTGACCCAGGCATCCATGCCACCAGACAGCCCGACCGCAGCCTTTCACACCCTGCTGCCGCAACGGGCGTGCAGACCCAAAATCAACGGCGGAACAGCGGTCTCATGAAACCGAATCCCGTGGGATGGACGCAAGGCTCCCGCGCTGAAGGGGGGCGCCTCGCGCCCCATCCACACTCGGCCCCGGCGTACTCGTGCACGGACGCGGCGCTCCGAGAGCGCGTCGACCTCAATAGGCGGATTGGATGGTCAGCGAGAGCGTCTGTCCGAAGCGCTTCCCCGTCGGCGAGAACGGCGCGTAGGACGGTGGAGCGAACCCCATCGCCCAGTACACGTCCACCGAGAGCTGATCGACCAGCACGAGGTGCACGCCCGGTCCGAAGGCGTTCGCCCACGCGAGCATCGGCGCGGTCGGGTCGACGACGGTGTCCTCGAAGAGCGAGTGCTGGTAGATGGCGCCGATCTGCAGATCGCGGACGATCTTGAACCGCAGGTCCGTCTCGGCCTGGACCACGGCGCGGGAGTAGTAGAGATCCTGAAACACCGCCCGCTGCCGACGCCCGCCGACGCGCAGCGCGTCGTGGATCCGCACGTCGCCCGCGACGAGGCCGCCATAGACGCCCAGCAGGAGCAGGTTGGAGCGCAAGCGCAGGGCCCCGCGGGCCTCGCCGACGATCCGCGCGTACGGTTCGTTCTCGGCCGACCAGCCGATCGCCCCCTCGACGAGGAGCCTCGGGCGCAGATCGGAGCGGATCAGCGTGCTCCTCGGATGGGCCTCGAGGGCGCCCGTCACCCCAAAGCGCCACACGCCGTCGAGTCGCGGCGGCGTCGCGAGATCGAGGGGGTCGATGTCGTCGAGGTCGACCGTGCGCAGCACCGCGGCTTGTGACGCGAACACGCCCAGAGAGGGCATCCACTGCTCCGACCGCGTCAGCACGGCATCGAGGCGCACCTGCGACCGCTCGAACATCAACTGCGCGAGGCCGCGGTCGAGGCGTGGGGTCTGGATCAGCGCGCCACTCACGCCAAACCGGGGCGCCACGGGGGACTGGCCCAGGGGGCGCATCCGGTATGTGACGCCCAGGTCGCCGTAGATCCATCGCGGTTGGGGGTCGGGATCGAACAGCGTCGACTGCAGCGGGAACGCGACCGTGGCCGTCGCCTGGAGGTGATCACCCTCCGCGGCGAGGTCGGGGCGGGCCCACGACGGACGCAGCAGGATGCCGTAGATCGGATCGAACCCGATCCCGACGTCGAAGCCGACCGACCGGACCGTCGGGATCACGATCACCAGCACCTGCGCGCGCACAGCGCCGGGGATCTCCTGCCGGACCCACTCGTCCCCCTCCCGGACGAACCACGCCGCGCCGCGCACCTCGGGCAGCGCGTCGAGCGGCGCGAGCCGAGCCCGGACGGCGTCCTCGACGAACACGCCCTCGGGGAGATCGATCGACTGCGACAGGAGCAGCTTGAGCACCGGGTTGGGCCCGCGGAACAGGATCCGCCCGATCCGCCCCTCGTCGATCTCGAGGTCGACGTGGTCGTCGCGAACGCGGATCCAGCCGCGCGCCGCCGTGTAGCCCTCGGCGCGGTACGCGGCGACGAGGCGCTTCAGGGCGTCATCGGCCCACTTCTGGAGCCGCGGCGCGGTGTCGGGTGGCGATCCGACGACGCTGGCCACGCGGGCGTCGTCCCACAGCGCGTTCCCGACGACGGTGACCGTCGACGCGCGCGCGACCTGGGCGCCGAGCAGCAACGCCGCCAGCAGCGCCCAGCGAGCGGTCCTCGTCCGCGAAGCCTGCCTGAAGGGCACCAGCGTCGATCCACTACTTCTTCTTCGGCGGGACTTCTTCGGTGAGCGCGAGCGCCCGCCCCTTGTTCGACTGGATGCCGTCCGTGCTGTCCCGATCCGCGCCGGGGACGGGCGCCTTCTGGTCGGGCGGAGCCGACGAGGACGGTGTGATGCGGCCGATGTTGAGCTTCGGAGACCCGGACGACTTGGACTTGGACATGTGCACCTCGTCCTCCCCTCGTGCATCTTCCGTGCCGTCGAGCACACCGTCCTGGGAGCGGGTCGGGTGAATGCCGAACCCCGGCTGCCCCGGCTCGCCGGACCCATCCAGTAGCCGAGGGCCCCCCCTCAAACCGACCACGCCGCCCCATCAGTTCGAGCGAACGACCGTAGCGAGCCGGAGGGTCACGACGAGCACCCCCACGAACACTGCAGCGCACCCGAGCGAGAGGACGAGCAACCACAACACCTCGAGCATGCCGAGGTGCGGGCCGCTCGGCGCCCGCGAGGCGCGCTCGGCGGCGTCGCGCAGCGCGGCAGGGATCCGGGGCTCGTCGGCGGTCCGCACGATCAGGTTCGCCTCGAGGGTGCCCTCGGGCCCCACCCACTGCAGGATCGCCGGCCCGTCGACCGGGTAGCTGTAGGCCTGCATGCCGTCGACGAAGAGAGACCAGTCGGCGTCCTGGGTCGCGACGTGCTCGGGACGGGGCGACTCCTCTGCCTGGCGCCACGCCCACATCAGCTCGGCGCGGGTGTCGGCGTCGAGCGATTCCGGCAGCGAAGGTTCCCAGCCGTACCCCGCCAGCGCCCGGTACGCGCCGATCGCGCCGCGCCCGCCGTCCCGATCGATGCGGTGCGCCGCGATCGGATCGACCTCGTGCCAGCGGCGCGCGGTCTCCCACGAGATCACACTCCGCGCACAGCCGAGCGCCTGCTCCGCCGCGGCGTGCGCCACCAGGAACTCGGCGGGCGCGCCGGACGCGGCGCCCTCGGCGGCGATCAACGCGTCATCGATCGCCGAGAGCGGCAGCCGCTCGGCGCACGACGACGTCGCGTCGTGCCACGCCGGCGTGTCGAGCGGCTCCACGTCGCCGTTCATCGGGATGAAGAGGGTGTAGAACAGGAGCCCGTAGCGTCCGACGACGAGGGCAAGCACCGCCGCGCTCGCGACCAGCACGAGCGCGGCGGCCACCAGCGCCGGCCGCCACCAGGGGCGACTCGGCGCGGGGGCAGGTGGTCCCGGCGACTCGGCACGCGCCGTCTCGGCCGCCGGAGCCGGCCCTGACGGTGGCGGTGTGGCGCGCGGCGCGTCGGGGACCCAGGTGGTCGCGCTGTCGGGCGCGTGCGCGGCAGGCGTCGCCTGGGACGCCTCTCCGCCGGACCGGGCGAGCCGGACCCTCGGCACGACCTCGGCGCACCACTCGGCGAGCCACGGGCCGCCGGCCGCGGCGCCCGCCTGGCGTGCCCGCTGCTCCAGCGATCGGAGCGTCGGGCGGTCGTCGGGGTCGAAAGCGAGCAGCTCGCGGACCAGCGCCACCACGTCGGCCGGATGGTCGCGACCGAGCGCCTCGAGCGCGGCCGCGCGCTTCGCCTCGTGCTTCTCGGGCCGTGCCCAGGTCCGGCCAAAGCGCTGTCCGGTCAGCATCTCGACCAGGACGACGCCGAGCGCATACACGTCGCCCGACGGCCCGTCCTGGAAGTCGAGGCGCTCCGGTGACATGTAGTCGAGCGTTCCGAACGCCACGGAGCGCGTCAGCGCCTCGCGCGACGCGAAGTCGGCGCGCGCGGTACCGAAGTCGAGGATCTTGACCTCGCCATGCGCGGTCAGCTGCAGGTTCGACGGCTTGATGTCGCGGTGGACGAGACCGAGCGGCCTCCCGTCGGGGCCCGCTTGCTCGTGCGCCGCGCGGAGCGCCGAGGCGGTCTCGGCGAGCACCTCGAGCGCGGGCCCGAGGGGCACCGGACCCCGATCGAGCAACGCCTGCAGATCGACGCCGTCGACGTACTCCATCACGACCGCCCACCGGCCGTCGAGCCGCACCAACCCGTCCACGTGGACGATCGCGCGGTGCTGCACCAGCCCGAGCACGCGCGCCTCGTCCCGCAGTCGAACGGCGACCTCGTCGATCCCCTGCACGTCGGCGTTGAGAACCTTCAGCGCGACGATCTTCGAGAACCCGCCCTCGCCGTGCAGGAGCGCCTTGTACACGGTCCCGAACCCGCCCTTGCCCAACGTGCCGAGCACCTCGAAGCGCCGGTCGTTTCCGAACTCCATCGCGTCGTTCGCCATGATCCGCGCGTTTACCCGGAACGACGAGTCCACGCCCTGCAACCGGGTGAGCAGGGAGCAGCGGTTGTCGAAGGAAGGGATGCGTCCGCCACCCCAGAGCCTACCACAGCGCCGTGCCCGCACCTCCGCGACATCGCCGCCCCCGGTGTCCACGCCCCCCCGACCCGGGCGTCCTCACCCTGGACCCCTTCGCGTCTTGCATCGCCGCCGCTCCACGTCCCGAC
>CAYQSE010000160.1:0-13459 GCA_964419905.1 uncultured Enterobacteriaceae bacterium
CGCCGCCGCCGTAGCGGCCGACGAGGCCGCCGCCGCGAAGAAGGCCGAGGAGGTCGCTGCCGCGGCCGAGGAGGCCGCCGCCGCGAAGAAGGCCGAGGAGGTCGCTGCCGCGAAGGCCGCGGAGGAGGCCGCCGCGAAGAAGGCCTCGGAGGCTGCGGCCGCCCTCGCCGCGGCAGAGGCGCTCGTGAAGGAGGCCGAGGCCGCGCGGAAGGAGGCCGAGGAGGCCGTCGCGAAGGCCGCTGGCACCACGACCGACGCGGTGGCGGACGTCGACGTGGCCGACGCCACCCCGAGCGCGCCGCTGCCGAAGAGGGACGCCGCCGCGCGCGCCGCCTGCAGCGACACGCGGCCCGGATCCGCGCTGCTCGACATCGCGGCGGAGGGGTGGAGCGCGTGGGTCAAGAACGACAAGCGCGGGCTCGACAAAGCGTACGCCGAGGCCAAGGCTGCCAGCATCTGCCTCGCCGGCGTCGTCGAGGCGCCCCAGGCTGCGGCCGTACACCGGCTCTACGCCGTGCGCGCGCTCCACGCCGCGAACGAGGACGCCGCGCTGCGAGCGCTGCAGACCGTCGCCCGCATCGATCCGTCCTGGTCGGTCCCGGATGGGCTCGGCGCCGAAGGGGCGAAGCTCGCCGAGCTCTACGCGAAGGCCAGGGAGAACCAGGCGGTCGCCGCGGTCTCCTTCCCGCTCCCCGATGGCTCGACAGCGTTCGTCGACGGCCAGAAGGGCTCGACCCGTCCCGCGGGCACCCCGTCGCTCGTGCAGCTCACGCAGGGCGGTGCAGTCGCCTGGTCGGGCTGGGTGAGCAACGACGATCCGCTGCCCGAGTGGATGACGCCGCCGCCCAAGCGCTAGCCGGCGAGCGCGACGAGCCCCCACACACCGAGCGCCGCGATCCCCACGATCGCGGCGCGCTCGAGCGCCGCGATCACGCCGCGTCCCGACCACGGGGGCGTTGCGACCAGCGAGACGCCGACACCGACCGGGAGCGCGCACAGCAGCCCGCCGAGGTGCCCCGCGGCGTCCACGAACGGCAGCGCGAACGAGAGCACGAGGTTCAACGCGAGCAGGCCACCGAGCGCCGGCCCCAGCAGCCACCGCTCGTCGGGCGCGAGCCGATCCCGGAGCCGCCACCCGAGGCACAGCGCGAGCCCGAGCAGCGCGAACGCCCCCCCGGACGCGCCATCGGAGCGACCGACCCCCACCGCCTGGGACGCGAGCGAGCCGCCGAGCCCGCCGAGCAGGAAGGTGAGCCACAGCCGACGCGCCCCGAGCCACGGCTCGACGACGCGTCCGAGCGCCAGGAGCGCGACGGCGTTGAGCCCGAGGTGCAGCGCGTCCGCGTGCAGGAACACGCTGGTCAGCAGCCGCCACGCCTCGCCACCTGCCACCCGCTCGTACGCCTGACCGCCGACCCACACCCGCAGGCTGGCCGACCGGGACAGGACCAGCCCGTCGAGCAACGGCGCCCGACCTGCTGCCCAGGCCACCAAGCCGGTCCCGGCGTGCACCGCGACCAGCGCCGCGACCAGCGTCCAGGTCCCGGGCAGGCGCGCGGTCCACGCGACCTCGACCGGCAGGTCTGCCACTCAGACCGCCAGCGCGAACTCGCGCAGCACGTCGTTCAGCGAGGTCTTGCGGTCGGTGGACGCCGTACGGCGACCGATGATCAGCGCGCACGGGAGCTGGTAGTCGCCCGCCGGAAAGGTGCGGGTGCGCGTGCCCGGCACCACGACCGAGCGAGCCGGGACGCGCCCGCGGTAGATGACCTCCTCGGGTCCGGTGACGTCGATGATGTAGGTGGAGGCGGTCAGCGTCGTGCCCGCGCCGAGCACCGCCTCCTCCTCGACCACCATCCCCTCGACGACCACGCAGCGCGAGCCGACGAACACGCCGTCCTCGAGGATCACCGGCCGCGCGCCGGGCGGCTCGAGCACGCCGCCGATCCCGACCCCGCCCGAGAGGTGCACGCCGCGCCCCACCTGGGCACACGAGCCGACCGTGGCCCAGGTGTCCACCATCGTGCCCGCGCCGACCCACGCCCCGATGTTCACGTAGCCGGGCATCACCACGCAGCCGCGCTCGAGGAACGCGCCGTAGCGGATGGCACCCGGCGGCACGACACGCACGCCCTGCGCCGCGAGGTCCTGCTTGAGCGGGATCTTGTCGTGGTAGCGGTACGCGCCCCAGCTCCCCTCGACCATCGGCGCCGTGCGGAAGTACAGCAGGATCGCCTGCTTGAGCCAGGCGTGCACCACCCACTCGCCGTCGATCTTCTCGGCGACGCGGAGAGCGCCTCGATCGAGCAGCGCGATGGCCTCGGCCACGGCCTCGGCATCGATCTCGCCCGAGCTCCACGATGCCTCGACGCGACGGCGAACTTCGTCCACAAGACCCTCCAGGAACGCTCGGCCCCGTAACGGGAACCCGACGCGCGCGGTATGTTCCGAGGACGTGGAGGTGTGCTTGCTTCGCTGGTCGCTGCTGTTGTCCGCGCTCGTCGCGTGCCACGATCCCGACGCGCCGTCACATCCCTCCGACCCCACGGCGTTCGTGTTCGAGGTGCCCCCCGGCAGCAACAGCACCTCTATCGGGCCACGGCTCGAGGCGGAGGGGCTCGCGCCCGGCGGGTGGCAGTGGAGGCTGTTCGTGCGACAGCACCCCGATGAGGTCCGCTGCCTGAAGGCCGGCAAGTTCGCGCTGAGGCGCGACATGAGCACCCGCGAGGCGCTGCGCACACTCTGCGGCGCGCCGATCCCCGACGACGTGGCGTTCACCGTCGTCGAGGGCTGGCGGATCCGCGAGATCGACGCGGCGCTCGCGGCGGGCGGGTTCATCACGCCAGGGGCCTATGCGGACCTCGCGACGCGAAAGGCCGTGGACCTGCCGTTCCCGATCACGTCACCCACGCTCGAGGGCTACCTCTACCCAGAGACCTACAAGGTGCCCCCGCCGGGCCGGTTCGATGCCAAGGCGTTCATCGAGCGACAGCTCGCCCAGTTCGACGCGCTGTTCCGCAGTCGCCACGAGGACGCGATCGCCATCCGCGGGCTGCACCAGGTCGTCGTGATGGCCTCGATGCTCGAGCGCGAGGAGCCGAAGCCAGCCCAGCGCCCGATCGTGGCCGGCATCCTGTGGAAGCGCCTCGACAACGGCTGGCAGCTCGGCGTCGACGCCACCAGCCGGTACGAGCTCGAGGAGTGGAACGACCGCAGGGCGTTCCTGGTGCGGCTGCGCGACCCCGCGGATCCCTACAACACCCGGATCCACAAGGGCTTGCCGCCCACCGCGATCGGAAACCCGGCGCTCCCGTCGCTCGAGGCGGCGGTGAGCCCGGTCCCGTCCGACTTCTGGTACTACCTGCACGACGCGACGGGCACGTTCCACGGCTCGCGCAACGCCGCCGAGCACGAGGCGAAGCGCGCGACCTACAACGTGTACTGAGCGGGCACGGCGCGCGCGTGACGCGCCGCGGTGCCTACTCGGACGCCGCGCCGAACGAGCGCTCGAACAGCTCGAGGACGGCCTTCTTGCCCTCCTCGGTGGGGTAGCGCGTGCCCGTGCCGGTGAAGTGGTGCGACTCGATGGTCGGCACGCCCGGCAGCCACTGATCGCCGTCCCAGCGGTACCAGTCGCGCTTCTTCTGGTCGAAGACCCACAGGCTCTTGTTCCACATCTTCGCGAGCTCGACCGACCAGCCGGTGCCGCCCACGACGGTGCCATCGTCCTGGATCTGCCCGAGCACGAACACCTGCTGGCTGCGGCTCACCATGTGCCACAGCGTCTGCAGCACGCGGCGGATCAGGCTGCCCTCGGAGTAGGTGCGGTGCAGGCGACGCGACACGTAGACGAGGCTGACGTCACCCGCCGCGAGCTCACGCGGGGAGAGCTCGTAGCGCCCCCGGCTGCGCGCCTGCTTGTGACCCTCGAACGTGAAGTTCACCTCGTGCACGCCCCAGCGCTCGCACTCCTCGCCGAACAGCGCCTCGGCGCCGTTCGCGCCGCCGGAGTACAGCGTGCAGTCGCCCGGACGCGTCGCGGTGCGCGCGCGACCCGCCTCTTCGGCCTCGTCCGTGAGCACGAGCATCGTGCCCGGATCGAGCTGGAACGGAAGCTCCGAGACACCACTCGCGTCCTGAAGCGAGAGCTTCACGGTGCGACCGCTCGGGTTGAGCCGGAGCGCCACCTTGACGTGGGCCCACGACGACTCCGGCAGCTCCGGCTCGTCGCTGGTGCGGGTGCGCACCGTCGCCCACAGCGGAACGCCCAGCTTCTTGACCAGCGCGGACAGCTTCGGGAGCACGTCCTCGAGGTCCTTCATCCGCAGGCCGTCGAGCACGAGCATCCGCGGGGCGAAGTGCGCGACCTCGTCGAGCATCCGAAGGTTGTCCTCGAAGTGGGACACGTCGAACGCGCGGTCGAGGTAGCTGTGGATCATCCGATGACGCTCGACGGCCACCGCCGCCGCGGCGCGGTCGGTGATCCGACCGGCGCGCGTGATCGCGGCGAAGATCTCGTCGTAGTACGACCGGACGTGGTCTACCGGATCCTTGAGCGCGACGTGCAGCACCGGGACGTCCCGGAACAGCGCGTCGAGCGCGACGTGGACGAGCAGCGGGCTCTTGCCCACGCCCGGCTTGGCCACGATCACGCCGATCTCGCCAGGCTCCAGGCCCTTACCGAGATGCTCGTTGAGGATCCGCATCGGGCTGCGCTTGTACAGTTCCTGCGGCATGGGACGTTCTCCTCGTCGAGGGGCCTAGCGACCCGCCTTCTTCTTCTCGGCCTGGTACTTCTCGATCAACTCGTCCGAGATCTGGGCGGGCGCCCGATCATAGCGGCTGAACTCCATCGCGAACTCGGCCTTGCCCTGCGTGCCGGAGCGAAGCGCCGTGGAGTAGCCGAACATCTCGGACAGCGGGACTTCGGCCTCGACCTTGGAGAAGCCGTCCTCCTCGGTGGCGCCGATGATCATCCCGCGACGCTGCATGATCGTCGCGACGATCTGGCCGTGGAACTCGGCCGGACCCTCGATGTCGACCCGCATGATCGGCTCGAGGATCGCCGGACCGGCGCGGTGGTAGGCGTCGCGGAACGCGCCGCGCGCGGCCTCCTGGAACGCGATGTCGGACGAGTCGACCGCGTGCGAGCCGCCGTCCTGCAGCCGGACCTTGATGCCGACGACCGGCGCCTCGATCAGGCGACCCTTGTCGAGCATCGACCGGAAACCCTTGTCGACCGACGAGATGTACTCGCGCGGGATGTTGCCGCCCTTCACCTCGTCGAGGAACGTGTAGTTCTCCTCGGCGTTGGGCTCGAACTGACCCTGCACCTTGCCGTACTGGCCCGAGCCACCGGTCTGCTTCTTGTGGGTGTAGTCGAACGACACCGCCTTGGTGATCGTCTCGCGGTACGCGACGCGGGGCGGGGAGGTCTCGATCGGCACCTTGTACTCGCGCTTCATCCGCTCGATGTACACGTCGAGGTGCAGCTCGCCCATGCCCGCGATGATCGTCTCGCCGGTCTCGGGATCCGCGCTCACCTTGAACGTCGGATCCTCCTTGGTGAACCGCTGCAGCGCCTTGGACAGGTTCTGGTTGGCCTTGCTGTCCTTGGACGTGATCGTGTACGAGATGACCGGATCCGGGACGAAGATCGAGGTCATCGACACGTTGATCGTGCCGTCGGTGAACGTGTCGCCCGAGCGGCAGTCGATGCCGAACAGCGCGACGATGTCGCCCGACATCGCCTCGTCGATGTCCTGCATCTCGTCCGAATGCATGCGCACGAGGCGTCCCACCTTCACCTTGTGGCCCGAGAAGGTGTTGTGGATGGTATCGCCCTTGCGTAGCGTCCCCTGGTAGATGCGGATGTAGGTCAGCTGACCGTAGCGACCCTCCTCGAGCTTGAACGCGAGCCCGACGAACGGCTTCGCCGGGTCGGCGGAGATCTCGATCTCCGCCTCGTTCTCGTCGAGATCGTGGGCGCTGTTCACGACCTCGCTCGGGCACGGCAGGTAGTGCGTGACCGCGTCGAGGAGCAGCTGAACGCCCTTGTTCTTGTAGGCCGAGCCCATGAACACCGGCGTGATCTGACGCGTGATCGTCGCGTTGCGGACCGCGGTGCGGATCTGATCGACAGTGACGCTCTCCTCGAGCATCGCCTCCATCAGCTCGTCGTTGAACATCGACACCGCGTCGAGCATCTCCTCGCGGTACTCGTCGGCCTGCCCCTTGAGGTCGTCGGGGATGTCCGCCTCGCGGATCTGCTCGCCGTTCTCCCCCTCGAAGTAGACCGCGCGCATCGTGACGAGGTCGACGACGCCCAGCAGGCGGTCCTCGGCGCCGATGGGGATCTGCATCATGACCGCGTTGTGGTTCAGCTTCTCGATGAGCTGCTTGCGCACGCGGAACGGGTTCGCACCCTGGCGGTCGAGCTTGTTCACGAACGCGAGGCGCGGGACGTTGTAGCGCCGCATCTGACGATCGACGGTCAGCGACTGCGACTGCACGCCCGCCACCCCGCACAGCACGAGGATCGCGCCATCGAGCACGCGCAGCGCGCGCTCGACCTCGATCGTGAAGTCGACGTGCCCGGGGGTGTCGATCAGGTTGATGTGGTGACCCTTCCACTCGGTGTAGGTCGCCGCGGACTGGATGGTGATGCCGCGCTCGCGCTCGAGCTCCATCGAGTCCATCTTCGCGCCCACGCCATCCTTGCCTCGCACCTCATGGATCGCGTGGATGCGGTTGGTGTAGAAGAGGATGCGCTCGCTAAGCGTGGTCTTACCGGAATCGATATGGGCGGAAATCCCAATGTTCCGGAGCTTGGAGAGGTCGTAGGTCACGGCGGCTCCCAGGGTTCAATCCGCAATGCGGCCGCGCTCGTAATGCTGCGCCGAGGGCACCGCAAGGCCCCGAGGCATCACGGCATCAACACCGTCGACGTGTCCAAGGTCACGTCATCGCATTTCCGCGGCCCGCGCGGCGTGGTATGACGCGCCCTGTTGTTTGTGTGCCTGCTCACAAGGCACCGGAGGAACAAAATGATGCACCGCCTCGCCCTTCCCCTCGCGCTCCTGCTCGTCGCCACCGCCTGCGGGGGTTCGGATCCCGCTCCCGCTCCCGCTCCCGCTCCGGCCCCGGCCCCCGTCGTCGAGCCCGCGCCCGAGCCCACGCTCGACGAGGCCGATGCGGCCCCCGAGGGCGACGCCGCCCCCGGTACCGCTGACGAGGCCGCCGCCGCCCCCGCGCCGGGCACGACGACCACGTCGACCACGACGACCACGACGACCACGCGCACGACGGCCCCGGCGCCCGCGCCCGTCGCACCGCTCTCCCGCCCGTCCGGCGAGGAGAACACGCTCGCTCGGCCCGGTTCGACCACCGCCCCCGCCCCGGAGCCCGGCAAGCTGTCGCGGCCCGGCTCGACCACCGAGCCCGCGCCCGCGACCGCGCCGTCCGGGGAATCTTCCGGCGGCATGAAGCGTCCCTCGAAGTAGTCTGGAGGACTCGATGCATCGCTCACTGTTCGTTGGTGCCCTGACCTTGGCGTTCGCCCTCGGTTGTTCCGGACTCACCGGCAGCAGTGAGCCGCCCCCACCGCCCCCCGCGCCCGTCGTGCCGACGACGACGACGACGACGACGACCGCGCCCGTGCCCGTCGTCGAGGCTGGTGCGGCCGGCGATGAGTGCTGCTGCGAGTACACCGACGCCTCCACCGATGCGCTCTCCCGCGCGGTGATGGCGAAGTCCAACTGCGAGGCGTGGGGCTTCACCTGCGTCGCGGACGACGCGTGCGCAGCCCCCGCGCCCGGGACGACGACGTCGACGACCACGACGACGACCACGACCACCCCCGCCGCGGAGCCCGCGCCCGCGCCTGCGCCCGCGCCCGTCCGTCCGACGACGACCTCCCGGCCCAAGACCACGATGACGCGTCCCGGCTCGTCCACCACCACGCGCCCGAGCAGCGGCACGAGCGGTGGATCGACAGACGGGTCGATGAAGCGTCCTCGTTGATCCCGGGCGGCTAGAGCGCCGATCAGGAACCCGGACCGAGCCAGTCGAGGCAGGCCCGCGCGAGGGTGGCAAGGCTCCGCCGTTCCCGAGGAGGGAGCGTGCCGGGGCACGTGACCGACGAGGGGCGTCGCCCTCGCGTGGGACCGCCCGACGGGCGACGGGAGGGTTTCTGTTCGGCGCTCTAGGGAAGCCCGAGGTTGACGCGCAGCATATCGGCGAAGAACCTGCGGATCTCTCCGTCGAGATCCGCGGGCTTGCCCGCCATCGACACGAGCTGTTCGCGGTCCTCGACCGCGAAGCGCGCGAGCGTGTGCATCAGGCTCATCACGAACAACCGCCCGCGGACCCGGCTCCAGTCTGGACGAAGCGCACCGAGGAGCTGATCGATCCGGAGATAGAGCCCTTCGATCCATCGATCCATCACCACGTCCGCGTGTCCGCCGGTGTCGAGCACGTTGCGGATCAAGACCTGGATGTGGACCCGGTGCGCGCAGACGAACGACCACATCTGGTCGGCGAGCCAGTCCGCGAGCTGATCGGGCGGCATGGCCGGCAGCGCGTCCGGGACCTGCTCGGCGAGATCCTCGTGCAGCCGCTGCACGACGGCGTGGTAGAGCCCCTCCTTCCCCTGGAAGTAGTAGGCGAGCGTCGCGACGTTCACCTCTGCGGCTCCGGCGACCATGCGCGTCGACGTCCCGGCGAACCCGTGGCGCGCGAACAGGGGCAGCGCACACTCCAGGATCCGCTCGCGCGTCTTCTCTCCGCCCGCTCGGGTCTTCTTGTGCAAAGGGGCCTCCCTGCGCGGGTGGGTAACTCCCTCGTGCGCTCTGAACCGCAGCGGCCGTACCGACGATCGGGCAGGTGATCGCGCCCGCGGGACGGCATACACGAGGCGAAGGAGGCGGTCGCGCATGAGGATCGCGAGGGTGCTGATCGAGGAGGGGTCGCAGGCCACAGCGATCGCCGGGCGACCGTTGCGCGATCACTGGCGCTGGGTCTGCGCCGCGGCAGGGCTCGACGCGCACGTCGAGGCGCCCGAGGCTCGGCCGACGCCGCCAGGACTGGCGATCCTGGTCGACGGGCGATGCGCCGCGATCGCGCCCGAGGCGCTGCACGCCCTGGTCGCGCACGCGGCTGCCGGCGTGATCGTCGGCCCGGACGGCGTCGTGATCGCAGCCCGGCTCGCCGAGGACATCGCCGACCGGCCGCTGTTCGAGGTCCTCGCGCAGGCTGAAGGGCCGGTGCGCGCCGTCGTCACCGCAGCGGAGGCCGCGCGCCTGCCCGCGGCCGCGCTCGACGTCGAGGCCGTCGTGCGCAGGCGGCACGCGGATCGCCTGCGCGCCGCGGGCGCCCGTATCCTCGACCCTGCCACGACCTGGCTCGACACCACGGTGCAGGTCGCGCCCGGCGCGACCGTGCATCCGCAGGTCACGCTGAGGGGCCGCACCGCGGTCGCGGCGGGCGCCGAGATCCGCCCCGGGTGCTGGCTCGAAGACACAGACGTCGGGGAGGGCGCGCGGGTCGATCCGAGCTGCGTGTGCACCGGCGCCCGCATCGGCCCGGGCTGCGTGGTCGGTCCGTTCGCCCACCTGCGTCCGGGCGCCGTGCTGGGACGCGGGGTGCGGGTCGGGAACTTCGTCGAGGTCAAGGCGACCACACTCGAGGACGGCGCCAAGGCCTCGCACCTGAGCTACCTCGGCGACGCGCACGTCGGCGCGGGCGCGAACATCGGCGCGGGCACGATCACCTGCAACTACGACGGCTTCGCCAAGCACCGCACCGCGATCGGCGCGGGAGCGTTCATCGGCAGCAACAGCGCGCTGGTGGCTCCCCTCTCGATCGGCGAGCGGGCGATCGTCGGCGCGGGGTCGGTGGTGACCCAGGACGTCCCTGCCGACGCGTTGTTCGTCGAGCGCGCGCCACCGAAGCTGATCGAGCGCGGCGCGAGTCGTCTGCGCCGACGCAAGGAGGAGCCGTCGTGACCGCGCCCGAGCACCTCCAGCACCTCAACCCCGAGCAGTACCGTGCGGTCACGACGCTGCAGGGGCCGCTGTTGATCCTGGCGGGAGCGGGCTCGGGAAAGACCCGCGTGCTCACCCGCCGCGTCGCCCACCTCCTCCACGAGGGGGTCGATCCGAGGAACATCTTCGCGGTCACGTTCACCAACAAGGCCGCGTCCGAGATGAAGGAGCGCGTCGAGGAGCTCGTAGGCGAAGCCGGGCGCA
The DNA here is from genome assembly GCA_964419905.1 of uncultured Enterobacteriaceae bacterium. Lineage (GTDB taxonomy): Bacteria > Myxococcota_A > UBA796 > UBA796 > JAFDJI01. The sequence continues at coordinate 10,248 of CAYQSE010000160.1, forward strand.
AGGTGTGGATCTCCACGTTCCACTCCTCGTGCGCGCGCATCCTCAGGCAGGACATCGAGGCGCTCGGCTACACGCAGCGGTTCGCGATCTACGACGACGAAGACTCGAAGCGCATGATCAAGGAGATCGTGAAGCGCTGGGGCTACGACGAGGACAAGATGCGGCCCGCGGCGCTGCTGAGCCGCATCGACCACTACAAGAACCGGCTGATGGGGCCCGAGGCGCTGCTCGGCGAGCAGCGCACCCACGGGAACGACCCCTTCCTCAAGGTGTGGCGCGAGTACGAAGAGAGCCTGCGCGCCGCCGACGCGCTCGACTTCAACGATCTGATCGGGCACACCGTGCGCCTGTTCAGCGAGCACCCCGACGTGCTGGAGAAGTGGCGCGATCGGTTTCACTACCTGCTGGTCGACGAGTACCAGGACACGAACAGCGGGCAGTACCAACTGCTGCGCCTGCTCGCCGAGCCACGGCGCAACCTCGCGGTGGTGGGCGACGACGATCAGAGCATCTACGGCTTCCGCGGCGCCGACATCCGCAACATCCTCGAGTTCGAGCGCGACTTCGAGGACGCGACGGTGATCCGCCTCGAGCAGAACTACCGCTCCACCGCGCACATCCTCACCGTCGCGAACGCGGTCATCGTGAAGAACCGCCACCGCAAGGTGAAGGCGCTGTGGACGGCCGAGGACGCGGGACGCAAGGTGCGCGTCGTGATGCGGCAGAGCCCGCAGGACGAGGCCGACTGGGTCGCACGCGCGATGCAGGGCCTGCATCGCGACGGCGCCGCGTGGGAGGACATGGCGATCGTGTATCGCACCAACGCCACCTCCCGGCTGTTCGAGCGCATGCTCCAGCGCTACCGCATCCCCCACAAGATCGTCGGCGGACGCAAGTTCTACGAGCGACGCGAGGTGCGCGACGTCCTCGGCTACCTTCGTCTGGTCACGAACCCGGCCGATGACGCAGCCCTGCTGCGGGTCGTGAACGTCCCCAGCCGCGGCATCGGCGCGAAGACCCTGGAGGGGCTGCGCGAGGAGGCCGCGACGCGCGGCGAGCCGTTGCTGCAGGTCGCTCGCGGGACGGCGGGCGCTGGACGCTCGGCGAAGGCGCTGCGGAGCTTCGTCGAGATCATCGACGAGCTCGCCGAGCTCTCGCGCACGCACGACCCCGCCGCGCTCGTCCGCGAGACCATCCTGCGCACCGGCTACAAGGCGATGCTCGACGCCGAGGACACGCGCGAGTCCCAAGGGCGACTCGACAACCTGAACGAGCTGCTCCGAGACGCCTTCGAGTACGAGCAGGCCGCCGAGCTCGGCGCGCCTGCCGATCGCCTGCGCGCCTGGCTCGATCGGATCGCGCTGGCCGGACAGGATGAGGAGATCCCCGACGGGGGCCAGGTCACCCTGCTCACGGTGCACAACGCCAAGGGCCTCGAGTACCCGGTGGTGTTCGCGGTGCACCTGATGGAGGGCCAGTTCCCGCACGCCCGCTCGCTCGAGGAGCCCGCTGGCATCGAGGAGGAGCGGCGCCTGGCCTACGTCGCGTTCACGCGCGCGCGGCAGCGCCTCGTGATCACCTACAACCCTGAGGGATCGGCGATCGAGGTGTTCGGAGGGCAGAAGCGAGCCGGCAGCGGCGCACAGCCCTCGCGCTTCATCTGCGACCTGCCGCTCGAGGCGGTCGAGGGCGATCTCCCGACGCTCGAGCCCGCGATGGCGGTGATCGACGAGCGCGATGATCGGGCCGCGCTGCGGCAGCGCCTGAGCGCGTTCCTCCGGTCCAAGGAGTCCGCCGAGCCACCCCCGTCCGACGAGACGCTGCGGCTGGTCGAGATCGAGGACGTCACTCAGCTCTACCAGGGCCGGCGCGTGCACCACGCCCGCCTGGGGGTAGGGGTCGTGCGATCGCTGCAGGGTACGCGGCTGTGGGTGGCGTTCGAGGGGGGTTCGCCCCGCTCGGTGCCGCTCGGTACCGACGAGCTGCACCTCGTCGACGACTGAGCGCGCGCAGCGACCGGATTCGAGGGGCCTTCCCACGCAGCCGGTTGTGTGTGGTAGGTTCACCGCCGACGCAGCAGGCAAGGCTACATGATCGTCTCCTGTCCCTCGTGCAACGCCCGGTACAAGTTCGACGAAGCCAAGCTGAAGGGCCGCCCGGCGAAGATCTCGTGCCCAAAGTGCGCGGCGAAGTTCGTCGTTCGTCCACCCGAAGACGAGGCCCCACCGGCAGAGCAGGCGCCCGCGGCGCCGCCGGCGCCCGCCGCGCCGCCGCCGGTCGCCCCGCCGCCACCCGCCGCCGCGCCTCCCCCGCCCCGCAGCGCATCCGGCATGGCGCAGGTTCGCGTGGGTGGACCGCCGCCCGTCGCCGACGACGACGTGTTCGGGCTCGACTTCCGTGAGCTGGGTGTGAACTGGAAGGTTCGCCGCGGACTCGGGCTCACCTATGACTTCCACAGCCTGAATCAGCTCCAGCGCATGCTCGACGAAGATCAGGTGGAGCCCCGCGACTCGGTGAGCTTCGACGGCCGCACCTGGCGGTCGATCGAGTCGATTCCGGACATCGAGGCCTACTTCGACGAGGTGCGTCGCAAGTCCGTCGCGGGCGATCTGGGCGCGGGCGGCTACGGCCAGTCCGACGACCCGGAGGACGAGGATCTCGCCGACGCGCCGACGACCCTGGTGCGTCCCGGCAGCGGCCTCGCCGACCAGATCCGTCGCTCGGTCGAGGAGTCCTCGACCCCCGCCCCGGTCACGCGCGCCGAGCACCTCGCCGACCCGAGTCGACCCGGCCCGTCTGACGGTTTCCCCACCGATCCGGGCGTCGGCGAGGCGCCCACCGTGCCGCTCAGCGACGTGAAGCCGCCTCCGAGGGACGCCAACGACCGCGCGACACCCTCTCCTGTGGTGCCCGACGCGTTCACCCGGCTCGCCGCCAAGCAGGAGCAGGAGGCGCAGCGCGCCACCGGTCGACCGGTGTTGATCGGGGCGATCGTGCTGATCGTCGTGAGCCTGCTCGTGGCCGCGGGCGTGCTCGGATCCCGCTACGGGCTCCTGGATCCCGCCGGAACGCCCGCGCCGGAGCCCGCGTCCGCGCCAGACCCCGAGCCCGCGCCCGAGCCCGCGCCGGCACCGGAGCCCGCGCCCGCGCCCGAGCCGGCGCCCGAACCTGTCCCCGCACCGACGCCTGTGGTGAAGCCGGCGCCCAAGCCG